>NZ_RSAJ01000387.1 GCF_003933965.1 Streptomyces sp. RP5T
GTTGTACACCGTATAAGGACTGTTCTACGGTGTACAACATGACCGCTCCCGCCCCCGCCGCCGTCTCCCAGGGCCACCCCCAGCGCTGGCTGATACTCGGCGTCATCTGTCTCGCGCAGCTCACCGTGCTGCTCGACAACACGATCCTGAACGTGGCGATCCCCTCCCTCACCCGCGAACTGGGCGCCGCCACCTCCGACATCCAGTGGATGATCAACGCGTACTCACTGGTGCAGTCGGGCCTGCTGCTCACCGCGGGCAGCGCCGCCGACCGCTACGGCCGCAAGAAGATGCTGGTCGCGGGGCTGGTGCTGTTCGGCGTCGGTTCACTGGTCGCCGGGCTCGCCGGCTCCACGGCCCAACTGATCGCGGCCCGGGCCGGGATGGGCGTGGGCGGCGCGCTGCTGATGACCACCACGCTCGCCGTGGCGATGCAGATCTTCGCGCCCGAGGAGCAGCCGAAGGCGATCGGCATCTGGGCGGCCGTCAACTCGTTGGGTTTCGCGACCGGCCCCCTCCTCGGCGGCTTCATGCTGAACCACTTCTGGTGGGGCGCGATCTTCCTGATCAACCTGCCGGTCGCCGCGCTCGCCCTGGTCGCGGTCGTGATCCTGGTCCCCGAATCCAAGAACCCGCGCGGCGACCGCCCCGACCTCCTCGGTGCCCTGCTCTCCACGATCGGTATGACCTCCCTGGTGTTCGCGATCATCTCCGGCCCCGAGCACGGCTGGACGTCCGGCCGGGTGCTGACGCCGGCGGCCGTGGCGGCCGGGGTCCTCGCCGGGTTCGCGTACTGGGAGAGCCGGATCCCCCACCCCATGCTCGACCTGCACTTCTTCCGTGACCGCCGGTTCACCGGAGCGGTGGCCGGGGCGGTCCTGATCACCTTCGGCATGGGCGGCTCGCTCTTCCTGCTCACCCAGCACATGCAGTTCGTCCTCGGCTACGGCCCCCTGGAGGCGGGGCTGCGGACGGCACCCCTCGCGCTGATGATCGTGGCCCTCAACTTCACGGGCCTCGCGGCGACCTGGTCGACCAGGCTCGGGACGCCGCTCGCCATCGGCCTCGGCATGGCGGTGATGGCCGCGGGCCTTCTCTCCGTCGCCACGCTCACCGGCCACGGCTATCCGGGCACCCTCCTCGGGCTGGTGCTGATCGGCGCGGGGGCGGCGGTCGCCAGTCCCGCGATGGCACACGCGATCATGAGCGCGATCCCGCCGGAGAAGGCCGGGGTCGGCGCGGGGATCAACGGCACGGTGGCGGAGTTCGGGCAGGGACTGGGGGTCGCGGTCCTCGGCGCGGTGCTGAACGCGCGGTTCGCGACGCTGGTCTCGGTGGCGGCCGCCTCGCTGCCGGCGGCGCTCGCCGAGGCGGGATCGGTGTCGGAGCGGACGCGGATCACCGACGCGTTCGCCTCCGGCCTGGAGAGCAGCCAGTTGGTGGGCGCGGCGGCCGTGCTGTTGGGCGGGGTGGTGGCGGCGGTGCTGTTGCGGCGGGCCGAGCGGGTGCAGCCCGCCTGAGGGGCGGCGGTGCGGCGGCGGGGACGGGTCCGTCGTGGTCACGCGCGCAGTTCCCCGCGCCCCTTCGGGCCGGTGGACACCTAGCATCTTTGCCAGTCGACGGAAGTTCTTGGAAGGTGCGCCATGGCGAACGAGGGCCGGAAGGCCTCGGGTCGGACCAGTGTCTGGCTGGAAGGCAAGGTGCGCCGAGGCGGGCGTGGCGGCGGGCAGCCGTCCGGGCTGGACCGGGACCGGATCACCGAGGTGACCGTACGGCTCCTGGACGCGGAGGGGCTGGCCAAGTTCTCCATGCGGCGCCTGGCCGCCGAGCTGAACGTGACCGCGATGTCCGTCTACTGGTACGTCGACACCAAGGACGACCTCCTCGAACTCGCCCTGGACGCGGCCTTCGGCGGACTGGAGCTGCCGGATCCGGAGACCGACGAGGACTGGCGGGACCAGTTGCGCACGATCGCCAGGGAGTACCGCGGCCTGCTGGTCCGGCACCCCTGGGTCTCCCCGCTGGCCGGCACCTTCCTCAACATCGGCCCCCACTCCCTGGCCCTCTCCCGGACCGTCCACCGGGTCATCCGCAAGACCGGCCTGCCCGCCCACGGCATCACGGGCGCGATCTCCGCCGTCTTCCAGTTCGTCTACGGCTTCGGCACCATCGAGGGCCACTTCGTCACCCGCGCCACCCAGGCCGGCATGACCCAGGACGCCTACTTCCGCCATGCCATGACCACAGCCACTCAGTCCCCCGACGCCGCCGAGATCCTCAGGGAGAACGAGGAGATCATGACGGCGAGGGGCGGCGACACGGTCGAGGAGATGCGGGACAGGGACTTCACGTTCGCCCTGGACCTGCTCGTGGCAGGCATCGAGACGATGGTGAACGCACACCCGCCGACGAAGGAGAAGCCCCCACCCTCTTAGGCGTCCGGCGCCAACCGCGCGGGAAACCCACCGGTGGCCACCGGCCCCCACCGCTCCGGCGTGACCCGAATGATCGACTTGCCCTGCTTCACCATCGCCGCCCGGTACTCGTCCCAGTCGGGGTGTTCCCCGGAGATGTTCCGGAAGTACTCCACCAGCGGCTCCACGGACTCCGGCGCGTCGATGACCTCGGCACTCCCGTCGACCTGCACCCACGGGCCGTCCCAGTCGTCGCTCAGCACGACCACGCTGACCCGTGAGTCCCGCTTCGCGTTCCGCGTCTTCGCCCGCTCGGGATACGTCGACACGACGATCCGCCCCGAGTCGTCCACCCCGCAGGTCAGCGGCGAGGCCTGCGGTGACCCGTCCGCCCGCCGCGTCAGCAGGATCGCCCGGTGCCGGGGCCGTACGAAGTCCAGCAGCTCATCCAGGGAGACGGACTTGTTGGTCGCAATGTTCGGTGCCATGGAATCAGCCTAGTTGGAGCGCCACGGCCTGCCAGCGCACCGCCTCACGACCGAGCCGGTCCGCACCCTCGGCCACGGTCCGCAGCAGTCTCAGCCCCGCCTGCTCCCCCTGCTCGGCGACCTCCTCCGGCGGGACGTCGAACATCCGCCGGTCCACGGGCGGCTCCCCGCGCCGCAGGGTGATCAGCAGGAGCCCACCGGGCGCGAGCAGCCCGGCCAGGCGCCGCATCGCGACGGGCCGTTCCTCCGGGTCCAGGTGCATCCACACCGCGGACAGCAGGACGACGTCGTACGGCCCCCGCACGCCCGGTATCTCCGGCAGCGCCCCCGCCCGCCAGGTCACGCCGTCGTCCGGGTGCAGCCGCTCGGCCACCCGGCGCAGCTCCGCGACCGGCTCCACCGCGTCGACGGCGTACCCGCGCCCGGCGAGCGCCGCCGCGTCCCGCCCGGTCCCCGCGCCGACGTCCAGCACCCGCGCGGGCGCCTCGGGCAGCAGATCCAGCAGCGCCCCGTGCACGTCCTCGAACGACACGCTCTCGTAGACCCGCCCCAGCCGCTCCGCCGACTCGGCGTAATACCCCTGCACCCCCGTGCTCCGCTCCATACCCCGAACCGTACGACCCGCCACTGACAAAGCCCTCAGGCCGTCGGCAGCGACTCCCCCTGCACCGCCTGCACATCTAGCTCGACCTTCAGCGTCGTGCCGATCGCCGCGATCCCGGCCTGCACGACCTGGTTGTAGTTCATGGCGAAGTCCTCCCGCCGCAGCTGGGTGGTCGCCCGGAAGGCCGCGCGGGTCCCGCCCCAGGGGTCGGCGCCGGTGCCCAGGTAGGACAGGTCCAGGTCCACCGGCCGGACGACACCCCGCATGGCGAGCTCGCCGCGCACGGTCCAGCGGTCCGTGCCGGCCACCGTCAGCCCCGTCGACCGGTAGGTGATCTCGGGGTGGCGCTCGACGTCCAGGAAGTCCGCCGACCGCAGGTGCTCGTCCCGCATCGCGTTCCCCGTGTCGATGGAGGCGGCCCGGATCACCGCCTCCACCCGGGACTTGGTCACGTCGTCCGGGGCGACCTCGATCGCCGCGGTGAAGTCGGTGAAGCGGCCGTGCACGCTGGAGATGCCCAGGTGCTGGGCGACCGCGCCCACGCTGGAGTGGGCCGGGTCGACGGTCCAGGGCCCCGGCGGCGGGAGTTCCGCCCCGCCGATGCGGGCCAGCGTGACCGTGCCGACCTCGGCCCGGCCGCTCGCGGTGACGATCGCGCTGGAGGCGGCGGGCGCGTAGCCCACGGCGGTGACGATCACGGTGTACGGCCCCGGCTCCAGCGGGGTCCGGTCCCGTACGGCACCCTCGGCGTCGGCCTCCGCGCGCAGCACCTGGGTGCCGGTCATGTCGGTCACCGTCACGACCGCGTGCGACACGGCCCACCCGTCCCGGGTGCGGATCCTCGCGCTCAGTCCCATGTCACGTAACTCCTCGAAGAAGACCGGCCCGTGGCGGGCGCGCGCCTCCGCTCGGAGCGCGCTCCCTGCCACGGGCCGGAGCGGGTGAACTACTCGCCGGGGTGGGCGAGTTCGATGTCGTGGCCGTCGACGCCGGGCCCGTTCACCGTCAGGGCCGTCGCCTGCGGCGGGTAGCCCGTGGCGATGACCGTGTACTCGCCGCCGTCCAGGTCGGTGAAGGCGTACGCCCCGTCCGTCCCGGTGGTGGCGGTGCCGACCACGTTGCCGGCCGCGTCCACCAGAGTGACCCGCGCGTCGGCCAGCGGACCGTGCGGCGCCCGGACGACACCCTGGAGGCGGGCGCCCGCGTCGAGGTCGACCTCGATCCGGGTGACGCCGGTGCCGCCGACCTCGACGGGCAGGGCGCGCGGCCGGAACCCGGCGGCGTTCACCGCCACGGTCACGGCACCCGGCACCAGCTCGCCGAAGGCGAACTCGCCCTGCTCACCGGTGGTCCCGGTGGCCAGCAGATCGCCCCGCACATCGGTGACGATCACCATGGCGTCCTTGACCGGCTCGCCGTTCTGCGCGGCCCGCACGAGCCCGTTCAGCCCGCTGGTGCCGCTGAGGAGGACGTCGTAGGCAACCGGCTCGCCGTTCACGAGGACGGTGGACGCCTGCGGCTGGAAGCCGTCCGCGGAGGCGATCAGCACGTACGACCCGACGCCCGGCGCCTGGACCGCGTAGGAACCGTCGGCCTGCGTGACCGACCGCCCCAGCTGCTGTCCCGAGAGGGAGATCAGCGTGACCGCGGCCTGCGGGACCGGCGCGCTCTCGGCGCCGCGCACGAAACCGCGGACCGGGATGCCGCCGGAGCCCGCGGCGGAGGCGTCCGGCCGGGCGAGGGTGGCCACGGCGGACAGCCGCTGGGTGCCCTCGGGGCCGGTCTCGGTGGCGTTCGTGGTTGCGGAGGGGACGGTCTCGGTGGCTGCCAGGCTCGGGGTGTGCGCGCCGGTCGCGGTCTCCACCGGGGTCTCTGCGGGAGCGGGAGCCTCGTCGGCCGCCGCCTGCGCCAGCGCGCCCTTGGTCCGCAGCGGGACCTCCTTGATGAACAGGGTGATCAGGAACGCGACGGCCGCGAGGGCGCCGGCGATCAGGAACACGTCGGCGATGCCGTGGCCGTAGGAGCTCTCCATGAGCGTGCGCACCGGGGCCGGGAGCTTGGCCAGGTCCGGGATGCTGTCGGTGGAGGAGCCGGAACCGGCCAGGGCGGCCCGGTACTGCGGGTCGAGGGCGGCGACGCCGTCCTTGACGTAGTGCGTGATCCGGTGGGACATCACCGCGCCGAGCGCGGAGACGCCGACCGCACCACCGAGGGAACGGAAGAAGGTGACCGTCGAGCTGGCCGAGCCGAGGTCGGACGGGTCGACCTGGTTCTGCGTGCACAGCACCAGGTTCTGCATCATCATGCCGATGCCGAGACCCAGCAGGGCCATGAAGATCGACATCTTCCAGTAGGCCGTGTCGTACCGGATGGTGCCGAGCAGGCCGAGACCGGCCGTCACCAGCACGCCACCGCTCACCAGCCACGCCTTCCAGCGCCCGGTGCGGGTGATGAACTGCCCGGAGACGGTGGAGGAGACGAACAGTCCGCCGATCATCGGGATGGTCATGACGCCGGACATCGTCGGGGACTTGTCGCGGGCCAGCTGGAAGTACTGGCTGAAGAAGACCGTGCCGGTGAACATCGCGACACCGACGAAAAGTGAGGCCAGCGACGCGAGCGTGATGGTGCGGTTGCGGAACAGCCGCAGCGGGATGATCGGCTCGGTGGCCTTGGACTCGATCAGCACGAACAGCAGTCCGAGGACGATCGAACCGCCGACCATCGTGTACGTCTGCCACGACACCCAGTCGTACTTGTCACCGGCGAAGGTGACCCAGACCAGGAGCAGCGAGACGGCGGCGGCGACGAAGGTCGCGCCGGCCCAGTCGACCTTGACGTCCCGCTTCACGACGGGCAGGTGCAGGGTCTTCTGGAGCACGATCAGCGCGATGACGGCGAAGGGGACGCCGACGTAGAAGCACCAGCGCCAGCCCAGCCACGAGGTGTCGGTGATGACACCGCCGAGCAGCGGGCCGCCGACGGTGGCGACGGCGAAGGTCGCGCCGAGGTAGCCGGAGTAACGGCCGCGCTCACGCGGGGAGATCATCGCGGCCATGACGATCTGGGCGAGGGCGGACAGACCGCCGACGCCGATGCCCTGGACGACACGGCAGGCGATCAGCATGCCGGGGTTCTGCGACAGACCGGCCGCCATCGAGCCCAGCACGTAGACGACCAGCGCTATCTGGACGAGCGCCTTCTTGCTGTACAGGTCGGCGAGCTTGCCCCACAGGGGCGTGGTCGCGGTCATCGCCAGCAGCGAGGCGGTGACGACCCAGGTGTAGGCGGACTGGCCGCCGCCGAGGTCGCTGATGATGTGCGGCAGGGCGTTGGTGACGATCGTGGACGACAGGATCGCCACGAACATGCCGAGCAGCAGGCCGGAGATGGCCTCCATGATCTGCCGGTGCGTCATGGGGGCGTACTCGCCGGAGCCTCCCCCGTGCTTGGCGTGAGCCCGCACACCGGCTGGTGTGGTCGTTGCCATGGGCTTCCTTCTCTTACTGGGTGATCGCGGGTGTACGGGTGGTCTGTTCGAGTACGGGGGGCACGGGTGGCCGGGGTTCGGGACCGTGGACGCGGGTGTCGTGCGAGCGGGTGTCATGGGCACGGGTGTCGTCGAAACTCGCCCGCAGCCGGGCCATCAGCGCGGTCAGCTGGGCCACCTCGTCGTCGCTCCAGTCGCCGAGCCGCTCGGCGAGCATGTGGCAGGTCCGCCGGGAGAGCTGGTCCAGGAGCGACCGGCCGGCCGGCGTCAGCCGCAGGATGCGGGAGCGCTTGTCGGCGGGGTCGGGGGACCGCTCGATCCAGCCGCGCTCGGCGACGTGCGCGACATGCCGGCTGGTGACCGACATGTCCACGGCGAGCAGCTCGGAGAGCTTGCTCATGCGCATGTCCCCGTAGCGCTCGAGGAGGGTCAGCACCGCGGCGGAACCCGAGGGGCACTCGGACGGCATCATCCGCCCGATCTCCCTCTTCACGGCTCCGAAGGCGCTGAACTGGCGGATCAGTTCCTCGTATCGCGCCTGCTCGGCCATCACACCTCCCGTATTCGTTGCTTAGGGCAACCATAGGGGCGCTTGGTTGCTACAGGCAAATAAAACGGGGTGGATGCGGGACAAAAACTTGGCAAAGGCAAGTATTACGAACGTAAATCCGCACGTGGGGCCCGGTGATGCCCCCGTCAGCCCCGCACTTGGGCCCGACCCGCGGATTCGCTAGGGTCTCTGGGCATGGCTGAGAACCAGGTCCCCCAGGGCAACCACGACCCCGCCGGCAGCACCCAGATGTTCCGCGCGTTCGTCGACGAAGGCCCGCAGGGCCGCCAGCAGACCGCGCCCGCCGCCTCGGGCGGCCCGCGCATCGGGCTCATCGTCGGCGTGGTGGTCGCGGTGGCGATCGTCGCGGCGGTGGCTTGGCTGGCACTGAAGTAGCGACGGCGCGGGTCCGGTGGGGGCGGGCGTTTTCGCACAGTTCCCCGCGCCCCTGAAATGCCTGCGGCGGCCCGTGTCGGCTTCGGTGGGGGCTGGTGCAGCGCGTTC
>NZ_RSAJ01000388.1 GCF_003933965.1 Streptomyces sp. RP5T
CTGCTCCCGGGGGGCGGGGCCTCTCGCTTCGGGCAGTTCGACAGGCCCCTGATCGAGAAGAGGCTGAAGCAGCTGTGCCCGCACTGCCCGGCACCGATCGTCGCCGCCACCGCAGATCCGGCAGTCCAGCGGCAGCAGATCGACGCCATGATCACTAGGGGCGTGGACGTCCTGATCATCGCCGCCATCGCCCCCAAGTCGCTGCGCTCGTCGGTCGAGGCCGCGCACCGGGCCGGCATCCCGGTCGTCGCATACGACCGGCTCGCGCAGGGCCCTATTTCCGGTTACGTCACCTTCGACGGTGCGACGGTCGGCAGGCTTCAGGGTGAGGCACTCCTGAAGGCCATGGGTCCGAAGGCGAACGGCGGCCAGATCGTCATGATGAATGGCGCCACGGTCGACCCCAACGCGGGCTGGTTCAAGCGGGGAGCGCTCTCCGTCCTCAAGGGCAAGGTGAAGATCGGCAAGTCGTACGACACCGTCGGATGGCGGCCGGAGAACGCTTACGCCAACATGACCGGCGCCATCGCCAATCTGGGTGTGAGCCGCATCGACGGCGTACTGGCTGCCAATGACAGCCTCGCCGGCGCCGTGATCTCCGCCTTCGGCGCCGCCGGGGTCAGGCCACCGCCCCCGGTGACCGGCCAGGACGCCGACCTCGTGGCCGCGCAGCGCGTCGTCAGGGGAGATCAGTACATGACCGTCTACAAGCCCTACAAGTCCGCGGCCGACGCCGCCGTCGAGATGGCCATCGCTTTGGGACGCGGCAAGACGGTCAAGTCCATCGCCACCAGCACCGTGGACAGCCCTACCACCAAGAACATCCCGGCGGTCCTGCTGCCATCCGTTTCGGTGACGGTCGGCAACATCAAGGACACCCTGGTGAAGGACGGTATCTACACCGTCGACCAGCTATGCCCCCCGAACCTCCGGTCCGCCTGCGACAAGGCCGGACTCACACGATGAGCTCGCCTCGAAGGCGGAGGAAGGTGGCCCCGTGGTTCAGCCCCTGCTGGCGTTGCGCGGCGTCTCCAAGCACTTCGCTGCGGTCCAGGCGTTGGTGGACGTCGAGCTCGAGATCCGGGCCGGGGAGGTCGTTGCCCTGGTCGGCGACAACGCTGCCGGTAAGTCCACCCTGATCAAGGTGATCTCGGGCGTCGGTCCACCAGACAAGGGCATCATCGAATGGGAGGGCCGTCCCGTCCATATCAGGCGTCCTCAGGACGCCCGGCTGCTGGGAATCGCGACCGTCTACCAGGACCTCGCGATGTGCGACAACCTCGATGTCGTCGCCAATCTCTTCCTCGGCCGCGAAATCCAGCGATTCGGCATCCTCGACGAGGTGGAGATGGAGCGCCGGACCCGCGAACTGCTGCAAACGCTGCCCATCCGCATCCCCGACGTGCGTGCGCCGCTCGCCACCCTGTCCGGCGGCCAGCGGCAGGTCGTCGCGATCACCCGCTCGTTTCTCAGCGAGCCCAGGCTGCTCCTGCTCGACGAGCCCACCGCCTCCTTGGGCCTCCAACAGACCAATCAGCTCCTCGACCTCATCGAGGAGCTCCGCGACCGGGGCGCTGGGGTGCTCCTCATCAGCCACAACATGGGGGACATCAAGGCCGTCGCCGACCGGGTCGCCGTCCTGCGCCTCGGCCGCAACAACGGCCTCTTCAACGTGAGCACCACCCCTCAGGAACAGATCATCGCCTCCATCACCGGTGCGGCGGACAATTCAGCCCCCCATCACCCGGCCGACCCGGAGGAGGCATGGCCGTGAGGGGGAGGTGGACGGGTAGGGGGATCCGGGCGCGCGCCGACGCCGGGCCTGCCACAAACAGGCGGCGCGACGGGCAGTGGTTGACCGGACGTCTCAGGGCGTACGCGGACGCGGTGCGCCACAGACTCCGCAAGGGGCAACTCGGCCCGGCCCCGGCCCTGCTCGCCCTAGCCGTGATCTGCACCGTCTTTCAGAGCCTCAACAACAACTTCCTCTCGCCACGCAACCTGTCCGTCCTCAGCGTGGACATCGTCGGGACCGGAATGATCGCTGTCGGCGTCGTCTTCGTGCTGCTGATCGGCGAGATCGACCTGTCAGTAGGCGCGCTCGCCGGCCTGTCGGGCGCTCTTTTCGCGGCGCTGAGTGTGAACCAAGGACTGCCGGAATGGCTCGCCGTGATCATCGCCGTGATCTGCGGCGCGGCAGCCGGAGCCGTCCAAGGCTTCGTCTTCACCAAAACCGGCGTACCCGCGTTCGTCGTCACCCTCGCGGGCCTGCTGACATGGAACGGGCTCATGCTCTATCTGCTGGGACCGGAGAGCTCCATCGATTTCAGCGAGGACGGGCTCGTAGCCAAGCTGACCGGCCGCTACTTCGGCTCCGCCGTCGCCGCCTACGGCCTCGCGGCACTCGGCACGGCCGCCTACCTCCTCGTCTCCTACCACGACCGCAGGCGCCGCTCCGCCGCCGGGGTGCCGTACCGGCCCACGGGTGAGATATGGGCTCGTACGACGCTCCTCGCGGTGGCCGTCTTCGCCACCGTCTACGTGCTGCGCCGCTTCGAGGGCCTGCCGCTGGCGCTGCTGATCTTCCTCGCAGTCATCATCGCCTCGGACCTCCTCCTGCGCCGCACGCCTTACGGCCGACAGGTCCTGGCACTGGGCGGTGGTGCGGAGGCGGCCCAGCGGGCCGGCGTCGGGGTGGCGCGCGTGCGGATCTCGGTGTTCCTGGTGTCGGGAGCCCTGGCCGCGGTCGGCGGCCTGTTCGTCGCGTCGCGGCTCACCTCGGCGACGCAGGTGCCCGGCGCCGGCATGTTGCTGATCAACGCCATCGCCGCTGCCGTCATCGGCGGAACCAGCCTGTTCGGCGGACGTGGCTCGACCTGGTCCGCCCTGCTGGGGGTGCTCATCATCCAGTCGATCGCCTCGGGTATGGCGCTCCTGGGAGTCGATTCGGCGACCCAGTTCATGATCACCGGCGGGGTGCTGCTCGTCGCGGTGGTCTCCGACTCGGTGGCCCGGCGCGCTGCGGAGCCGCGCGGACGGGCCTGAGCTCAGCTACTGCACTCCTCCGGCCGTCCGCACGTCGCGAGCGAAACCGTCAAGGCTCGGAAGGAGAGGTTGCACGGCGACGGGGGCCGACTGAGCCCGTCGGCTCCGTCCGGCTTCCGTCGGCCGCCTCCTTCGTCACCTCGACGGTGTGCTTCTCGATGCGCAGGTCGAAACCTTTTTCCGACTGTGCGCGCATCCGAATCGCTGAATGCTGCATTTTTGAGAATCCGGTGAGCCGCAGCGTTGCTCTCCGGTCGTCCGGACAATTGAAGGACGATCTTACTTATTTCATTGGTCTTGCTGCGCACTCATCCGGGCGCATAACTCTTGTGCACACCCGCTTCCTTGTTCCGGCTCCCGATGAGCCTGGACAGGACGGCGGGGAACCGGCCTCCGGTTCCCCGCCGACCAAGGGGCGGTCGAGACACCGCATGTGAGGAGAAGTCATGAAGAAGGCTTACGAGGCGCCGACGCTGCTCCGTCTCGGGACGTTCCGGAAGAAGACCGGGCTCCTGCAGAGCTCCGGCAACGACCGCCTCATCCTGAGCAAGAACTGACGAGCGACCGTTCCTGACCCGACGTCATGACTGAACTGCACGAGAGTGCGGGGACGGGCCCCGGCGACGCGCACTTCACGGTCTTCACCGACCGGGAGGACGCGGCCGCCGCGGCCCGCTCCTTCACCCGCCCCGGCACGCGAACCCTGCGACACGCATCGGGCCGGCCCTGGATGGTGGGGCAGTGGCACGACCAGGAGATCGTCACCGCGCGCGCCGGCCAGACGGCCCTCGCCGTCATCGGCTGCTGTCCGATCGATGCCGTAGAGCTCCGGCGCCAAGCCGGACGGCTACGTGATCTCGCCGAACTCGACGCACTGGCCCGCTCCCTCCCCGGCAGCTTCCATCTCGTCGCCGCGCTCGACGGGCGCCTCAGAGTGCAGGGCACCGCCTCCGGGCTCCGCTTGGTCTTTCATGCCCTCGTCGACGGGACACAGGTGGCCGCCAGCCGTGCCGACGTACTCGCCGACATGCTCGGAACCGACCCTGACGAGGAGCAACTGGCCGTCCGGCTGCTGTGGCCGGTTCCCCATCCACTCGCCCAGGCGTCCATGTGGCGAGGCGTCACCGCCGTGTCCCCCCAAGACGCGCTGATCGTCTCGCCGGACGGCCGCACCGTGCGCCACTCGCACTGGTGGACACCACCGGAAGCGGAACGGAGCCTCGCCGACGGCGCCCCGCTCGTCCGCGATGCCCTCACCGCGGCGGTGGACGCCCGTACCCGGCAGGGTGGCGTGGTCAGTTGCGACCTGTCGGGCGGCCTGGACTCCACCTCCATCTGCTTCCTGGCGGACCGCTCGCCGGCCCGGGTGGTGGCCAGCACCTGGCCGGGGCGCGACCCCGCCGACACCGATCTGCACTGGGCCGAACTGGCCGCCCGGTCGATGCCGGGCGTCGACCACGTGGTCTGGGACGCCGACGCTTCACCGCTGGTCTACACCGACCTGCTCGACATCGATGACCTGCTGGACGAACCGACCATCGGCGTCATGGACCGATCAAGGGTCCTGCACCACCTGCCCCCCTTGGCGAAGCGCGGCAGCCGGTTGCACCTGACCGGTATCGGTGGCGACCACGTGGCCTGGTGCTCGGAGGCGTACTACCACCGACTGCTGCGCACCCGGCCGCTGTTCGCACTGCGTCAGCTGCGCGGCTTCAGGGCCCTGTGGCAGTGGCCCCTCGGCGGCACGGCACGCGCGCTGGTCGACTCGCGGCCGTACGGCAAGTGGCTGGCCGACTCCGCCGACCGCCTGCGAGACCCGCTACCCGCCACCGTCAGCACCAGCCTCGGCTGGGGCATGCCCCCTCGCCTCTTCGACTGGGTCACCCCCGACGCCGAACGGATGGCCCAACGGGCGCTGCGCGAGGCGGCCTTGACGGCCGTCCCCCTGCACCCCGACCGCGGCCTGCACACCGACCTCGAACAGATCCTCTCCTGCACCCGCATCATCCGTCAGTGGGACCGGATGGCCGCCCGGGCCGGCGTGCCGATGGCCTCGCCGTTCCTCGACGACCGCGTCATCGAGGCCTGCCTCGCCGTACGCCCGAGCGAGCGCGTCACCCCCTGGCAGTACAAACCCCTCCTGACCACCGCCATGAGCGGGATCGTGCCCGAGGCGTGCCTGCGTCGCACCAACAAGGCCGCCGCTTCCATGGACGCGTCCAACGGACTGCGCGAGCACCGCGCCGATCTGCTGGCGCTTTGGGAGGACTCCCGGCTGGAACAGCTCGGGCTGGTCGACGGCGCCGCCCTGCGTCGGCTCGCTCAACGTCCGGCCACGCCCGAACTGCGCGACGCGATCCTCTACTCGACCATCGCCGCCGAGGTGTGGCTGCGCGGTCTCCGGCGAACCACCGGGCCCGTGGCTCCCGCTTCCTCATGACCACCGCTCCCCAGCAGAAGGGCACCCGCATGGCATTGAAGTTCGGTGCTTACGTCTCCACCGCCGAGACGGACTACGGCACGGTCCTCCTGGACGAACGTGCCGGGGAATACTGGGAGTTGAATCCGACCGGCAGCCTCGTGGTCAGCACGCTGATGAGGGGTGGTGACGAAGCCGCCGCGGTCGCCGCGCTTGTCGACGAGTTCGACATCGACCTCGCCCAGGCGAAGCAGGACGTCGAGGTCCTGGTGAAGGACCTGAAGGCCTCGGGGCTGGCCCAATGACGACGCCCAGCGCCCTGGAACGGCCCACGGGTGTGCCCTTCCCCCAACGCCTGGCCGCCCGTCTCGTCCTGCCCCTCGCCTGCGCGCTCGCCCTCCTGCCACCCCGCCGGATCCGCACCCTCCTCCACCTCGCCCGTCGCGGAGCCACGCCGGCCACCGTCACACAGGCGAAGAACGCACGAGACGCCATGTGCGCGGTGAGCCTGCGCTGCGCCGGGCCGAAAGGCTGCCTGCCCAGGTCTCTGGGAGCGGCGCTGCTGTGCCGCCTGAACGGGAGCTGGCCGACCTGGTGCACCGGGGTGCGCGTGGTGCCTCCCTTCACGGCCCACGCCTGGATCGAGGCCGATGGCCACCCCGTGGACGAGGGTGTGCCCGACGACTACTTCACCCGGCTCATCACGGTCGCTCCCGGGAGCCGATCGAGCCGATGACCGAAACCGTCGTGGATCAGGCGCACCTGGCAGTGGAGGGGGACCGCTCCACCCGCGTCGCGGTCGCCACCATGTACCGGCTGACCGCCGGGCACCGGGCTTCGGTCCTCGTCGCCACCGCGCTCACTCTGGTCGGCTCCGCTCTGGGCCTGGCTCAGCCGCTCGTCGCCAAACAGGTCGTGGACGCGAGCGGACGGGGACAGGTGATGTGGCCCCTGCTGCTGCTCCTGGCCGTCCTGTTCGTGACCGAAGCGGCAACCGGTGCCGTGGGCCGTTACGTCATGGAGCGCATGGGCGAAGGCATCGTACGAGGGCTTCGCCACGGTCTGGTGGCGCGACTTCTCCGGCTGGAGATGAGGGAGTACGACCGGCACCGCGGCGGCGACCTGATCTCCCGGGTCACCTCCGACACCACCCTGCTCAGAGAAGTCGTCTCCCAGGCACTGGTCGATCTGGTGACGGGTTCCCTCGTCGCCGCGGGAGCGATCGTCCTCATGGCGTGGATCGACCCGTTGCTGCTGCTCCTGGTCGCCGCGACCGTGGCCACCGCCGCGGTGATCGTCGCCTCGCTCCTCAAGGGGATCCGCGCCGCCTCCGAACGCATGCAGACCTCCGTCGGCGCGATCGCCGCCGACCTGGAACGCGCCCTCGGCGCCCTGCCGATGGTCCGGGTTCACCGAGCGGAGGACCGTGAAGCGGCCCGCATCGGAGAACGTGTCGAGGCGGCGTACGACGCCGGCGTACGGACCGCGAAACTTGCCTCGATGATGAGCCCCGCGGTGGAACTCGCGGTACAGGGTTCCTTTCTGATCGTCCTGGTCATCGGTGGCCTTCGCGTCAATGGCCACGCCAACTCCCTCGGTGACCTGGTCGCCTTTCTGCTCTACGCCTCCTACCTGGTTCTTCCCCTGTCCTCGGTCTTCCGGGCGGTCGGCCTGATGCAGCGGGGTATGGGGGCCTACCAGCGCATCGAGCAGGCGCTGACCCTGCCGGCGGAGCCCTGCCAGGAGACGCCGACCCTCCGATCACGCCCACTCGAAGAAGTCCGGCGGAACGGCTCGTGCGAGGAGCCGGAGGAACCGGCCCTCGCCCTGCGGAATCTCAGCTTCGGCTACGACCCGGGCCGGCCGGTGCTGCGCGGCGTCTCGTTCGATGTCCCTCACCGGCAGCAGACGGCTCTGGTCGGCCTGTCGGGTGCTGGAAAGAGCACGATCTTCGCCCTCGTGGCCAGATTCTACGAACCCGACTCCGGGACCCTGCTGTTCGACGGCCTGCCCGCCCCCGCCCTGAGCCGTACCGCCTGCCGCGAACGCATCGCCGTCGTCGACCAGAACGCCCACGTCGTCCACGGCACCCTCTGGGACAACATCACCTACGCAGCGCCCGACGCCACCGGCGCCGAGGTGCGGCGCGTCGTCGAGCTCGCCCAACTGGACGGCGTCGTGCGGCGGCTGCCGGGTGGCTTGTCCGGAATGCTCGGCGAGCGCGGCGGCACCCTCTCGGCAGGAGAGCGCCAGCGCGTGGCCCTGGCCCGCGCGCTGCTCGCCCGCCCCTCGATCCTCCTGCTCGACGAACCCACCTCGCACCTCGACACCATCAACGAGACCGCGCTCACCACAGTGATGAAGGACGTCGCCCGGGAATGCGCTCTCCTGGTCATCGCACACCGGCTCTCCACGGTCCAGCACGCCGACCGGATCGTTGTTCTGGACAACGGCCGGATCGCCGCCCAAGGACGCCACGAGGAACTGCTCACCAGCAGCCCCCTTTATCGCGAGCTTGCCGCCGGACAGATGCTCCATCCCGCCGGCGCCCGGACCCCCGCACGCGCGACCGTACGCCCC
>NZ_RSAJ01000389.1 GCF_003933965.1 Streptomyces sp. RP5T
GCTCGTCGCCGTCGGGCAGCGCGCGGACCGCGACCGGCGCGGGCGGTCCCGCGCACACTAGGAGCCCTTCGTCGAGCATGCGGGCGACTTCGACGCTGACGGTGTAGACCCCGCGCCCGACCCGGAAGGCGAGGTCGCGGGAGGTGCTGCGGCCGTCGGCGTGGGTGAGCAGCTCGCGTCGCAGGCCGTCGGCCGCGCGGTCCGTGCCGGAGCGCACGGGGCGTTCCCGGTCGGGGTGCACGGGGTGCGGCAGGCCGGCGAGGGCGGTGAGTCTGCGCAGCGCTTCCTGAAGCAGCCGCAGGGGCGGTTCACCCAGCGGGACCTGCGCGAACGGCTCGGCGGTGGCGCGGCGTTCGCACTCCTGCACCCGGCCCGCGGCCATCGCGAAGGCGGCGTCGTGCAGGGCCAGCGCGCACACCACCCTGAGCTGCGCGGCACCCGCGTAGCCGTGGGCGATCAGCGCGGTGGCCGGCCAGCGCGCGCCGCCGGACTCCCGGACCAGTTCGGCCCACTGCTCGCCGCTGACCCGGCCCGAGCGCAGCAGCAGTGCCTCGGGGCCCGGGGCGCCGGGCGACTCCACGGCGACCACCCGGCCGTCGCCGAAGTGGAAGGTGCCTCCGGGTGTCCCGGTGATGCGCAGTTCTCCGGTGAATCCGTCGCGGCCGCACTCGGCCAGGGCCTGTGCCAGGAGTTCGTGGCCCGACATCACACCCCCCCGCCTTCTCGCACATACGCCTGACGCGTAGCGCTGAGGAGGGAAGGTGTATCAGTCCGAACGCATATTCCGGGGGCGGGTTTCCTACCTGCCCCTAGTTGACGGAAGTTGAGTCACCAGGACGCTCAAAACACTGTGTTCGGCGCTCAATTGACCGAATCCGAGGCATGTTTTTCAGGGTCCGGAGGCGGTTCCGCCGCGGCCTCGTCCCGCGTCGTCACGACCTCGTCCTCGGCCTCGGGCGGCGCCCCCTGCTCCTCGGCGTACGCCTTGAGGTAACTCACCACCGTGTTCGTCACCGCCACCAGCGGTACGGCCACCACGGCGCCGCCGATGCCCGCCACCATGCCGCCGGTCGCGACGGTGAGGACGACCGCGAGCGGGTGGACACGCACCGCGCGGCCGAGGATGAACGGCTGGAGGATGTGGCCCTCGATCTGCTGGACGGCCAGGACCACGGCGAGGGTCATCACCGCCGTGAACACGCCCTGGGTGACCAGCGCGACGAGGACCGCCAGCGCGCCGGAGGCGACCGCGCCGACGAGCGGGATGAACGAGAACAGGAAGATGAAGACGGCCAGCGGGACGGCCATGGGGACGTCGAGGAAGTAGATCCCGATGCCGATGAAGACGGCGTCGATGAGGGCCACCAGGACCGTGCCGCGCACATAGGCGGTCAGGGTGCGCCAGGCGCGCGGGCCGGCGCCGGCCACGGCGGGACGGGCGGCCGCGGGGACCAGCTTCAGCGTCCAGCCCCAGATGCGCCGGCCGTCGTAGAGCAGGAAGAGGGTGGAGAAGAAGGTCAGCAGGATGCCGGTGAGGGCCTCCACGACCACCTGGACGCCCTCCAGGCCCGCCGAGGTGATCTGGTCGGTGTTGGCGCCGACCGCCTCACGCAGGTTCTTGGCGATCTGGTTGATCTGCTTGTCGGTGACGTGGAAGGGGCTCTTCAGGAGCCAGTTGCGCAGATCGTCGATGCCGCTCTGGATCTGGTTGGAGAGGTCGTCGATGTTCTCCATGACCTGCCAGGTCACGAACCAGCCCATCAGCCCGATGATGACGAAGCCGAGGATCGCGGTGAGGGCCGTGGCGGGCCCGCGCGGGACGCCGTGCCGCATGAGGCGGGCCACCGTGGGCTGGAGCAGGGCGGTGATGAGCAGGGCGACGACGAAGGCGAAGACGACCAGCTGGACGGAGCTGATGATCCGCATCAGCACCCAGACGGTGCCGGCGAGGACCAGGAGGCGCCAGCCGGCCTCGGCGGCGACCCGTACGCCCCACGGCACGGCCTGCGCCGGGTCGGGGCGGGGGACCAGCACGACGGGCGGCCGGGAGACGGCCTTGGCCGTCCTGCCGGGCCCACGCTCGGGCTGCTCGGCCGCTTCGGCGTCGGCCTCCTCGCGGGCCACCTCGGCGCGGCGCTCGTCCAACCGCTCTCCCACATCGGTCAGGCGGGCACCGACCCGACCGATCCACCCTGGCACTCGCGACATGATCCGTCCTCTTCCCCCGTCTCTCCTCACCACTCCCCCCTGGAGTCGTCCGGTCCGACCGTACATGGCGAAAGCCCCTCCCCCTAGGACGGGGAGGGGCTTCGCAAGGTTGAGAGCCGGGCGCGCTCAGTACCAGTGGTTGGCCTGCCAGAACGACCAGGCCTCACAGGGGCTGCCGTACCGGCTGTCCATGTAGTTGAGGCCCCACTTGATCTGGGTCGCCGGGTTGGTCTGCCAGTCGGCGCCGACCGACGACATCTTGGAGCCCGGCAGGGCCTGGAAGAGACCGTAGGCGCCGGAGGAGGCGTTGACGGCCCGGTAGTTCCAGCTGGACTCGTGGTCCACGATGTTGCTGAAGCACTGGAACTGCCCGCTCGGCACCATCGAGGCAGCCATCGCCTGGATCTGCGCGACGGTGTACGAGCTCTGGACCGGGAAGCTGGAGGCGCTCCGGCTGGCCTTCTCCTTGGCCTCGGCGCGTTCCTTGGCTTCCTTGGCCGCCTGCTCGGCGGCCTCCTTCTTCTGGATCGCGGACTTGGCGGCGGCCTTGCGGGCCGACTCCTCCGCGATCTTCTTGGCGCTCGCGTCCGCGGCGATGGCCTGCGTGTCGGCCTGCTGCGTGAGGGACGCGGTCTGCACCTGAGCCTGCTCACCCGCGGGGATGTCCGCCAGGAGCGTCGTGTCGGCTGCCGTCGCCTCGGCGTCGTTCGGCTGCGCGACACTGCCGGAGGCTACTCCGACAACGCTACCTACAGCGGTGACCGCGGTGGCGGAGGCCACTGCGAATCCCCGGACCGAAATCGGGCTCACACGGTTTCCTTCCAGCATCGCCCGCTTCGGTGACCCTGGCGGACGCAATCGTGCCCCTAGACACTGGCCTCCCAACTAACGGGGTCACGGGAGGCGCGGGCCCGGTGGGCAACTCCCCTGCGGGGAGCGCCGCGTGGTGCGCGGGCGGCATACGGCGTCGACTATGGAGTTGGTGGTCCTGCTGTGGTGCCGTACCGCTGGGGGTACAGGTGTGCCGTATGCGGGGCCTGACAGAACCGAGACTCTGCCGTAACCGGACGCCGGGTGGCAATTCTGAGTTGCGTGTGAAAGCTCACATCCCGTTTGACCCCAGGGATTTCGAGAAACCTCGACACGCGAAGGCGCCGCCCGGCTAGGCTCTTGGCCTTTCCGGACGGCGCCAACGGGCGTGTACTACCTCAGATTTGGCCGTCCTCCAGCATTTCGGTCACAAGGGCCGCGATCTGGGACCTCTCGGACCTCGTCAGGGTCACGTGCGCGAAGAGCGGGTGCCCCTTCAGCTTCTCCACCACGGCGACGACACCGTCGTAGCGACCGACGCGGAGATTGTCCCTCTGTGCCACGTCATGGGTCAGAACGACCCGTGAGTTCGCGCCGATGCGGGACAGAACGGTCAGAAGCACATTCCGTTCCAGGGACTGCGCCTCGTCCACGATCACGAACGCGTCGTGCAGCGAGCGGCCGCGGATGTGGGTGAGCGGCAGGACCTCCAGCATCCCGCGCGCGGTGACCTCCTCGATGACCTCGCGGCTGGTGACCGCGGACAGTGTGTCGAAGACCGCCTGCGCCCAGGGGCTCATCTTCTCGGACTCGGAGCCCGGCAGATAGCCGAGCTCCTGCCCGCCCACCGCGTACAGCGGCCGGAAGACCATCACCTTCTTGTGCTGGCGGCGCTCCAGGACCGCCTCGAGACCCGCGCACAGCGCGAGCGCCGACTTGCCGGTGCCGGCCCGGCCGCCCATGGACACGATCCCGATGTCCGGGTCCAGGAGGATGTCCAGCGCGATGCGCTGCTCCGCGCTGCGGCCCTTGATGCCGAACGCCTCCCGGTCGCCGCGCACCAGCCTGACGTTGCCCTCGGGCGAGACCCTGCCGAGCGCCTTGCCGCGCTCGGAGTGGATGGTCAGCCCCGTGTGCACGGGCAGGTCGGACACCTCGGGGACGTAGACATGGCCTTCGTCGAAGAGGATGTCCACCTGCTCGCCGGGCAGGGTCAGTTCGGACATTCCGGTCCAGCCGGAGGAGCCCGTGATGGCGAGTTCGGCGCGGTACTCCTCGGCGAGGAGACCGACCGAGGACGCCTTGATCCTGAGCGGGAGGTCCTTCGAGACGACGGTGACGTCGTACCCCTCGGCCTGCAGGTTGCGGGCGACCGCGAGGATGCGGGAGTCGTTGTCCCCCAGGCGGTAGCCGCTGGGCAGCACGCTGGGGTCCGAGTGGTTGAGCTCGACACGAACGGTTCCGCCCAGGTCCCCGATCGGGATGGGAGCGTCGAGACGGCCGTGCCGGACCCGGAAGTCGTCGAGCAGGCGCAGGGCCTGCCGGGCGAAGTAGCCGAGTTCGGGATGGTGCCGCTTGGCCTCCAGTTCCGTCACCACGACGATGGGAAGCACGACCTCGTGCTCGTCGAAGCGGCTCAGGGCGTTGGGGTCCGACAGCAGAACACTGGTGTCGAGGACATAAGTGCGCCGGTCTGGCTTGTGGCGCTTTGTGCTGGTCACCACGGAAGGACGTACCCCCTCGGAAGAGGTCGGGGAGCGACGGAGTGGAGCTGGACCGGTCGACGGCCCGTTTGCACGGGCCGGGGACCGGCCCTCCACTGCTTCTTCCGTGCTGTGACCGCACGGCAAGGCTGGTGCAAAGGGCCTCCCGGGCGGACGGCCCCGTGCCGCCCGCTGAGATCCGACACCCGTGGTTCGGGCATCGACCTGACTGGCTTATGCCCTCGAAAACGCGCCGCCATGCCCACGCAGAGGACGGCGCGCTGGTGAACTCCCTGTTACTTCCGCCCCAGAACGGGGTAGCCGGACTGCTTCCGCAGGCGCCCGTCAGCCGCCGTAGCGTCGGTGGCGGGCCGCGTAGTCGCGCAGCGCACGCAGGAAGTCGACCTTCCGGAAGGCCGGCCAGAAGACCTCGCAGAAGTAGTACTCCGAGTGGGCGGTCTGCCAGAGCATGAAGCCGGACAGCCGCTGCTCGCCGCTGGTACGGATCACCAGGTCGGGGTCGGGCTGGTCGCCGGTGTAGAGGTGGCGGCCGATCATGTCGATGTCGACGGCCTCGGCGAGCTCCTCCATCGAGGTGCCCTTCTCGTGCGCGTCGAGCAGCATCGCCCGTACGGCGTCGGCGATCTCCTGGCGGCCGCCGTAGCCGATGGCGACGTTGACGAGTATGCCGTCGACGTGGGCGGTGGACTCCTCCGCCTCCTTCAGCGCCGTCTGCATCGGGGAGGGCAGCAGGTCCGGGGTGCCGACGTGGTGGACGCGCCAGCGGCCGTCGGCGGCGAGGGTGCGCACGACGTCCTCGATGATGCCGAGGAGGGGGCCGAGCTCCTCCGGCGGGCGGTTGAAGTTGTCCGTCGACAGCAGCCAGAGGGTGACGACCTCGACGTCCGTCTCGGTGCACCAGCCGAGGAACTCCTCGATCTTCTCCGCGCCGGCGCGGTGGCCGTCGACAGGGGTGGAACCGGCGGCCTTCGCCCAGCGCCGGCTGCCGTCCACGATGACACCGATGTGCTTGGGCACCTGGGCGTGGTCCAGGTGGCCTTCCACCCGGCGTGCGTAGAGCCTGACCAGCAGGCCGCGCAGCTTGTCGCGCAGGTTCACGTGAAAGTCAGCCCCTCTGAGATGGCGGTCCCCGCGGCTAGAGCGTACCGGGGGTCGCCGGTCGCCAACTGCACGGGGCCTTCGGGCGCATGGGCAAGGACAGGCCGCGGGACACCGTTCGCGCCGTGCGGCGGAGCGCCGGCCGCCGCGGGCCCCGCGCGGTGTCAGGTACCTCAAGACGCCTCCCAGGGACCCCTGGGCACCTCAGGACACAAAAAACGGGCCGGTCCGTGGGGGGGAGACGGACCGGCCCGAGGGGGGGTTTCCACCATAACCCTTCGTGAGGGCTGATGCGTGCACCGGCGTGCCACAACTACTCTCCGGAGTCGGACGGCAACGGCGCGATGGACGACCGAAGCCCTGTTCATGGAGGTTTCGTGACCGAATCGCGGCGGCATCATGGGGACGTAGGACGTCGCCCGCGTGGGTGAATCCGGGTCGGAACGTTTCTTTGACGCCGGGAAGTGGGCGCGGCACCGCGCAGCCCCCTCCTCTGCGCGGTGCCACCGCGCAGCTTTGCTGACGCGAATTGCCTCGGCTTGAATTTACGTCAGCCGAGGCCCGGATGCGAGCCGCCTGGGATAACGATGTGGAAACCCCGTGAAGACCATGGATATACGGGGCAGATCGGCCCACGATGCGCCGATTGTCCACTTTGTAGCTTTCTGAAGCCGTCTCCAGAAGCCGTCTCCGTGGACCCGCCCGTCAGACGAGCGGCTTGCGGGCCTCGAAGAGATGACGGGTGCTGTGGGCGACGAAGGGGCCCTCGGCCTCGATCCGCTCGTGCAGGGACCGCAGTCGGGACTCGTACGCGGCCACGGTGAAGTCCGGGACCATCCACACCACCTTGCGCAGGAAGTGGACGACGGCGGCGATGTCGTGGAACTCGATCCGCAGCCGCTCCGCGCGCAGGTCCACGACTTCCAGCCCGGCGGCCTCGGCGGCGGCGCGTTCCCGCTCGGGGTGGCGGTCCGAGCTCTGCTCGGGGGGCTGCGGGCCGAGGAAGTGCTCGACGAGCTCGAAGACGCTGCGCGGGCCGACGTGCTGGGCGAAGTACGTGCCACCGGGCTGCAGCACCCGCACGATCTCCGCCCACTGGGGGCTGACGGGGTGCCGGCTGCTGACCAGGTCGAAGGTCCCGTCCGCGAAGGGCAGCGGCGCGTCCTCCGGCGCGGCGACGACCACGATGCCGCGCGGGCGCAGCAGGGCGGTGGCCTTCGCGACGTTCGGCGGCCAGCCCTCGGTGGCGGCGGCGAGCACGGGCGTCGCGACTCCCTGCCCGAGGGCGAAGTCCATGACCTCGCCGCCACCGGTCTGGAGGTCGAGCGAGGCGGCGGCCGCGGCCAGCCGTCCGGCCAGGGAGCGCGCGTAACCCCACGAGGGCCGTGCCTCGGTGGCCCGCCCTTCGAACCACGAGAAGTCCCACCCGGCGGTGGGCACGGCGGCGCCCTCGGCGACGAGGTCCTCGAAGGTACGGGTGTGTCGGGAGGTCATGGGGTTGATCGTGACAGGGGGACGGGGAGGGGCGCCGTCCATTTTCGGGGAGCGGGCCGTCAGGTCGTTCCCCACGGCGTCGGCTCGTACTGGTTCCCTACGACGTCGGCTCGTACCGCAGCAGTACTACGCCGTTGCCGAAGGTGTGCGACTCGACGAGTCGGAGGGAGGTCAGGGTGTCGGAGTGCGGGAACAGGGGCTTGCCGCCGCCGACGAGGGCGGGGTGGATGTAGATCCGCAGCTCGTCGACGAGGCCGTACCGCAGGAAGGTCTCCCCCAAGTCGGCCCCGCCCAGGGCGAGATCACCGCCCGGCTGCTCCTTCAGCGCCCGGACCTCTTCCGGTACGACCTCGTGGACCAGGGTGGAGTTCCACTCGACGTGCTTGAGGGTCCGGGAGTAGACGACCTTGGGGAGGTTCCGCCAGATCGGGGCGAACTCCCTGACGGAGGCGGGCGCGTCGGGGTCGGCGTCGGCGGTGGGCCAGAAGTCGGCCATGAGCTCGTAGACGCGGCGGCCGTGCAGCAGACCGCCCATGGCGCCGATCGTGGCGTTCATGTGCGCGTGCAGTTCGTCGTCGACCCGGTGCCAGCTGATGTCGTCCGGGTCGGAGCCCTCGATGTAACCGTCGAGGGACATGGACATCATCAGGACGATTTTCCGCATCGGACACCTGACCTGAGCGAGGGAGAGAGGATCGCACCAAGGT
>NZ_RSAJ01000038.1 GCF_003933965.1 Streptomyces sp. RP5T
ACCGCTTGCTCGCCCTCGTCACGGCCCGGCCGTGCCCTCAATACCATGACCCAGCACCCGCCCCCGAGTACCTACAAACGCCCCGCTATCAGCAGCTATACCCACCGAATGCGGAATTGAGCACTAGGGTTGAGCGGGAGAGCCATGTTCCTGTTGATCGTGGTCCGCGGCTGCGGCTTGCGTTACTCACTGGTACAGGCCGCCACATCGCGGTGAACCTTTCGGCTAGTAGGGCCGTTGTGATGATGGTGAGGGCCTTTGCCGAGTCGGGCGAAGGTGAGAGTTTCTGCGGATAGGAGACTGTCTTGCCGATGTCCGGTACGGAGCATGCGGCCAATTTGGAGGCATTTTTTGCGTCGCAGGATGTAGAGCCGGGGCAGCTCCCCGCGTTGCCTGCCCAAAAGACGTCGACGGGAGCGCATCTGAGCCAGGCAGCCCCCGGAAGAGGTCGTCTTTCGTCCGAAGTGGCGGCTGTGCTGCGGCGAAATGGATATGGGAACCGGGTGGTGACGGACCCCGAGACGGGGAAGCTTCATTTCGCCAGCAGTCGAACCTCTCTAAAACTTTCTGGTGCGCAGCATGCGGCCAATTTGGAGGCATTTTTTGCGTCGCAGGATGTAGAGCCGGGGCAGCTCCCCGCGTTGCCTCTCCAACAGACGTCGACGGGAGAGCATCTGCACGGTGCGCGCCCCGGAAAAAACCGCCTTCCGCCGGAAGTGGCGGATGTGCTGCAACGAAATGGATATCGGGATCGGGTGGTGAGGGACCCTAGGACGGGGAAGCTTCATTTCGCCGGTCGCTTTAAGAGAAGGACGGCGAAGGACGCCCAGGAATCTGTGGCTGCCGCCGCCGCACCTGTATCGTCTGGCTACGATCAGCAGTCGAGCGGTATCCAGCTTCCGTCGCTCAGCGCTGCTCTCGGAGAAGAGTATGACCCCCCGTTTGTGCATCGCCAGCCGGGAAACGGTGGCCAGTTCGGCGTACCGGCCGCTCCGAGCGCTTGGCCCGGCGCATCTGCCCTACAGCAGCCCCCCCTCGCCCCTGGGGAAGTTAGCCAGATGCCGCCCCCGCCGGTCTCCATGGCCGCGGCGGCCAGGCTGGGACAACGGGGTCGGCAATCTCAGGGGGAGAGTTCTTCCCCGCCTCCCCGGCCGCAGGGTGAGCCGCAGGGAAAGGCGATGAAGAGGTGATTTGAGGGGTATCCGAGCTGCGACTGTCCGTTCGCGCGTGCGTTACTTGCGGGTCACGTCTGCGGACGTCGTGCACAACCGAGCTGTGTGAGGGCCGCCCCAGAGGCGGCCCTCACACAGCTCGGTTGGCTCGGAAGCCGGAGACGTGGCTGCGCAATCGCAAGGTCCGTAGTGCTGCCCAACTTGCAGAATAGGCCCTGGCGGCCGTCAGCAGCTTGCACACCGGTGTGACCGGCGAAGCCGACAGCCCAGCTCGTTCACACGCTCACCGAGGAGGTGGTGCGTCTCAACGAACAGATCGCCGAGGCTGACACGCTCATCAAGGCCCAGTTTCGCAAGCCCCGATACGCCGAGGCGATCGCGAGCATGCCCTGCATCGGGACACCTGCTCCACGACGCCCCCGGCATCCATGAACTCGCAGCCGCCGATATGGGCCTCGCCGCACTGCGCTGCATCCGCTGGACCCGCATCGCCGCCAAACTCACCAGCGTGGGTCCCTGCTCCTTGACCAGGCGCCCACGCCCCCTCCGGGTGCCTCTATGTCTTTGGTCAAGCGGGGCGTGGGGTTCGGGGTGCGTAGAAGGTGCCGTCGCGGAGCATCGCGAAGAGCACGTTGATGCGTCGGCCTGCGGAAACAGGCACAGTGCGAGCACGAAGTACACCGTGAACCGGGCCGACAGCACACGCCGGTGCTTCTCCGCACACCCAGTCTCGGCAACGACCTGGTCCACCAGCTCAGCAGGACACGACCGAGTCAGGATCCCCAACCCCAGCCGCTCCAGACGCGACACCAACACGCATGGCTCAACACCCCACACACCACAGAAGCAACGGTATTGTCATCGGTTCGACAGGGGAGACCAGCCATGCCGGGCCTGGAGGCCAGCGGTCCTCTTGCAGGACCGCGCAAAACATAACTGTGAGAGTTCTTCTGCAGCCCGGGATGGGTTGCTGCCAGGCTCGGCGTTCGTGATCCGGCATGACTCGCAGAATAACTGGCGCCCCGTCAGGGGCTGCCGTTGCCCCGAGGTGTCTGCCGGATGCGGGCGTCGGCCTGGCCCACCCGTTGGCTAGATCATCAGCAGCTTGTCCGCCGCCTTCCGGCGTGAACTCATCACAGTTCCGCCACGTAGTGAGCCCTGTCCGACCTCCGGTGTCGGCTGGCCAGTTGGCCTGACAGACGGCTGAAGCCCCTGGCAGATGGGTTTTCGACCAAGAGAACCGTCTCTACCAGAGGTTTTGCATGCTTGTCTGCCCGTCAGGCGTCGATGTGTCCAGCTCTGCCCTCCGCTTCCTCGCCGCCCGCCTGTGGGAACACCGCCGCGCTCTCGGCACCCCGATGGCGGCGCCTCAGCGCGGGCCGTCAGGCCCTGCTCGCCCTCGCCCACCTCCGTAACCGCCAGCCCTATGGCCAACTCGCGGCCGGTTTCGGCATTAGCACCACCACCGTCTACCGGTACGTCACCGAGGCCGTCGAGCTCGTGGCCGCCCTCGCCCCCACGCTCGCCAAGGCAGTACGGGCCGCGTCGATGAAGGCCTATCTGATCCTGGACGGGACGCTTCTGCCGATCGACCGGACCGCCGCCGACCGTCCTTTCCACCCAGGTAAACACAAGAAGCACGGCACGAACGTGCAGGTCCTAGCCGACCCGAAGGGCCGCCTCCTGTGGGATCCAGCGGCCCTGGCCCGGGCCGTGCATGACATCCGGGCCGCACGCGAGCACGGCATCATCGACGCTCTCACCGAGGCCGGCATCAACTGCTGGGCGGAAGGGGTACCAGGGCGCAGGCGGCACAGTCCGTCTCCCTTACCGCGGCCGGTGGGACAGCCTTTCCGCCGGTCAGCAGACCGTCAATCGCTCCCATGCGAAGGCCCGGGCACTGGTCGAACAGGCCACCCTGAAGTCCTGGCGGCTCCTTCGCAAGCTCCGATGCTCGACCACCCGGATCACGAGCCTCGTCCTAGCCGTCCTCACCTCCATCTGGCCAGCTCAGACTGAGGTTGGAAAGGGCTCAGTGACTCCACCCGGGCCGACGCCTTCACGGTCGTCCGCCCCGGAGGAGACCGACCAACATGACCATGCTCGCAGAACACGTCGACGGCGTCATCGGCGTCGACACTCACCGCGACATCCTCGCGGCCGCCGCTGTCAGCCTCATCGGCGCCATCCTGGAGACCACCGACGCGCCCGCTCATCGTTGCGGCTGCCGGCGTCTTCTCGGCTTTGGCCGCTCACACTGCCTGTCGTCGTTGCTGGGCACTCGAGGGGACTGGCTGCTTCGGCCGGCCTCGCCGTCTTCCTCGAGGACGTCCGTGAACGCGTCATCGAGGTCTGCCGCCCCCCCATCAAGCCGTGTCGCGCGCGGAGGGGGCGGAATACTCCATCGGTGTCGCCGTTGGCCCCGCTGCCTGGCAGGCCTTGTCAGCGGGCTACGGCTGGACGTGGCGGCAGTAGCTGGCAGGTCGAGCCCGTCGGGAGGTCGACAGTGCGGCCCTTACAGCGGGGGCACTCGCCCAACGGGCCGCGCCCGTTGGTGCAGGCTGGGCAGAGGTGGCCATGCACGTCCGGGGCAGCCGGTCGAGGCCCCCACCCATGTGTTCGATGTCGTGCTCGAACTGAACGCTCTCTGGCATGTCGTCGCGTTCGACGTAGATGGCCAGGCAGTGGGAGGTGTCGCAGGTGACAGCTGCACGGATCACCGGGCACCGTCCTTCTGTCAGTGAGCCTCGTCAGAACGGCCACCGATCGGGTGACGCCGGAAGCAACGGCCGGCATCAGCACGGCGGCAATCTCCCTGCTCGGGAGCGTCGTCAACACCTGCCACGACATCACCCTCACGAGGCACTACTGAAGAAGCTCAGTAGTGAGGCCGTTGTCGGGGGTGTTGTTGTAGAAATGATCAAGCTGAGCTGTTTTCAGCGTGGCCGCCGATTGAGTGACGCCGACGGGGTGTGCAACGCACGGGGCTCCCATGCCGTTGGGGGAGGTGAACGACTTGGTGGATGCATTGTCCCAGCCTGGCCGGTCCTGCCGACGGGCAGGCTGATGCCGAACTCTGTTTGCCGCGGTGGTGAATTGCTGACTGTTGTATTGACCGGTTGAAGCCGGTCAATACGGTCCTGTGGCTTTGCTGGCCTCTGCGACTAGCTTGGGGTGATCTGGTCGATCCTCAAATGGGAGACCTTTCAAAGCCAGGGCGGCGTCGTTCAGCGGGTCTGTGCGGTCTGATCATGTGATGTGGAGGCTGGCCTGGGGGAGGGTGGCGTTGCGCGTGTGGTGGCTGGTGGGGCACAGGCGCCGGGGCCCGACGGGGCGGCCAGATTGGTCGTCATCGCGGTTCCGTTCAGCGGAGTGCCGCGTTGCCGCCGCGGAGCCGTTTGCGCACCTGACGCACCAGTTCGTCCGCGGCCTGCGGCCACTGTGCGTACTGAAAGTCAAAGCCGGCCTGGGTCAGTCGGCCCGGCACTACACGGCGGCTCTTGAGTAGCAGTTCGGTGTCGGAGCGCAGAGCGAGCGCGCCGATCTCGGCCATCCACTTGGTCGCAGGGAGGCCCACCGGTATACCCCAGGCGGAGCGCAGCGTGCGTATGAATGTGCGCTGTGGCAGGGGATGGGGGGCCGCCAGGTTCACCGGTCCTGCGATGTCCTCCCGGTCGATCAGGAACTCCACTGCGCGCACGAAGTCGTGTTCGTGGATCCATGAGACGTACTGTGTTCCACCGGCGACTGGGCCGCCGAGACCCAGGCGGGCCAGTCCCAGCAGGACGGCGAAGACCCCGCCGGGGTCCGGGCTCATTACCATGGCCGAGCGCAGAGCGACCTTGCGTGTGGCCGGTGTGTCGGCCTGCTGCTGAGCCTGTTCCCAGGCCTTGGCGATCTCGACGCTGTACGCCCAATAGTCCGGCACGCCCGGTTCGGTACCGCCGATCACACCAGTGGCCTCGTCGTTGGGGGCGTCGATGCGGTGCGCGTACACGGTGGCGGTGCTCATCTGTAGCCAGACCCGGGGTGGTCGGGCAGCGCCTGCGATCGCGGCGCCTACGACCTGTGTGGACTTGACCCGGGAGTCCATCATTTCCTGCAGATTGGCTGCCGTGTATCGGCAACTCACAGTGCGTCCGGCCAGATTGATCATGATATCGCTGCCGTCCACGGCTGCTGTCCATGGCCCCAGGGTTTGACCGTCCCAGTGGACCTCGCCCTCACGTTCGGGGCGTCTGGTGAGAATCACGACTTCGTGGCCAGCGGCGTTGAGTGCGCGTTTCAGGACCGCGCCGACCTGTCCGGTGCCACCGGGAATCACAATCTTCATCGGCTATCCCTCCTTCGTCTCGGGTGAGCCTAGACCAAAGAATTGAACACGTTCAAAAAATGGAGCGCAACTCACGATTTCAGTCAGTCTCGCCGCGCGGGAACGTTGTGCGCTGTCGCAGAGCGGCCCAGCTGAAACGGTGCCCGACGCGCAAGAGGAGGTCGTCGAGTTCGCGGTCCCAGCGTCGGCGAGGCGGAGGCCGTCTTCATCACCCCAACAAACGGTTCTCTGTGCCACTCACTGGAGGTGCGATCCAGCAAGACCGTCCCGGCATGTCAGCAGCCAACTACACGCCGACGATGCCTCTGACCAGGCCAGACGGCGAACCGCTCGGAGCACCAAAACGATGTTCCTGCTGCGTGTCCTCAAGGGCTTCGCGGACGGGCCGGGAGCGTCTGTGGAGCGGTTCAGTTTCACCGTCCTGCACGCTGCTCCAACGATGTCATCGTGAGAGTGGCCGGCTCGCAGGCTGCTGCTGGTAGGGCGTGTACGACGCTTGGTGTGACGGGTTGTGGTGCCCAGCCCCGGCTGTTGGGTTCTGGGCTGCGTAGTAGGCCGTCTGCGTAGGCTGCTGCTGGTAGGGCGTGTACGACGCTTGGTGTGACGGGTTGTGGTTCTCACCCCCGATTGCCGGGCCCTGGGCTGCGTAGTAGCCCGTGTGCGCAGACGACCGCTCGTAGTGGGTGTACGGCGTGGGATAGAGCGCACTGTGCTGGGGATGAGGTGGAAGATGGGCCCGGGTGGGCTGAGGGTCAGGCGTGGGCTGCGGGGCCCATGGCTGGTTGGTGTGACCGGTGAATGCGGGGCCAGTCATGTCGTACTGCCCCACATCCTGCTGGAACGGGTTCGAGGCTGCGGACGGGACGGTCTGCGCGGCGTATGAGCTGGGCTGCACCATCTCCGGCGGATTCTCGTATGCGCCCTGCCCCTGCCCGTAGCCGCTCTGTATCTCATCGTCCCACGGCCGGAGATGTGCCTTAGCGATCTTCTCATCCTGTTCGGAGGCGCGTGGTTGGTCCGCCCAGATTTGCAGGCCGCCGCTTTCCTGTGGCACCAGCCTGTATTTGGCCAGCTTCTCCAGAGGATCTTTCTCTAGATCGCTTACTCTGGTGATTCTATGGCTGCTCGTGACGGTGCTGCCCGTGGCACAAATGGAGTGCAGGTGCCTTCCGAGCTCTACATCTCCACACCCCTCTATTGGAACCGTAAGGGTAGTTGGCGGTAGGTATCCGGGCACTATATTGCCATTTTTAACCGCTTTGGTGATTGCCGCGGCGTAATGAACCTGTGCGAGAGTGCGGTTTAATTCGCTGGCCAGCGGCGCGCTGTCGGCTTTGATGACCCATCCCTCTCTATGTGCGTCCTTACGCCACTCTGTTCCGATGCCCGCCTCCCTACACGCCGCCTCCTCCAAGGGGCCCATGGTGCGCTTACCCGTGGATCTGCGGAGATCGTTGAACCGCTGTCCGTAACTCAAAGGTTTTGTATATCCACTCACTTTCACCTCGTAACGTTGGGTAGGCCAGCCCGCGTCTTTCCATTTGGCCTTATACCCTCTTGTGCCGAATGTTATGGCTACTGCTTGCGCCCAGTCCTTATCAGTAGGTCGTGCTGGCATATTTTCCCTCTTTGATCGCGGAGACGACGTCTCTCCTACGACGTGCGGCGCGGGTTGCTGGTTCACCAGTGCCGCGAGGCGGTTGTTGAACGAGCGCGACGGGTTCCATTCTCCAGCTCCCGCCCGGGTGATTGCGGCCTGACTGAGCTGCATTCATCCTGTCTCTGCGGGGTGAAAGGGCAGATCAGCGGGGTGGGTGACGAGGCGAGGCTCCGAGTCGTTGCGGTGTTGTGCTCTACGCACCACGCCACGTCCGAGCAACCTTGCTTGGTCCCGTATCGAGCCACGCTCGACGTGCATGAGCTGGTTGATCTTGGTGTCTGGCTCCTCTATGCCGAAGGCGTGAACGCGGCTCGCGGGCGGAAGTTGGCGTGCTTCCAACAGGCCCTGCTGGCACTGGTGCACCTGCGCACGAACGGGACGCTGCGGCTCGTGGCCGGCTTCGCTATCACGACCGTGACCGCGTCCTCGAAGACGAGTCGGGCGTCGAGCGCCGCCACGGTCCACGGTCCTTCCATGCTCGGCCAGGTTTCCTTCACACAGTCGGCCACCGCGGTCTCGTCCGGCTCGATCGTCCGCCGGGTGGGGACCTGGCAGCTCCGGCCGTGCCGCTTGAGCAGGGCGGCCACCGTTTGCACGGTGTAGCTCTTGTGGAAGTGCCGCCCGATCAGCGTCTTGATCCGCGACAGGGTCCAGGTCTGGTCCGGCCAACCGTGTGCCACCGGCCCCTTGGCCAGCTCCCGCTCGAGCACGGCGAACAGTGAGCCTCTTCAGAACGGCCACCTATCGGGTGACGCCGGAAGCAACGGCCGGCATCAGCACGGCGGCAATCTCCCTGCTCGGGAGCGTCGTCAACACCTGCCACGACATCACCCTCACGAGGCGCTACTGAAGAAGCTCAGTGCGTCGCTGAGCAGCGGCAGCGATGACCCGCAGATCGTGAGCGATGACCAGGTTCTCGGCGCCCTGCCGGTACCGCTCGGACGCCTCCATCCTCAACTTCTCGCGGAAGGCATGTCGTTCGTCGGTCAGTCCGCCCCCTTGCGCATACCTCATGCACTCGGCATACCGCAGCGATCAAGAGACGTCAGCCCCGCCGACACCACGCTTTGAAGGTCAGTAGCCGTTGCAAGAAAAGCGATTGTGGCTTTTCGGTGTTGTTCAAGACGGGCCAAAGAGCGTGCGCTCTGACCTGTCCTGCGGACTCGGTTCGTGAGGCATCCGGAGGGTCAGGAAGATAAGCTCAGGATGGATAATGCAAAGAAGCATCGCGTCTGTTTCTGCTTATGGCCACTGGTGGTGTAATTCGGTGATCCCCTCTTTTGGTAGAGGTCGGCAAAGGGCGTCCGTTGGTCTGATCGGGTGGGCTATCCGCGCGAAAAGAGCTGATTATTCCTCACGAATACCTGCGATGTCTGTAAAGCCACGGCTGATGTCCAGTTCATCGGATCCGCCCGTCGCCGATCTCGAGCACTGGATGGCTGCTGCCCGGGACGCGGGTCATGATCGATTCGTGCCAGAAGACTGTTGTGGCTTGCAACGACTGCCATGAACGAATCTGCCAGGAAGCGCAGGTCATTTATGTCGCGATCACGATAGAGCCGGCGGTCCAGGAACCTGTCTTGGCCGATGCGGCGACCGGCTCGTGCGGCTGCTGAACCGGCGAACCGCAGGGCGCGTTGTAGGAGAGAAATCGTCTTCGCGATCGATGAGGGACTACACATGCCACGACCACGACCTACTGATGCGGACTGGGCGAAAGCGGTAGCCATAACGTTCGGCACGTCAGAGTTTGAGGGGCAAGCCAAATGGAAAGGCCCGGCAGGGCCCGACATGGAATACAAGGTGAAATTGAGTAATCTTCCAGACCCCTTGTCTTACGGTCGGCGATTCCACGATCTCCGCAGGAATGCGGGTACTAGCTCCATGGGGCCCTTGGAGAGGGCGGAGTGCGTGAAAGCGGGATTGGTGCCAGAGTGGCGTATTGATCTAAACGGAGAGAGATGGGGTATTAATCCTGACAGCATGCCGTCGGATAGTGAGGCGAAACATGCTGCCAGGAGCCTCGCTTACGCTGCGGCAATCAACAAAGCGGTTGAAAATGGTAATATTGTGCAGGGATATTTGCCGCCATACGGGTTCAAGGTACCGTTGGCGAGAGTGGGGGAGGTGGAAATCGGAAAGCGCCTGCATTACCTTGCTGCTGCGAACACGGAGTCGCTGGTGAGTGACCTGGAGAAAGATGCACTAGAAAAAGTGGCAAGGTACAAGCTGGTGGCAAAGAAAACCAGAGGGCTGCAAATCTCGCCAGATACACCACGTGCCGCCGACTGGCCTGAGATCGCTGGGGCGCATCTTCTACCGTGGGGTGATGTGGTGCAGACGGGCTCCGGGCAGGTGCAGCCCGGTTCATACGCTGCGCAGAGGGGCCCGTCCGTGGCCTCGAATCCGTTCCAGCAGGACGTGGTGCCCTATGGCAAGACCGTCTCCGCGTTCACGGATCACACCAGCCAGACAGGGGCCCCGCAGCCCACGGCTCCCGCTCAGGCCACCTGGGGCGAGTATCCCCCTCAAACCCAGCACAGTGCGCTCTACCCCACGCCGTACACTCCCTACCCGCAGCGGACCGCACAGACGGCCTACCACGCCGCCCAAAACCCGGCTCCCGCAGGCGGACACACCAATACGTCCTACCCCGCGCCCTATCCACCCTCCTACCAGCGGCCACCTGCCCACACGACGTACTACGCGGCCCAGAACCCGGCCCTCGGAAGCGGGCATTGGCCACAGGAACTCCAGCGTTTGGCGGAGCTGGGTACGGAGTACGTGCCGAGTCACCCCCACGTGCCGTCAGTCCCCCCGGCTGCTCTCACCCAGCCGCACCAGCACTCGCAGCAGCCGACTGCTCGGGAGCCTGCTGCAAGTCACGTGCCGGTGGGGCCGTTCGGTCCGGCCGGGTCGTTGTATCCGTCGCAGCCCTCGCAGCCCTCGCAGCCCTCGCAGCCCTCGCAGCAGTCGCAGCAGTCGGCGCAGGCGCCTCCGGGGGCTGCCGCAAGTCACGTGGGGCCGTTCGGTCCGGCCGGGTCGTTGTATCCGTCGCAGCCCTCGCAGCCCTCGCAGCCCTCGCAGCAGTCGGCGCAGGCGCCTCGGGGGGCTGCTGCAAGTCACGTGCCGGTGGGGCCGTTCGGTCCGGCCGGGTCGTTGTATCCGTCGCAGCCCTCGCAGCAGTCGGCGCAGGCGCCTCGGGGGAGTACCTCGGATCGGCCGGCCCAGCAGACTTCCGGGCAGCGGCGGAGGCGTTGAAAGGGCAAGGCATTGAGCTGGTGAGGTTGCCGAAGTCGAAGGACGGCCCGAGTAGCAACTGCAAGACCACTGGAGGCCGTAAAGGCCATCTCCCACGATGGATGGTTGGTCGATCCAGGTCTCGCCGGTCCGGTCCGGGCCGTGAGCACGACACCATGTGCCCGTCGGCCCGGTGACGGCGGCCAGTGGATACTCCCCGTAGGCGGCCGTTTATCTAGCACTTTGTGGCCGCGAGCTTCCCCACTGGCGGCCGGATACCTCCCCGGACCTGGACGGACACCGGCCAGCGAAGCTGGCCGGTGTGAAGAACAGCAGGGAGATCATGGAAATCCTGGAGGCATACGACCTCACGGGGAGTTACCGCGCCGCGGCCGAGCTGGCCGGCGTCGACCACCACACGGTGAAGCGGTATGTGCAGCTGCGCGAGCAGGGTGAGCGTCCTGTCGAGCGGCAGCACCGGGCCCGCCCGATCGACGAATACATGGACAAGATCGAGGAATTGGTGGCCGCCTCGAAGGGGCGGATACGCGCGGACATCGTCCACCGGCGGATCACTGCGATGGGCTTCACCGGCGGGGACCGCACCACCCGCCGCGCGGTCGCCGAGGCCAAGGCGAGGATGCGCTCAGGGCACCACAGGGTCTACCGGCCCTGGATCGCCGAGCCGGCGCTCTGGCTGCAATGGGACTGGGGCGAGGGCCCGCGCATCGGTGGAAGACGTACATCGTTGTGGTGCGCATGGCTGGCCTGGTCGAGGTTCCGCGTCGTCATCCCGGTCTTCGACAAGACCCTGCCGACCATCGTGGCCTGCCTCGATGCCACGCTGCGGCGGATCGGCGGCGTCCCCACCTACGCGCTAACGGACAACGAGAAGACCGTCACGACCGAGCACATCGCCAACATCGCGGTCCGCAACCCCGAGATCGTCGAGGTCGGCCGGCACTACGGCATGACCATCCGCACCTGTCTGCCGGCGGATCCCGAGACGAAGGGCGGAAGCGAGGGACCGTCCGCATCGCGAAGGCGGACCTGGTGCCCACCTCGGCGAACCTGCTGCCCCAGTACAAGGCGATGGGACAACTGGAGGCGGCCTGCCGGGAGTTCTGCGACACGGTCAACGACCGCGTCCACCGCCAGAGCCGGCGCCGCCCCGCCGAGGCCCTGCTCGAAGAGCGGCAGCGGCTCCATTCGTTGCCGAATCAACCGTTCACGGTCGCGTTCGGCACCACGCGGCGGGTGAACTGGGAGTCCACCATCTCCGTTGAGGGAGTGCGCTATTCGGTCCCGCACCAGCTGGTCGACACCCGGGTCTGGGCCCGGTTCCACGGCGACGAGCTGATCGTCACCGCCGTCGGCGAGGACGGGCCTGTCGAGGTCGCCCGGCACGACCGCGCGGCCCCGGGCCATCCCTCGATCAAGGACGAGCACTACCCGCCGAGGGAGAACAAGGAAGCCGACCGCACCCCTCGGGCGACCACCGCGGAGGAAGCCGCCTTCCTCGCCCTCGGTCCCGGCGCCGCATCCTGGCTGATGGAGGCCGCGGCCTCCGGGGCCCGCCACCTCAAGCCGAAGATGGCCGAGGCCGTCGCCCTGGCCAAGCTCCACTCCGTCGCCGAGGTCGACCGGGCCCTGGGCACCGCGGCGATCGCCGGCCGGTTCGCGGAGAACGACCTGATCTCCATCGTCACCTACCAGGCCGGCCTGGAGACCGTCGAGCCCACCCGGGCCACTGAACAGCACAGCCTCCAGCCGGGCACCTCCGCCTGGTCCAGCTTCGGCATCACCAGCGACAAGGACGAGCACTGATGGCCACCCCGATCCGCACCATCACCGGCGCCCACGGCGACCCGCTGGCCGAAGCCATCGAGCTCACCAAGCGGCTCAAACTCCCGCACCTGCGAAGGGCGTTGAGCGACCTGATCCCCACCGCCAAGGCCCAACGCTGGGACCCGGCCGAGGTCGTCCGCGTCCTCCTGGCCGAAGAGGCCGCCGGACGCGACGCGGCGAACCTGCGGACCCGCCGCAAGCGGGCCGGGTTCCCCGCCGGGAAGACCTTCGGCGACTGGGACGAGCAAGCGTCCTCCATAACCCGCCAGGTCCAGGACTCCCTCAAGACCCTGGAATGGATCGGCCGCCGGGAGAACCTCTGCATCTGCGGCCCGTCCGGGACGGGAAAGTCGCACTTCACGGAGGCGCTGGGGCAGGCCGCAGTCGAAGCCGGCCTGACCGTCGCCTGGTTCACCATCGAAGACCTCGGCGCCCTCATCCGCCGCCACCGCGCCGACGACTCCCTCGCCAGAGCCATGACCCGGCTGATCCGCACCGACTTGATCATCGTTGACGACATCGGCCTGCTGCCCGTCTCCCCGGACGCCGCCGAAGGCTTCTACCGCCTGGTCGACGCCGCCTACGAACGCCGGGCACTGGCCGTCAGCAGCAACCTCCACCCGTCAGGCTTCGACGAGATCATGCCGAAGACCCTGGCCACGGCCACCGTCGACCGGCTCCTCCACCATGCTCACGTCGTGGTCACGCAGGGTGAATCGTTCCGCCTCACCGAGGCCACCACCGGGAAGGGGGTGATGCCACTGAGGTGAACGAGTCCTCAGAACGGCGGAGAGATATCTGGCCGCCACTGGGGACGCCGAGTCGGCCATGAGTGCATGGAACATCTGGCCGCCACCGGGGCAAACAACTGGCCGTTGACAGCCCGGCCCTGCGGGGTGCTCCTATGCCTTTGGTCAAGGGGTGGTCGGGGTGGGTGGTTGGTAGAAGGTGCCGTCGCGGAGCCTCGCGAAGAGCACGTCGGCTCGGCGTCGGGCGAGGCAGAGGATGGCCTGGGTGTGGTGTTTCCCTGGGCGATCTTCTTGTCGTAGTAGACACCTCACGGTGTCAAGTCATCACGCTGCAACGGCCAGGCGGTCGGGGAAGGCGGTTTGCTCGTCGAACAGCGCACGGTGCTGAAGACAGTGGTAGAGCTGGCCGATCATGCGGTTGAAGAGATTCCTCTGGGCGGCTGCATGCCAGTCTCCCTGCTCGCGTCGTCGCCGGTAGTGGTCGTTGGCGCCGGCGGAGGCGCGGAGTGAGGAGAAAGCCCACAAGTAGCCCGCGTGGTTGAGGCGGTCGTTCTTCACCCATCGCCGGGTGATGCTCGACTTCTTGCCGGAGGCCCTGGTGACAGGCGAGGAACCCGCGTACGCCTTCAGGCCGCGGGCGTCTGCGAAACGGGTGCGGTCGTCCCCGATCTCAGCGAGGATCCGGGCTCCGAGCTGAGTGCCAAGCCCGGGGAAGCTCAGCAGTATCTCGGCGTCCGGATGCCGAGGGAATGCTTCTTCCACCGCCTCGGCGAGCTGGTCAGCGGCGGTGCAGGGGGCTTCCAACTGGACGAGGAGAGCGAGCATCTGCTTGCCCAGGGCCTCCTCGACGAGCGGCGGTTGGTGGGCCCAGTCGCCGCGGAAGATGTCGCGGAGACGGTCGGCTTCCGCCTCGATGCCCCGCTTGCGGCCGGCTCGCTTGAGGGCGGCCTGGAGCTGAGAGCGGGTAAGCCGTGCGGCCCAGGTGGGGGTGGGCGCGGTCTTCAGGACTTCGCGAGTCTCGGGGCGACACAGGCCATTGGTCCAGGTTGCGACGGCCTCCAAGACGGCTGGATAGTACTCGCGCAGGAGGGAACGGAGCTGGTTGGCGAGCTGCTGTCGGTTCCAGAGCGAGTCCTGCTGGGCGCGGGCCAGGACGGCGATGGCCCGGCCGAGGTCGGAATCGTCGGGCAGCGGGCGGTGTGCGTGCATGTCAGTGCGCAGGATGTTCGCTAGGACCAGGGCGTCGCCGGGGTCGGATTTCTTGCGCGAGACGGAGTGTCGGTCGCGGTAGCGAGCCGCGGCCATCGGGTTGATCGCGTACACCTTGCGCTTGCCGGTGCGCAGGATGGCGACCAGCAGGCCACGGGACGTCTCGATCGCGACCGGGATCGGGGCTTCCTCGGTGTCGCCGTGCTCGGCGAGTAACTCAAGGAGCAGCTTGTAGCCGGTCGCGTCGTCGGTGATGTGCCGTTTGGCCACCACTGCGCCGGTGTCGTCGACCAGGGCGACGTCGTGCGTCTTCTCAGCCCAGTCAATGCCGCAGTAGATCAAGGTTCCCTCCCGATGTGCTGGTGTTTGCGCTGGTCACGAGCGCATGCGGGCCACGCGAGCGACCTAATCCCAGGCATCAACCGCCTCGCGGATGTGCCTCCACCTCACTAGCCGTTCGTGGCACCAGCGCACCGCACGGGCCCCGGTCTATGCAGGAGCTCAGACAGCTCGGGCCTATCAAGAGGTCACCATGCGGCGGGCTCGCACCACCAACACCAACGAGTGATCAAGCCGGTAGTTGTTGACGGTGGCGGCTGCCGCGAAGCTGCCGAGTACTGCGCGATCTACTACGAGGCATTCAAGCCCAGTGCGGGACAGGCATCCATCCGGCACTGCACGACCGCCGCCACCATGAGTACCAAGACCGCGCACCTGTCTAAAGCGAGGCGTTGCCCGCCCGGCAGCCACTAGATGTCACGATCCGGCACTCGAACGTCCTTGGGGACAACGGCCCCAGCGGGACGCTCTTAACAATGGATTAGGTGCGGGAGGCGGGGTCGGCCAGGGCGGCGAACGCGGAGAGGAAGAGGGCCCGTTTGAGCTGGTTGTTTCCTCTCCGTGAGGGCTGTTCGCCGCGGATGGACGAGCCGGGGGTGCGGGTCGCCGGGGCGAGGTGGGTGTAGGCGGCGAGGTGGGCGGCAGACGGGAACGCGGCGGTCGCCGACGTCGATGAAGATGCGGGCTCCGGTCCTGATGCCGATGCCAGGCATGGACATCAGGACCTATTGAGCTTCTTCAGTAGTGCTTCGCGAGGGTGATGTCGTGGCAGGTGTTGACGACGCTCCCGAGCGCGGAGGTTGCCGCCGTGCCGGTCCCGGCTGTTGCTCCCGGCGTCACCCGATCGGTGGCCGTTCTGAAGAGGCTCATTGATGATGCTGTCAAGCGGATTGTTCGCCGGAGCCGGCCGATGCGACGGCGGTGTAGTACACGAACTTGCCCTGTTTGGTGCGCTGGGCGTGGCTTTTGGCCACGAGCCCTTCGAGCGTCGTGCGCACGACGGTGGTCTTGATTGTGCGTTCGGGATGCAGTCGTTCCAGTGCGGTGGTGATCTCGGCGGCAGAACGCGGTTCGCTCTGGCCTCCCAGGTATGCACGAACGAGGTGGACGAGCGTAGGCGATGCGGACGACGTGGCTGATGCCTTGGCGGCGGGCTTCTTGCCAGCCTGTCTCCTGGGTGCGGTAGACGCGGCCGTGCCCGATGAGCTCGTTGTCTTCTTGCGCGCCTTACGTGCGGCAGAAACCGCCGCGGCGGATTCAGCAGCCGCAGCAGGGACACCAAGGGCCTGCTGGAGGTTCACAAGGACGCTGTGGTCGCGTTGTAGCGAGGCCAATCGTGCCTGCAGTGCTTCGATTTCACTGCTCAGGTGTTCTTGGTCCTTCAGGTTGCGCTCGAGGTCACTGGACACCTGCGCGGAGTACTGCGAAGTCAACTCGGTGGTTTCGGACATGGTGCTCACACCCTTCCGGGACGCCATGAACCGACGAGCACTCTGCTCGTGGCATATGCAAAAGCCCACACGCATGTGCTCTACTCCTGGCGCCCTGCGACCAGGCGCAGCCGTCACTGCACAGTTGTGTTTGCACAGATAGTACGGAAGATATCCGTCTCCTCTTCTGCTACCTGCCTGAGAGACAGCCGACCGCATGTGACAGCGCTCAGTGGACCTCCGCGGGTGGAGAAGAGCGCTCTGCGCATGATGCTCCAGGACTTGAGTCGGGCGAAGGCGCGTTCACCCGGGGCTCGGAGTCGGGCGTGGTCGCGGTTGGACTCCTGGTAATGCGGAGGCTGTTCGCGGTGGTGGTAGTACGGGGTGCGGAAGGTGGCGTCGGCGCCCTGGTAGGCGCGGTCCGCGAGGACGAGGATCTGCCGGGTGAGGCAGGCCTGGACGATGCCGTGTGCGCGGGCCGCGGTCGGGTCGTGTGTGCGGCCGGGTGTCGCGCGGGAGAACCACAGTGGTGTGCCGTCGGGGCGGCTGATGACCTGCACGTTCATGCCGCTTTTCGGGTGTTTCTGGAGTAGTACGGCTGATCGGCGCGGACGCGACCGGTAGGGATCAGCGTGCCGTCAACGATGATGTGATCGCCGTCACCGAGGCCGGTGACGGGTGCACGGAGGCCTGGGACCCAGGACGCCAGCACCTCCAGGACCTCGTCCACGGTGGCCTGCGATAGCGCGAACCTGGCCCCAAACTGAGCGAACGTCTCGTTCTTACGCAGGTGGACCAACGTGAGCAGTGCCTGGTCGAAGCGGCCCGGCTTCCGCCAGCGGGTGTTGCCGGCCCTCGTCCATCTACGCAAGAACGAGACGTTTTCACAGCTCGGAGCAGGTTTCGGGATAACCCAGGCCACCGCCTGGCGGTACGTCAACGAGACCTTGGAGGTCCTGGCCGGCCGGGTGCCCGGCCTCCACGAAGCCCTCACCGGCCTCGGTGAAGGCGACCACGTCATCGCTGACGGCACCCTGATCCCCATCAACCGGATCCGTTCGGACGAGCCGTACCACTCCATAAAGCACCGCAAGCACGGCATGAACGTGCAGGTCATCAGCCGCCCCGACGGCACACCACTGTGCTTCTCACACGCAAGACCCGGCCACACACACGACCCGACCGCGGCCCGCGCACACGGCATCGTCCAGGCCTGCCTCACCCGACAGATCCTCGTGCTGGCCGACCGCGCCTACCAGGGCGCCAGCGCCACATTCCGCACCCCCTACCACCACCACCGCGAACAACCCGAGCACTACCAGCAGTTCAACCGCGACCACGCCCGACTGAGAGCCCCCGGCGAACGCGCCTTCGCCCGACTCAAGTCCTGGCACATCATGCGCAGAGCACGTTCCTCCACCCGCCGCATCAGCCGCACCAGCCAAGCCATCCACACACTCATGACCTGCGACTATTCAGGATGAAAGAGGCTCAATGAGGAAGTTTTCCAAAGGTCGACAGAATCGGATGGGCCGCTATTATCGACTAGGGCGCATCCTTGCTGTAAAGGAGTTACCTTGCGTCGCCACGGGGCCACTCGACAGGGGGGCGGATTCCTTCCCTTGAGGCTGCCCTCCCGTAGGCAGGTACTGCCTCGCATCTTTCGCTATCGGGTTTGATATCGACGACACTTTCAGGACCGTGAGGGGCCCTCTTGCCTGAATGAATTGCACCGCGCGGGCAATGGAAACCTCAACATTTTCTGATTCAGAATTCGCCGTACTGTTTTCTCTGGCGGGCGGGATAGCGACTTGGTTACTCTCGACAGTTGAAGCAACGCGTACCCATTCTTGCGGAACCGGATGAGTTACAGGATCAGAGACGAATCCAGGGTTATCCCTGAGCCACCGGTCGGCAGCCCGCGCGTCCTCGACAAATGACTGCCGAGCCAAATCAGAGTGAAGGGAGAATCGCCCCACAGTTGGCTTTTCGTCAGGCGGCGCCACCGGGCTCCCCGCCCGGCTTTCCTTCTGAGGGGAAAGCCGTGGCGCCGGCCTCATAGCGTGCGCGTGTTGGGTCGAGGCCTTAATCCCCGCCTTCTCGATCAAGTCTTCAGTCCGGGGCAATACACCATTATCATAATGCCTCAGAAGGCTTTTCCTGGAGCGTACGGTTTCCCAGAGTTCTCGAGCAATCTCCTTTTTCCTTTTTCCGCTCTGGCGGCTCACCACATCGACGTAAGTCGATCGATTGAGCATCCTTCTGATCTGCGCACCTCCCCACCTGGAAGCGTTCTTCCGGTACTGTGAGATACGTGCAGCAACGGTGGGCGCGACCGGTGGATTCCGGAAAAAGTCTGGTTCCTGCCACTTCCCGCTTTCCGCGTTCGAATCTGGAACCACATGAGATCGCAGCTCTTCAGTGATCAGGCCGACGGCAAGCTCGGCCGCAGAGAGAGCGGAACGTGCGCGGGCTGGTGCCTCGGGCAAGTCAGGTTCTGCAGGTGCGGCCAAGGGATGGCGCTCCTCTCCAGTTGTCGCATCACATAACAGTCGCTGCCAACAGGGGGGTCACGGGGACCGCCACAGCAGTTCCAGTGAGCTTTTCAACCACCTCCCAGCTAAGTGAAGGTGGCGCGGCTGTTGACGCAACGGTCGACCAGCAGGATCGAGCACGATGATGGTGTTCGACTCCTCACGATTGGTGGCCGGCCTGAAGAAGCTCAGTGGCGTGGGCCGTAGGTTCCGCATCCTCATCGAGGTCTCGCCGACATCAGATCAAGAAGCGGATCCATCCAGCGGTAGCACGAACCGAATGAATCGCGAGAACACCAGAGCTCTGTGTTGTTCCCGCATCATGCGAGAAATCTTATCCTCGCAGGTATGGTCGGACACTAGGAAAAGACGCGTTGGGTTGCATAAATGGGCAAGATGACTACTACCGCCCGTTCATTTGACGAGATGGTTGCCGATGGAGCAGGTCATCGAGGGTGAAGGTTGTTATTCAGCCACCGCTCAGTGCAGGTACCGAAGAGGCGTTCCCCTTAGAGCTGCGGTGCACCACTTCTGTTGTCCCGGCCGTTCCATCCCGCCCTGCCGGAGCCGTCCAGGTGCCTAGCGCGATCTCCGCAGTGATCCCGGGGCCAAATCCTGCGATCATTCCGCGGCCGCCGTTCGCGATGCTTCCATCATCAAAAAAGCGCTGAAGAACGGCGAGTACGACCGCGGACGCGATGTTGCCATAGTCCGCCAACACGCCCCTGCTGTGGCGGAAAGCCTCGGTCGGCACACCGAGAAAATCCGACAGGTCGTCCAGTATGCGGGGGCCGCCAGCATGAATGACGTAGAAGTCAAGGGAGGAGACGTCCCAGTCTTGCTGCTTAGCGAACTGCCGCAGGGCCGGAGCGATCATGGACATGGTTCCGGGCACCCGCCGATCGAGCTGGAAATGATAGCCCGTTTCCTTGACCCGGTAGGAGATCCACTCCTCAGTATTGGGAACCAAGTAGGCGGAGTTCCGGCGCAAGATCATTCCAGTGCCGCCCTTTCCGCGCACGACGGCGGCGGCGATCGCGTCGCCAAACAGGCCGTTGGACAGGAGCGTCCCCACGTCGGAGTCGGTCGGCTGGTAGCACAATGAACAGAATTCGCTTGTCACGATAAGTACGTTTGCGTCCGGGTAAGCAAGACAGAAATCGTGCGCCCGGTTCACGGCAGCACCACCTGCCGCACAGCCAAGTTGGGCTATCGGAATCTGGCGGACGTCGGAGCGAAAACCGAGCTCGTTGATCATCCACGCCGTCATCGGCGGCATTGTGAAGCCGGTACAGGAAACATAGACGATGGCATCAATGTCGTCCTTGTCAAGGTCCGCCGCCCTAAGGGCCTCGTCCACAACCCCCGGCAGATTACGCCGGGTCTCCCGCTGATAGATTTCAGTTCGTGCTTCAACTCCCGGATGCAGGAGCGTGGCATTGATCGGCTGGACGATATGCCGTTTCTGCACTCCCGTATTCTCGATCATCCTAAGGACCGCCCGGAGCTTCTCGTGTCCTCCATGCAATGCTCGGCACAGGTTCAGTGTTTCTTCCAGGTTTATTGTATTCTCGGGGAACCAGAGCGCCGGGCGACACAGGGTGGGACTCATCGAGTTTCACCATTCTTTTCTTCAGAGCTATGGAAGGCAACTTCAGATTTACGTTCTTCTCGCGTCACACGAACGCGGGATGGTCTGCTTTTGGGTACTTGCACCCTTTTTGTTTGGGGAGGCGTACACCTCTTCAACGGCCCCGGCATCTCGGCGGTTCAGTGAGCTGTTTTCACCCTGAGGACGTGCAGGTCATCAAGGTGAGCACGGCGCGGAGCGTGTACCGATGCGGCGAGTGAAGCAGCGCGCCCGCTGAGGGAGGAGCCAGGATTCAGTTGGGTGAAGGCGCGATCGCCTGGACCCCTCAGCCGGACATGGCCGGCGTTGAACTGCTGGTCGGGCTGTTTTGGCTGTGGTGGTGGTAGGGGGTGCGGACAGTGATTCCTAATGCTGTCTGTCAAGCCGCGTGCGCGGTGGGTGGCACGAGTTCGTAGGTCCGTTCGTCGCGCAGGAGGGCCCACAGGACGTTGACGCGGCGGCGGGCCAGGGCGAGGACGGCCTGGATGTGACGCTTGCCTTCGGCTCGCTTGCGTTCGTAAAACCGGCGGGACTCATCGCAGTGGCGGATGCTGAACAAGGCAGAGATGTAGAAGACGCGTTGGAGTCTGCGGTTGTAGCGTCGTGGCCGGCGAAGATTGCCGCTGATCTTGCCGGAGTCGCGGGGAACAGGTGCGACGCCACCGAAGCCGGCGAGGCGGTCTGCGGTGCCGAAGGCGGTCATGTCGCCGCCGGTCGCGGCCAGGAACTCGGCGCCGAGGATGACCCCCTGGCCGGGCATGCTGGTGATCACTTCGAAGTCTCGATGTTCGCGAAAACGGGCCTCGATCGCCTTGTCGAGCTCGGCGATCTGTTGGTTGAGGGCCGTCACTTCCTGCGCGAGTGTGTGCACCATCTGAGCGGTGAGTTTCTCGCCGGGCAGGCTGGTGTGCTGGCGTCCGGCAGCCTCCAGAGCGGTTTCGGCGAGCAGGTCGGCGCGCAGGACCTTGCGGTTGCGCAGCCAGGTCTCGAGCCGCTTTTTGCCTGTCCGGCGCAGGGAGGCTGGGGTCTGGTAGCCGGTCAGCAGCATGAGCGGGCCGGTGTTGGTGAGGTCCAGTGCCCGCTCCAGGGCCGGGAAGATGCCGGTCAGTTGGGCGCGGAGCCGGTTGACGGTGCGGGTGCGGTCGGCGACCAGGTCCGTTCGACGGCCGGTGAGGATCTTGAGGTCGGTGACAGTGTCGTCGTCGGCACGTAAGAGGTGCAGGTCGCGTCGGATGCGGGCCTGGTCCGCGATGACAGCTGCGTCCTTGGCGTCGGTCTTGCCCTCGCCGCGGTAGCTCTCCGAGGCGCGGTGGATGGCCCGGCCGGAGATGTAGTGCACCGGCTGAGCGTGGTTGAACAGGAGCGTGATGACCAGAGCGGCCCCGCCGTCGGCCAGGTCAATGCCCCAGGCCACCTCATCTCCCAAGGCCAGGACGTCAGTGAGGAGTTCGAGAAGTTCGGGTTCGTCGTTGGCGACGCGTCGGGACAGCAGCCGGTGGCCACTCTCGTCGATCGCGACGCAGTGATGATGGGTCTTGCCTGCATCGATGCCGGCCCAGATCATGGCCATGTGGTGCCTCCGTGCGGTGTGCTGCGGGCGCTTCCCGACGGACGACCTCGCTGTCGATTCCCTACTCAGCGATCATTCGCAATTCCTAATTGGCAGCCGAGTCGTCGTGGGGCGCTGGGCGGCCAATCACTGAAAGCCACATACGGCAGAGCGTTTTGAACCACACCCGGCGCCCCTGGGCGGGTCAACCGTACGAGGGGCTCACCACATCCCGCAGAACAACGTAGGGAGCCTTTTCCAACCTGGCGTCTGCGCAGCTCAGACCCCTTGTCGCGCATGCGACACGCCACAGGGAACGCTCGACTGAGCTGCCCTTCTGATGCTCACCCCCCCCCTGCGCGTTGGGTGCTCCGGAACGATCCAGCTCGCCGGGCCTTGCCAGGTTGGAAAGGACTCAATGACGCACCAGAGCCCTGTTCCTCACCGCCCCCGCTTCGTGCCGTGGACGATCTGAGACGGCTGGGACTGGGCGGCCCCTTGATAGCTGTCCGCCCCCTGAAAGGGCTGCACACTGGGACCAAGCTGACTGTACGCGTACTTCGGATCGAAGACAGGTTGCGAGGGCTGACCATACTGCTGCGGGGCCTGCTGAACAAAGAATGGCTGCGAGGACGGACCAGCCGACTCCTGCAATGCAGACACCCGCGTCGCGTAGTCAGCCCATACACCTGCCTCATCCTTCTCTTTTATCCTACTTACGATGTCACTGACCCCAGTGCGCTTAACTTTTGCTCGATCAATCCATGTCTTGCCGTCACGCTGGGTTAGAGGGACAGAGTTTCCGCGCAGTACAGGAATTTCGCCAGCCAATAGCGGACGTTGCTGTGCATTTTCACCGAGACGGTACAGGCGATTCACGGTCGTCTTCGCCCAGTTTGGCACCGCCCAGTTTGCGGTGTTGTTTCGGTCATCTATTTTCGACGCCGGTACGTTTCTGGCAGCAATGACGCCCTCTCGGTACAGGATTTCCATGATCTGTGCACTTTTCTCACCCTTCTCATTTTTGGCCCGTCCGCTATCCCATGGAGTGTCAGAGGCGATGTTCAGGCGGCCCTGCCGTTTTTCTGATCTGCGAATTCCGATACCGTGATCTATCAGCGCCCATGCCACTGCCGGGCCGATGGGATGATCATCAACGCTTTTGTATTTCAGCATTAACCTGGCCCTGATCGACCACTCGGGCTCCCTTTCCCCTTCTGGCCTTTTATTGTTTGCGCCTCTATTTATAACGGTTGGAATGTGCCCGTCTGTTACGTCTCGTTCTTCGTAGAGCCTGTAGATCAATCCGGCTTCTTGTAAATCCTCGGGGCTTGTCCAATTTGCGAGCTGCTCGTCATTCAGAATGCTCGGGTGGATGTGCAGGCCCAGCTGGTCTAGTTCATGCACGGGGAGGCCCGCCCGGTCCAGCGCTTCCGCTGTGTTTTTCTCGACTCCGGGATTGGCAGGGTTGAGATAGCTGTGCAATACCTCCCCGAGCGGCACATTCTTAATCTCCGGAGTGAATGGCGGGGCCTCGTAGGAGATGGTCACTACCAAATCGCGGTCCGGCATCCCTCGTCGGGTCATATCATCACCAGCCTCCAACGGAGGGAAGTGGTTTTCATGATTCCGGCTGGCCCATTCAGTGTACGCTTGTGCAATATCAAGGTCGGAGTATCGATGCTGGTAGGGGTCAAATTGACTTGGCATGGAATCCTCTATCTATATCGGAAAGTTGACAGTTTTCTGGTGTCGTGGGCTTCCCGTGCCCCCGTCGACACCTGGGCCCACCGCGGCGACACCGCAGGAACAATTCAATGAAACCGGCCTCCCGCATCTCGCACTACGCGAAAGGCGCCGGAAAGGTTCACCTCGTTCTTCACTGAGCATTTTTAACCACCCCATACCGGTAGTTCGTTAAATTCGGCGGTGGTGTGGGTTGGCGACGGGTCGAGTTGGTCGTAGGCCGGTGGTAGGAGCCAACTGGCTTGCTGGGGGTGGAAGATGACTGCTCGCCGTCCGTGTCCGCCCGCGCCGGGACCGTAGGAGGACTACGCGGTCCGGTTCGACGACCTCTTCTTCAGCCTGGCCCAGCGGCGAGGGTTTCGTGAGTGAGACTTTGCCAACTTGATCTGTGAGTCGGACAGTTGGGTCGACAGATGAGTGAAGCCCCTGGTAGACGGGTTCACGACCAAGATCACCCGGTACCACCAGAGGCTTCGTGTGCTTGTCTACCCGTGCGGGCTGGACGTGTCCAGTCGATCCCGGGCCTTGACCCCTGATCTTGGACGCACGAGACACTGGATCCTGAGGATCTGAGAACGGACATCTCGTGGTCATGAAGAACTATCCGCCGCAGTTCAAGGCGGACGCGGTCGGGCTGTACCAGTCGCGGCCCGATGCGACGATCCGGCAGGTCGCTGCCGATCTGGGGATCAACCCCGAGACCCTGCGGAACTGGGTGCGGGCAGCCGGCGTGAGCCAGCCGCGGGGACGCCGGGCAGAGACGCCGGCCGAGCCACCGACACCGCTGGAAGCGGAGAACGCAGCTCTGCGCCAGAAGGTCCGTGAGCTGGAGGAGGAACGCGAGATCCTGCGCAAGGCGGCGAAGTATTTCGCCGGGGAGACGCGCTGGTGAACCGCTTCCAGTTCGTTGCCGACCACCACCGCCGCTACGGCGTGAAGCGGCTGTGCACCATCCTGGGCATCGCCCGCTCCAGCTTCTACTACTGGCGTGCGACGGCCGCGGACCGGGCCGCCCGGCAGGCGGCCGACGCCCACCTCGCCACCCGGATACGAGCCGTGCACCACGAATCGGGCGGCACCTACGGCGTCGCCAGGATCACCGCCGAACTCCGCGATGAGGGTGAGCGCATCAACCACAAGCGGATTGCGCGGGTGATGCGGAGCATCGGCCTGGCAGGACTGCGGCTGCGTCGCAGACACCGCACCACGATCCCGGACCCGGCCGCGGCGAAGGCCCCGGACCTGATCGGCCGCGACTTCACGGCAAGCGAGCCGAACACGAAGTACGTCGGCGACATCACCTATCTCCCGATGGACGGCGGAAAGTTCCTCTACCTGGCCACCGTCATCGACCTCGCCTCACGGCGCCTGGCCGGCTGGGCCATCGCGGACCACATGCGCACCGGCCTCGTCACCGACGCCCTGGCCATCAACAACCGGCCCCGCAAAGTCCTCGGCTGGAAGACCCCGGCGGAGGTGTTCGAGGAACAGCTACGCTCGCTACAACAGCCCGGTGTTGCAACCACCAGTTGAACTCGCCCAGTACACAAGTTTCCGGCTCGCTGAGCATCTGGAGGCTGCCGGCATCGCCGCCTCCATCGGATCGGTCGGCGACGCCTACGACAACGCCCTGATGGAGAGCACGATCGGCCTGTTCAAGACCGAGGTGATCAAGCCCCAGCGGCCGTGGAAGACGCTGTCCGAAGTCGAACTCGCCACCGCCGAGTACGTCGACTGGTACAACCACCGACGACTCCACGGTGGAATAGGCCACATCCCACCCGTCGAATACGAGACCAACTACTACCTCGCAACCACGAAACCCCAGGTCACAACCAACAACTGAGATCTCTACCGAACCCGGAACGGTTCAGAGTCTTCATCTGGCTGGTCCGTGACCGGCCGGCAGGGTTGGCGTCGGTCGCCTCGTCGTAGTCGTGACTTGTGACAAAAGTGGCCCCCACGGGTGCCCTGCCTATGAACTGTCCGACTGCGCCGGGCGGTCGGCGCCCACCCGGCCCACCTCGGTAGCCTGATAAGAAGCCTGCCCGGCCCCCAGGGGGCCGGGCCCCGTCACAGTTCTGCCTCGAAGTGACCTCTCCCGGGCACGGCGCCGGCCCGCAGCGACCGGGACCACCGTCTCACGGAGAGGAACCCCGATCGCGTGAACACCATTGTCGCCCACACGCATTCGTTCGTCATCAGCGTCGACACCCACGCCGAAACGCACACCCACGCCATACCCGCCGCCAATGGTGAACACCTGGGCACGAAGGCATTCCCCAACACCCACGCCGGCAGGGCCCGAGCCATCAGCTGGGCCGGACGCCGCACCGGTGGAGACCTCGGTGCTCTGTGGGTGATCGAGGATGCGGGCAGTTACGAAGCCCAGATTGCCCGCCAACGGCACATCCCGGCTACCACGTGGTTGAAGCCGCCAGAATGGGCCGCGCCGCCTGCCGCGGCATCGGCAAATCCGACCCGATCGACGCCCGGCGCATAGCCGCTGCCGTGCTTCCGCTCCCCGAAAAACAGCTGCGCTCTCCGCGAACGGACGAGGGGGTGCGGGCGGCAGCACAGATCCTCCTCACCTGCCGGGACGAACTCACCAGCGAGCGGACCAGGGCCGTGAACGCCTTCCCGGAGGCCGCCTCGTGGCCTCGCCGCGGTCCGGTCGGCCGGGCTGTTTGCCAAACCGCAGTGCTTGGACACTTGGACGATTCGAGTGCCGTCTCGCCCTGTACAGGAAGGGCACGGGCTTCACGAGGTGCGAGGCGAGCCGCTCCAGCAGCAGTCCGCGCTCTCCCTCGGATCTGTTTTACATGATTTGGTACCTTGAGCGGCACCTAAGAAGGTACCTTGGGAGTATGCCTGCACTCAATGTGGAATTCAGCGAAGAAGAGATGGCGCGCCTGCGCACACGGGCGGCTTTGACGGGCCGGAGCCTGAAGCAGCATGTGCACGACGTGACGGTGGAGGAGGCTGACAGGCTCGCCTTCATCGAGGGAGCGGTTGCCGAGGCCGCCCGGATCCTGCCCGGCGTCGCGGCTCGTTTCCCTGAAGGCCAGCGGTGAGCCAGATCATCCGGGTCAATGTCGGCTGGGTGCTGCAGATCCAGTCGGCGATCTCCCCGTTGAACGTGCCCATCGCCGACTGGGGCGCCCTGGGGTTCATGGCCGACCGGCACACGTTCGAACGGGAGCGCGGTGTCCTCTACTACGAGGAGGCTGCCTCCCGGGCCGCGACTTTTCTGCACACCGCACTGCTGCTTCGTCCCTTCGCCGACTACAACCTGGTCATCGGTTGGGCCTGCGCCAGCCAGTACATGTACGTCTCCGGCCAGCCGCTGCAGGCCAAGGACGACGAGTTGTTCGAGCTCGCCCAGGGCGTCCGCGCTCAGCAAGCCGACCTGCGCATGATCGCGCAGCGGCTGGGGTCCTGGCGCAGCGAGTGAAGCCAACTGGCACTCTCCCGTCATTCCTCGGGTCTATGAGTGCCTCGGATCGCTGTGCCGATCGCCACGGTCTTCACTCCGAGTAGGGTTGTAGGGCTCCCCGAGTTCCCCGGCAACATCAGCCACGGCGGGCGAGTGCATCACCTGCCCGCCAACGCGCTCACGTAACCGATGGCTTCTGCGGGCGGGAACACCAGGCAGTCTCTGCCGCAGCGTCCGCGCAACGTGTCTCCGTCCGCGTGCAGCGGTGGCTGTGCGGAGTGCATCGTGCAGGTCCGCGATGCGCACCGACAGCGCCCGTAACCGCCGCCAGCGGTCGGCCTCCCGCTCTCTGCATGCGCGGAGACGACGCCGATCTGATCCAGTACCCCGTCGACGCGGTCGCCCAGGTACGATCCGTTGCCGAGCAACAAGCTATCGCGCTTCCGGGCCCGTACGACGATTCCAGACTGCCAGTAGACGATCGACACCTGCTCGTGCTCTTCGCCACTGCTGATAGTCGAACCGCAACTGCTCTGACGCCAGCAAGAGCGCATCATGGCTGCCGGGGTGGCGCGCTCGGCGACGAGTCGGCGTCCGCCAGCCGCGGGGTGTGCTCGTCCGTGTCAGGACAACTACAGGTCCGCAGCCAGCCGTTCGCAAGCGTCGGGCGGGCCGGGGCCGTCGGCGGAGAGGCGCGGGAGGCGATCGCGGCCAGCAGCAGGCCAGCTGCCTCCACTCCCCCGCCGGCGGCCAGTTCGGCCCACAAGAAAGCCGGGTCACCGAGGAGGCCCGGTCAAGAGCGCGGCCGCTATGCGGGCGGTGGCGCCGTGCGCCGGACCGGAGTCCGGATCGCGCAGAGTGGCGAGGAGCCCGACGCGTTCGAGGGCAACGAGGATCTGGCTGTCGTACGGCGCAGCCAGGACCCAATCGGCCACGGGCGGCCGGGGGTGAGTATGTACAGCACAGCTGCGGTGGGTGGCGGCGAACGCGGGGGCGTACCGGTGCAGGGCGGGCAGGCATACCCCAATCACAATGGTTATCGCGTCCTGGTCCCCGTGCGCGGCGAGCGCGCCGGTCATCGTCTCCAGGACATCGGCGGGCAACTCCCCCTTGCGTGCGGGACCGTTGGACGACGTACTCCAGCAGGCACCCCACCGCACCGACGGATCTGAGCCCCGCATCTCGGCGGCCATGTTCTCTCCCCCGCTTTCGCCGGAGCTCCGTCCCCGGCGGGAAGGGGGCCATCCTCGGCCTCCCCGCCGTCCGCGGTGAGCTCGGCAGTCAGGGCAGGGCACGTGGGTGGGCCAGGTCGGTGTCCTCCTGACCACCGGCAAGCGGAGCGTCGGTATGCCACGCGGTGGTGATCAGGTCGAACAGCACATGGTTGGCGAAGGACCCCGCAGGCTGTTCCTCGCAGGCTGCGGCCATGGGGCCGGTAAGGCGAAGGCAGCCCGCCAGGACGGTCGGCGAGGACGGCGGCGGTCAGGAGGACACCGTCCTGGCCCATCCGCGTGCCCTGCCCTGACTACCGAGCTCACCGCGGACGGCGAGGAGGCTGCGCCGAGGTAGCACGCGCCGAGCTCCGCCGGTTTCGAGGCGTCGAGGACGGCCGCGATGCCGCCCGTCCAGGCGGCCGGGGCGGGGCCATCCGCGCTGGCACCGGCGCTTCTGAACGCGGCGGCGTGGCCTCCATCTACCCGCGCGCCACGGCCGCTCGGCCAGGTCCTCGGCACCCGACACAGTGGAAGACTGGTACGGCTGCCCCACGGGAGCGGTACGCGGACCCTTCGGGCCGCCGGAAGGAGGCGCACCGCGTCCGGTACCGCCTCGCACTCGGCCAACAGCCGTGCGCACAGCACCGGCGACCAGTCCCACAGCCACGAGGCGAGCGGCTCAGCCTGACCCTCCCCCGACGGCGCCGTCGGGGGGCACCTCCTCCACCGAGGCGGCCGACGACGGGGCGCCGAGCACCGTGCACAACTCCATCTCCCCATACGCGACGTGCCTGGACAGGCAGGAGTCGAACGCCAGGTCGAGGGTGGCCGGCTCTGGCGCGGGCCCGGCGACCAGCAAGCGGGGGTCGAGCACAGGGCTGCTCCCACCACTCCTGAACCGTCCACCCCACCCTCAGTCGTCCCTACGTTGTTGATCGGGCTGGGGGCGGTGGTCGGGCGGCAAGGCCGGCCGTGGTGTTGTGCTGGGGTATGCATTGTCGGAGCTGATCGTCAATGAGGCGGGCGAGGTTCGCAGGGAGCCCTCTCAGCATCACGTCCGCTGATGATCACCCGTCAGTTCTGCATCGAAAGTGGTCCACAGCGACGCCCGTCGCTGAAAACGCGTTCCCAGCAAAGTGCGCGCCGGTGCGGCACCCAGCATTGAGCGGTTTCGCGTCAAAGGGATGTCTTTCAGCCGGTCTCGGACGAAGAAAGAACCCACCGACGGTCACTACCGTAGTTCCGGGCGGATGGGGATCAGAGACGCGACTGCTGTCTGCCGGGCCACGCACCACGGAAGACAGCAATTCGCCTCCCTCCACCCGGGTATCGGCACCCCTGGCCGCAACCCGCACGCCGTGGCCCGGCATCTTGCCGCTCCCCCGCCAGCCGGGCCACGGCATCAGCATGAAGAGGACCCCGCTGACCCAAGGCGGAATCTCAGGTGAACAGGGACTGGAGGATCCTTCTACGGCCGTCTGTACGGCTGGCCGTGGGATGTCGAAGTCTGCGACGTTGCCCGCGTCACGGGACAGAACGAAGGGACCCCCAAGTGCCTGAGGTGAACATCGAGTTCGGCAAGTACGGTGCCGGCAGCAAAGACCCGAGACCGTCGGCCGACAACTGGCCGCGCTGGTCAGCTGTGTCGCCACCCCCGTGTGCGCCCAACGTGGCCCCCTGGCACGCCTGCACTACCTCACCCGCACCGGCGACGCCCGCACTGCGCGGGTCACCGGATGCCGTGTTTCTAGTGTTTCTGCGAGTAGTACGGCTGATCGGCGCGGACGCGGTCGGTGGGGATCAGCGTGCCGTCAACGATGACGTGGTCGCCCTCACCGAGGCCGGTGAGGGTTTCGTGGAGAGGCCTGGGGCCCAGGACGCCAGCACCTCCAGGGCCTCGTCCACATAGCGCCAGGCGGTGGCCTGCGATAGCGCGAACCCGGCCCCAAACTGGGCGAACGTCTCGTTCTTACGCAGGTGGACCAACGTGAGCAGTGCCTGGTCGAAGCAGCCCGGCTTCCGCCAGCGGGCGTTACACGCCCGGCGGTGTTCGTATAACAGCCAGGCAACATGCTCAACGAGCTCACGCGGGACGTCGAGCGCGGCAGGACACGAAAACCCAACAGGGCCCCTCGGTCGCCGGTGTGCTGAATGGAATCACCACACCAACGACGAGGGGCCCTGCCTCGTCACCACACCCGCTGACCAGCCCGTTTCACCCGCCAGCACAGGATGGAAGAGGCTCAGTGAGCCTCTCCAGATCGGCCATCAATCGGGTGACGCAGCTGAGACGTCAATCGCCATCATGGTGTTCGATCCTGCTGATGAACCGTGACGTCAACGGCGGATCCGCCTTCACACTCCCGGGATGTAGTCGAAACTCAGTGAGCCTCTTTCATCCTGTGCTGGCGGGTGAAATGGGCTGGTCAGTGGCTGTGGTGACGAGGCAGGGCCCCTCGTCGTTGGCGTGGTGATTCCACTCAGCACACCGGCGACCGAAGGGGCCCTGTTG
>NZ_RSAJ01000390.1 GCF_003933965.1 Streptomyces sp. RP5T
GAGCGGGACTGAGGCTGGGGCGGGCCGTGAAGTGCGCTACAGGCCCGCGTAGTTGTCCGCGAAGGAGTGCTGCTGGACGGTTGAGGTCCGCAGGTTCTCCAGGCGGGAGTCGCGCAGGGCGCGCAGGAAGCGGGACTCCTCGTCGTCCCCGTGGGGCGCGTGCAGCAGGCCGATCATCCAGTGGGAGAACTCCTGGGCCCGCCAGATCCTCGGCAGACAGGTGGCGGAGTACCGGGCCAGCGGCTCCTCGTCCCCCTCGTGGACGGCGGTGGTGAACGCCCGCGCCAGGGTCTGGGCCGCCATGACGGCGAGGTTGGCCCCCTTGGCCGCGGACGGGCTGATCAGGCCCGCCGCGTCACCCGCGAGGAACAGCCGTCCGTACTGCATCGGGTCGAGCACGTCGGATTCCAGGTCGACGACGGCACGCTCCAGGACGGGTCCCCGGCGCAGCGGGCCGAATCGTTCCGCCCGCATGCGCAGGTCGAGTTCGTCCCAGACGGCCGTCTCACTCCAGGAGCCGGGGTCCGTGCCGGGCTCGCACTGGAGGTAGTACCGGGTGACGCTGGGAGTGCGGGCCATGTGCCCGGCGAAGCCGCGCTCGTGCACCGCGTAGGTGACCGCGGGCAGCGCGGGAGGTGTCCCGACGAGCAGGGCGAGCCAGGACACGCCGTGCCGCCGCCGGTGCGCGCGCACCTCGCCCGCGGGGATCTGTTGTCGGCACGTCCCCTGCCGGCCGTCGCAGCCCGCGACGTACCGGCCCGTCAGGCGGTACGGCCCCTGCGGGCCGTGGGCCATCAGCCAAGGCCGTTCGCCGTCCAGGCCGCCCACCTCGCTCACCGGGGTCCCGAACCGCAGGTCACCACCGCGGCGCAGGAACTCGGCCACCAGGTCGGACACCAGGTCCTGCTGCGGGTAGACGGTGTGGGCCTCGCCGCGGCCGAGGCTGCCGTACCGGAGGGCGAACTCCCCGCGCTCGGTGCGGAAGACGCAGGTGCCGTGCGTCCGGCCGCGCGCCAGCAGACCGGCGCCGAGGCCGTTGCCGACGAGGACACGGACCGTCTCGGCCGCCAGGAAGCCCGCCCGCGCACGCCGTTCGACGTGCGCGCGGCTGCTCCGCTCCACGATCAGACAGTCCACGCCGGCCGCCAGCAGCAGATTGCCGAGCACCAGCCCGGCGGGTCCCGCACCGACGATCAGTACTGTCGCCCCACCCTTGGAGGACCGTTTTTCCACTTGCTCCCCGCCTTTTCGATCATTCGGGAGAATTCAAGCAACATGGGGAGAACAGGTGAATGCACGACATTGACCCGAACGGGCGGGCGGAACACGCAGTTGACGCACTCGCGCACCTCCGTGAGCTGGGGCGGCAACGATTCCTGTCCCTTGCCGTGTGGCCGCCGTTTCACCCGTTCGAGGGGAGTTGGCGGTCGCGGGCGCCCGTGCCACCCGGCGCACGCCGAGGCGCTCGCTCCGGTGCATACGCTCTCCACCGATGAGTTCCACCGTCCCCCGCGGTCTGTATGGCCGTAACCCACCAGGAACCGGAGTGAGTCCCATGCGCATCGTGGTCAGTGAGTTCATCAGTCTGGACGGCGTCGTACAGGCGCCCGGCGGGCCCGAGGAGGACACCGACGGCGGGTTCGCCCACGGGGGCTGGTCGCACCCGTACTTCGACGCCGAGGTGCTCGGACCGGCGTTCACCGAGGGGATGGAGCGCGCCGAGGCGCTGCTGTACGGGCGGCGGACGTATCTGACGATGGCGGGGGCCTGGCCGGAGCGCGCCGGGGACCCGTTCGCCGACCGGCTGAACTCCCTGAAGAAGTACGTCGTCACGGACACCCTCGGCGACGACGAGCTGACCTGGAACAACACCGAGCGGATCCCCGGCTCCGAGGCCGTTTCGCGGATCCGTGCGCTGCGGGAGCGCGAGGGCGGCGAGCTGGCGATGATGGGCAGCCCCACCCTCGTCCGCACGCTGATCGGTGAGGGGCTCGTCGACGAGCTCCAGCTCATCGTGATGCCGGTGCTGCTCGGCGGCGGCAAGTCGATCTTCCCGGAGGACGGCGCCAAGCGGCCGTTCGAGCTGGTCTCCACGACCACCGGGAAGACCGGCGTCCAGGTGTGCGTCTACCGGCCGGTCACCGAGGGGTAGCCGCGGCGGGCGCGGACGTCCTACGCTCGACCCATCGGTATCTCTGACTCAGTCAAACATCCGGGGGTCGACCGGTCATGACCGTCCAGGAAGTCCGCGCCTTCAACCGCTTCTACACCAACGTCATCGGCGCCCTCGACTACAGCCGCCGGCTGTACGCCCCGTACACCCTCACCGAGTCCCGCGTGCTGTACGAACTCGCGCACTCCCCGCGCACCGACGCGGCCGACCTGCGCACCGAGCTCTCGCTGGACGCGGGGTACTTGAGCCGCATCCTGAACAAGTTCGAGCGGGACGGGCTGATCGAGCGGACGGCTTCCCGCGAGGACCCGCGCCGGGTGCGGGTGACGCTCACCTCCCGGGGCCGGGAGACCGCCGCGCTGCTCGCCGAGCGCGCCGACGAATCGGTGGGCGCGCTCCTCGCCACCGTCCCCCTGGCCGACCGGCCCCGGCTCACCGAGGCGATGCACACCGTCCGCACCCTCCTGTCCGACGGCCGCCCTCCCCGTCGGCGCGAGGACGTCGTGCTGCGCGAGCCGGGCCCAGGGGACCTCGGCTGGATCGTGGCCCGCAACGCGGCCCTGTACGCCGCCGAGTACGGCTTCAACGCCGACTACGAGGCCCTGGTCGCGAGGATCGTCGCCGACTTCGCGGAGGACCACGATCCGCATCTGGAGCGGGTGTGGATCGCCGAGCTGGACGGCCGGCCGGTGGGCTGTGTGATGTGCGTACGGGACGACGCTCCCGCGACCGCCCGGCTGCGGCTGCTCCTCGTCGAGCCCGAGGCGCGCGGACTGGGCATCGGGGACCGGCTGGTGTCGGCCGTCGTCGGCTTCGCCCGCGAGGTCGGCTACCGCGAGCTGGTGCTGTGGACCAACGACGTCCTCGCCGCGGCCCGCCGCCTCTACCAGCGCCACGGTTTCGTCCTGGCCGCCGAGAACCCCCACCGCTCCTTCGGCAGGGACCTGAACGGCCAGGACTGGCGACTGGACCTGACCGGTGCGGGTGAGTGAGGGGACGCGCGCGGTGTGCGGGCGGTGAGTGGCTGAGCCAGTCTGCTGGTGAGTGGCTGAGCCACTCGCCACCCCCGGCCCCTCCCGGGCTGGACCTCACCGACTCCACGGGGTGAGAGTAGAGCGCATGAAACTGGCGTTCTCCACCCTCGGTGTCCCCGGCCTCCCCCTCACCGACGTGCTGCGGCTCGCGACCACGCACGGCTATCACGGAGTAGAACTGCGCGCGCATCCGGAGGAGCCGGTGCACCCCGGTATCGGGCTCGCCGAACGGGCCGACGCGGTCGCCGAGTTCAAGGCGGCGGGCGTGGAGGTCCTCGGCCTCGCCGGGTACGCGCGCGTGGCCGCCCCCGGCGACGACGAACCCGTCGTGGAGGAGATCCACCGTCTCCTGGACCTGGCCCGCGACCTCGGCGCCGGCTTCGTGCGCGTCTTCCCCGGCGCCGCCTCCGACCAGTCCCGCGAGGAGGCCGACGCCACGGCCGCCCGGCGGCTCGGTACGGCCGCGGAGTACGCCGGCGACCTCGACGTGCGCATCCTCCTCGAAACCCACGACTCGCACCGCACGGGCGCCGACGCGATCCGGATCCTCGGCCCGGTCGGTCACCGTCAGGTGGGCTCGCTCTGGGACGTCATGCACACCTGGCTCGGCGGTGAACAGCCCTCCGAGACCTACGCGGCCCTCGGCCCGTACCTCGGATACGTCCAGGTCAAGGACATCGCGTCGGCCGAGGACACCACCCCGGTCGCGCTCGGCGCCGGCGTCCTGCCGCTCGCGGAGTGCGTGGAGGTGCTCTCCCGGCACGGCTGGGACGGCTGGCTGTGCTGGGAGTACGAGAAGCGCTGGTACGAGGCGGCCGCGCCGCTGGAGGAGCTGCTGGGCACGGGCCGCGACCACCTGGCCCGGCTCCTGAACGACTCCGCATGAACGACCCCGCCTGAACGACTCCGCCGACGGAGAGAAACTCGGATGCGGGGGCGGACGCGGCCGGATAGCGTCCCCGGGTGCATCCGCCCGCCCCGCCTCCGCGCCCCGTGTCATGAGTCTCAGCCGTACGTTCCTCGATGTACGGCCCCTGCGCACCTCGCCCGTCTTCCGGCGGCTGCTGTTCGGGCGCACGGTGTCCACGCTGGGCAGCTTCATGACCATGGTGACCGTCATGTACCAGGTGTGGGACATGACCCACAGCACGGTCTGGAGCGGCGCGGTGGGCGTCGCGCAGGCGGTGCCGATGGTCGGGGTCAGCCTGTTCGCGGGTTCCTGGGTCGACCGGGCCGACCGGCGCCGGGTGTATCTCACCGGTACCGTCGGCTCGGCGGTCTGCTCCCTGCTGCTGGCCGTGCAGGGTTTCGCCGGGCACGCGCCGGTGCTGGTGGTCCTGCTGCTGGTCGCCGCGCAGACCTCCTTCGCCGCGCTCGGCGCCCCCGCCGCCGGTGTGTTCGTGCCGCGACTGCTGCCCAGGGAGCAGGTGGCCGCCGGTCTCGCGCTCCAGCAGGTCACCGGCCAGGCGATGATGCTGGTCGGCCCGGCCGTCGCCGGGGTCGTGCTCGGCTGGTGGGGCATCGGCGTCTGCTACCTCCTGGACACCCTGAGCTTCGCGATGTCCTTCTACGGCGCCTTCGGTCTGCCCGCGCTGCCGCCCGAGGGGGACAAGTCCCGCCCCGGTCTGCACGGCGTCGTGGACGGGCTGCGCTTCCTGACAGGTCACCGGGTGGTGCGCGGCGCGCTGCTGACCGATCTGGCCGCGACCGTGCTGTCCATGCCGGTGAGCCTGTTCCCGCTGGTCAATGAGGAGCGCTTCGGCGGCGATCCGCGCACCCTGGGGCTGTTCCTGTCCGCGCTGGCCGTGGGCGGTGTCGCCGCGACGGTCCTCTCCGGCCCGGTCACCCGCCTGGCTCGGCCCGGCCCGGTGATGCTGTGCGCGTCGGCGGCCTGGGGTGCGGCCCTGGCGCTGTTCGGCCTGACCACCAGCGCGTGGGTGGGCCTGGGCGTCCTGGCGCTGGCCGGCGCGGCGGACGCCCTCGCCGTCCTCTCCCGTACGACCATCGTCCAGACCCGCACCCCGGACGCCCTGCTCGGCCGGGTCACGGCCGCCGAGACGATCGTCGGCCAGGCGGGCCCGCATCTGGGCAACCTGCGCGGCGGCCTGGTCGCGGGCTGGAGTTCGGGAGTGACGGCCCTGATCGCGGGCGGCCTGATGTGCGTGGCGGCGGTGGCCTGGGTCGGCGCGAACACACCCGAGCTACGGGCGATGCCGGCCCCGGAGGAGGCGTGACCGTCGCCCTCCGGCTCACGACGGTGTGATCGACCAGTGGTTGCTGCGCAGGACCCGGTCCGCGAACGGCATGTCGACCTCACCGAGCAGCCGGAAGCCCAGTGAGCGGCAGATGCCGTTCGAGGGCCCGTTGCTCGTCGCAGGGAAGGCGTGGATGTCGCCCCAGCGGTGCGCGGCCCACGCCTGCGCGAGCAGTGCGCCGACCGCGCGCTTTCCCAGGCCCCGCCCCTGGAACTCGGGAAGCACCATCCAGCCGATCTCCGAGAGGGGGCCGCCGCCGGGGTCGTGGGACCAGATGGTCACCGCCCCCGCCACCACCTCGGGCCGGTCCGGATCGGGGACGATCATCTTGATCCAGGACTGGTCGGCCGCCGCCTCCTCGGCGTCCCGGCGCACCTTGTCCGCCATGCCCGTGCGCGGCAGCGGGCCGCCGAGGTCGGCCATCATGACGGGATCGCACCGCATCCGGACGTAGGCGTCCACGTCGTCCACCGTGACATCGCGCAACAGCACCAGGTCCTCCAGAGTTCCGGTCCGTCTCACCCCCGGCGCGCCACGAACCCCGTCACCCGCTCCCGGAGTCCCTCCCGGCACTGCGGCCACTCCTGCGCCGTGACCGAGAAGATCGCCGAGTCGCGCAGGCGGCCGTCCTCGCCCGGGGCCCAGGAGCGGGACCAGTTGCGCAGGACGCCCTCGAAGCGGGCGCCGACGCTCTGGATCGCGGCGCGTGAGCGGTCGTTGCGGGCGTCCGTCTTCAGGTCGACCCGCTGCACGCCCCACTCCTCGAAGGCGTGTTGGAAGAGCAGCAGTTTGGCTTCGGCGTTGACGCCCGTGCCCTGGGCCGAGGCTCCCAGCCAGGTGAACCCGACCTCCACGGCGTCGAGTTGCTCCGGCGAGCGCCAGCAGCGCGGCTCCCAGAAGGACGTGGCCCCCACCGCCCGGCCCGTCGCCACCGACACCTGGGCGTAGGGCGCGAGCGCTCCCGTCGCCGCCCGTGCGAGCTGGGCGTCGACGTAGTCGCCGACCTCGTCGGCCCTGGGCACCCACGTGTAGGCGTAGGTGCCGCGGTTCTCCTCCGCCGCCACGGCCAGGTCCGCCGTGTGCCCGTGGTCCAGGGGTTCCAGGCGCACCAACTCGCCCTCCAGGACCGGCCCTTTCAGCTGGAAGCCCACCGTCTCATCAACTCCCGATGCCCCTGCGCAACTCCGCGAACGCCTCGTGGAAACCGGGGAAAGTCTTGCGTACGCAGCCGGGGTCGTCGAACGAGATTCCCGGCACCCGCAGGCCGGTGACCGCGAAGGACATGACGATGCGGTGGTCGCCGTACGTCCGGATCTCCGTGCCCGCCGGGGCGGCCGTCCCGGGGTGGATCTCGATCCAGTCGGGGCCCGTGGACACCCGCGTGCCGAGCCGCCGCAGGTTCTCCGCGCAGGCCTCCAGGCGGTCGCACTCCTTGACCCGCGTGTTGGCCACGTCCTCGATGCGGACCGGGCCGGAGGCGAAGGGGGCGATCGCGGCCAGCGTCGGCATGGTGTCGGAGATGTCGCGCATGGTGACCGTCAGGCCGCGCAGTTCGCCGGTGCCGCGGACCGTGGTGGCGTCGGCGCCGACGGTCACCTCGGCGCCCATCCGCCGCAGGACGTCCACGAAGGCGAGGTCGCCCTGGAGGGCGCCCGTGCCCAGCCCCGGGACCGTCACCTCGGCGCCCGGGGTCAGTGCCGCCGCGGCGAAGAAATAGCTCGCCGTGGACGCGTCCGGCTCGATCGCGTAGGTCGTGGCGCGGTAGCCGCCCGGCGGGACCACGAAGACGTCGCCCTCCCGGGCCACCTCCACCCCGAACGCCCGCATCATCGCGAGGGTGATCTCGACGTACGGCGCCGAGACCAGGTCCGTGACGCGGATGCGCAGTCCCCGGCGGGTCAGGGGGCCCAGCAGCAGGAGCGCGGTCAGGTACTGGGAGGACTGGCCCGCGTCGAGCACCACCTCTCCGCCGTCGACGCCCGCCGCCCGCACGGTCAGCGGGTGGTGTCCCTCCGCCTCCTCGTGCCGCAGGTCCACCCCCAGGTCGCGCAGCGCGCGCGACAGCGGCAGCAGCGGACGGCGGCGCATCTGGGGTGAGGCGTCGAAGCGGTAGGTGCCGTGGCCGGCCGCGGCCAGGGTGGGCAGGAAGCGGGCGGTCGTGGCGCCGTCCCGGCAGTACACGTCCGCCTCGGCGACCGCCGGTCCCTGCGGCCGGCCGTCCACCTGCCAGGTGTCGGGCGTACGGCCCACCCGGTAGCCGAGCCGTACCAGGCCCTCGGCGAAGCCCTCCGTGTCGTCCGAGCGCAGGGGGCGGACGAGGGTGGTCACCCCGTCGGCCGCGGCGGCCAGGAACAGGGCGCGGGCGGTGACGGACTTGGATCCGGGGAGGGTGAGGGACTGCGGAGTGGTGGTGTCGACGGGCATGCCCCTCATGATCGCCCAGGACCGCCCCCGACGCCGGGACGTCCACGGGATGGACCCGTTCAGGCGCGGCGCCCGGAGCGCGGCCCCCGCCCGCACCGGTCGTCGGCCGGTGCCCGTACGCCGGACAAGTCGCTGGCTCATCCGTCCCGTTG
>NZ_RSAJ01000391.1 GCF_003933965.1 Streptomyces sp. RP5T
CCTCCTTGAGGACGTCGACCTCACACTCCTCCCCAGTGTCTGGGTCGGTGACGAGGAACCGGCCGCTGAGCGGGTCGGTCTGGACATGGGTGGTCTGCCAACCGCGCGTGGCGAGGCCAGTTGTGAGGGAGGCGACGATCTCGTCCATCGGGGCGGGATTCTCGGTGGCGACATCGAGGTCGCGGCTGAAGCGTTCGACCAGGCCGTGGGCCTGCACGGCGTAACCACCGGTGAGGACCAGAGGGTAAGGGGAGCCGAGGTCGAGGATGTCGGCGAGGAGACGCTCGTGAAGCGGAGTGAGCCTCACGCGGCGGTCGCGTCGGCCGGAGCGGTGCGGGGCAGCTCGGGGAAGGCGTCCTCCCAGACCTCGCGAATGTAGGGGCTGACCAGGCGACGGAGAACGGGCCACTGCTCGGCCAGCAGTCGGTGGTGCAGGAAGGCCGTCACATCCTCGCGCAGGCCCTCGGTGAGGACAGTCCGGTAGAGCGTCATACAGGACTTCGGACGGTCCAGACTGTAGTTCGTCCGCCCGGACCAGACGATGTGCAGTGGCAGGTCGACGGTGCCCTCCACAGGGCCGGCCAGCTCCTGTAGGCGCTTGGGCAGCCGACTGCGGTAACGGTCCCGCAGCACTTCGGCGCGGGGGGCGGTGGTCGTCGGGTCCATGCGACCAGTATCGCCGGTGGGAGGCAGCAGCACGACGGATATGGGGCTCTTCTGCCCGATGCGTGGGCCAGGAGCCGCGCACTTGCGCCGACATCCACCTGGCGGATGCTCGCTGCACCAGAGCGGCACCGATCATGACTGAGAGGCTGCTGGCCTTGGGAGTGCCGCACCGAGCAGGTGCCTGAACGCGGGTGGGGACGGTTCTGGACAGAATCCGGCTCCTGGTTTGGTCGGGGGACTGGGCCCAGACCCCGGGCCGGTGGTGCAGCCGCCGATCCGGGGCCCTCTTGAGGTCGGACTAGGCGGCCTGCGCCGACGAGCTCAGGAGTGCCTGGATCCGGCGGGCCTCCGCCTCACGGTCGAGACGAGCGATCTCGGGGTCGCCCTCGAAGTCGTCCCGCGCGATCTGCTCCGCCTGTTTGACCACATGCTCCAACTGATTGACGAAGCCGCGCATCTCTTCCAGCGTTTCCCGTGCCTCGGCCGGGCTCAACTCGCCCAAGTGGAGACCGTAGCCCAGCCACACCTGCGTGCTGCGGCCGTACGCTTGCGGCTTGTCGTTGCTGACGACGACCTGCGCGGACAGCCAGGGCAGCCCGTCGCCGCTCTTGCTGTACCCGCTGGAGTCGATGGCGGCGTCCCGCAGCTTGGTCTCGGCGGGGAAGGCGCTGTGCCACTCTGCGGCGCAAGGCGCGGTGTGGTCGTTGACGCACCAGGGTGTGCAGCATCAGCGGAGCATCCACTCAGGGCCGCGCTGGGCGGTGGTGAGCGGGATACCGGATGCCTCGACGCATGTGCGGCAGATCTTGACGTCCGCGCCAGTCATGTCCTGAACGGCGCGGAAGCTCAGGAGGGCATTGGCAGGGAAGTACAGGAGGGCGGTGCCGTCCAGCTCACCGCTGCAGGTGAGGCAGCGGCCGACCGCGTGCACGTCGTCGTATGCCACGGCCACCTCGTCGGCGCGGGCGACGACGGTGCGGCGGCCGTCGATGGTCCTGATGCCGGGGAGGTCCACGGTCGGGTCGTCAGTCAGCTGGAGTGCGAGGCCGAGGCGCTCACACTCCTGGATGAGCTTGGGCAGGTAGGCCTTGTTTTCGGCGTGGTCGGAGAGGAGTTCGGCGATGTAGGCGATGACGGCCTCCGGGTCGTCCGCTTCAGCGACGAGGCTGACGATCAGGCTGTGGAAGGTGTCCAGATCGGGGCTGCCGAGGCCGACGGCGTTGGCTTCGGCGTGGTTCTGCTCCAGTTGGAGGATGATCCGGGCAGCGTCCGACTCCGATTGCTCGTCGCGGGCCGAGCCCTTCGCGGTGGCGGCGGCGATCCGTGCGGTGTGAGGAATGAGGTGCTCACCGGCCGTCGAGTTCGTGTCCATGATGCTCATGGGGACTCCTTCGTGGAGTTGAACTGGCTTTTCTGGTCGGCTTAGTTGCGCTGATGGGATTGGTCGAGGCGTGTCTTCCTCGTTCGGGTGGTATCGCCTCGGACGCCGGTCGGTGCCTGGCAGGGGGCGCGTAGAGTGCGTCCTTTTGCCAGCTTCGCTGTCGCCAGGGGGCCTGGCTGCGTGTTCCGGACTGCGGCCTGTTGGGCGAGGGGCTGTGCGGCGGTGAGGAGTGTGGTGTCGGCCTCGATCTCGACCAGCTCGGCATCGAGGCTCGGGGCGCATGCGCATCGGCATGGGGTCGAGACCGTTTGCCCGTTCACGCCGTGGCGGCGGTGCTTGGCGGAGTAGTCGCCTCGGCTGTCGCCGACCCGGTCGCACTCGGCGAGCGTGCCGTCGAGGAGGACGAAGTCCCGTTCGTGCTCGCGCAGCGCCTTCAGCAGGCCGGGTGAGCGGTCGGCGAGCAGGCCGGTGACGGCGGTGACGTACGCGTGGGCGGTGCCGACGGATATGCCGAAGCCGACCGCGATGCGGGCAAGGGTGTCGTGGCGGCGCAGGTACACCAGAGCGACGAGCGCACGCCGGTGCGGCGGGAGCTTGCACCGCCGGTCACCCTCGCGGTTGACGATGAGCATCGTGACCCACTCGACCAGAGCGTGAGGCAGGTCGAGTGCGGCAGGATACGGAACCAACAGGGCTCCTGTGCTGCTGAGTTGAGACGTCGAACACCTCTCTCAACGGCACGGGAGCCCTGTCCGTTGCGCACACCCACCGCATGACCCCGGCGTCACTCGATCGGTGGCCACGTTGAAAAGGCTCACTGAACCTGTCACCTAAACATGCATGAGACCCGTGTGGAAACGGCTCACGGTGTGACGTCCAGGGGGACCTGCCGCGGTGGGGTGTGGGTGAAGAAGACAGTTAGAGGATCCGTCACTGCGCGTCGGCGAACAGCGTCGGAGGTCAATGCTTCATCCAGGCGCTTACCCAGTTCGGGGCCTGCTGTGGCTCCGACGATCAGCCATCGCAGGGTCACATTCGTGGCAAGGTTCCGGAGATCATGCAGGTGCTGGACGTCTTCCCTCGTGTCGTCGCCGTGAGCGTACTTTGACCGGCTGTCGTAGCTCGCGGACACCATGTCGAGGACTCGTTCGCGGGTCTCATCGGTCATCCAGAGCATGGCGGCGCGCTGCCTGATCTTCGCGGAAACCCCGCTGTTCCCATCACCGGTCAGCAGCGCCTCCATTGCGATGACGTACTGCAGCGTGATCTCGTCTGCCTCCTCTTCCCAGATGGATCCGTCAACATGAGTGCGGTGCGAGGCACGCACCAGGTGCTTTGCCGCACGTTCCATGCGGCGTGCCCGCTTCCTGCCAGCTTTCGAGGTGTCTGCCAGGACCATGTCGATCAGTGCATCGACGGCGTGGCAGAAGGCGCGGAATCGGGGCATCTCCTGTTCCGACACCTCGTAGAGCCCCCCTTGGCGCCGCTCCACTTCCACCTCCTCGCCTTGCTCATCGACGAAGACGTCCATCGTCCAGGGAACCGCACCGCTGCGGCGATCGATACGTCGGCCACGCTCGACCACGAACCAGGCATCCATATGGCACGCCACGTCACTGCGCCACAACAGCAGGATGAACAGTGGCCGCCAGTGATGCAGCTCAGGCCGGGTCGGAAGCTCCATGAGCGGCAAGCGAAGGCCGTGGACCAGTTTCCCGTCCGGATCGTCATGGCGCAGGAAGGCAGCGCCGTCGAGGAACTTCGGGTCCATCTCGGACCGTTCCAACACGTCGCACACGGCCCGGGCCGTTGGCAGTGCCAGGAGCTGACGCAAGTCCTCGGCCTCCGCCGCCTTCAGGGTGTACCCACCGACCGAGACCACAATGCCCTTGGGTATATCGGCGTCCAGAAGAAGCCAGTGCTCCGGCACCGGCAACGGAGACTGGCAGAAGGCCACGAACTCCGCGACTACGGTGTCCACCTGCAGGTCGTTGCTGTGCTGGTAGGACCGTGGACAGCACTGGTCGTTCACGGGCAAGCCGTTGGCGATGACCTGCGCAGCCCGGGCAAGGCCGGTCATACCCAGTAGCGTCGCATCCCGTAGCTCTCCCTCGCGGGTATAGAGATCTGGGCGCACTGTCGGCGGAGCTGTGACTTGCACTGCGGCCCGTACCGATGCCCATGCCGGGTAGCTGCTCATCGTGTTCACCAGTGCGCCGCCAGAATTGCCTGAAATCCCCGCCCGCCGCACCTCGTTGAACCAGGCGTGCAGACACGTAGCCAAGCCCGGAGCGTTGCTCATGCCGGCCACGCTACCGAGGTCTGGGGTCATGCGCCGCTGATAATTCAGGGTGTTGGGCGGATCGAGGGGCGGCGACGGTGGAATTTGTCGCAGCTACCTCTCGTAGCCTGAGGGAAGTGTCATCCTCACCATTAGGGCCCCGTCATTCTGGGTTGCACTACGCTGTATTCACGCAGCTGACCTGCGAGAACGGTCATAGGCTCCGCCCCGGGTGAGGGGACGAGGCCCGGTCGGCAGCGTGCGAGGGTCATCCGGGCCGCTTCGGTGAAGCGCAGCCTCGATCACCCCTTCTGCCAGGAGGACCGTTGCACCCCAGATCAAGGTCTGCCGGTACTCGCGGCGCACTGGCGGCGATCCTCCTGCTGTCGAGTGTCTTCCTCGGCGCCTGTTCCGCCCTCGGTGGCGACGGCTGCCAGGACACGGGCGCCGAACTCGGGCGGCTGGCCGAGCAGCCGCTGCTCGCCTCGGTGCCCGCCGGTGCCTCGGCACCCGCCAACTACAGGGGCGTGGGCGTGACCACCGGATGTGACGACGACAGTGGCGGGGCGCCCTGGCTGCATGCGGACCGCCTGTATGTGTTCCCGGGCCGAGCCGATGACGTCATCGGCCACTATGCCAGGGCGGCCGCCGCGGCCGGCTGGCGCTTGGAGGAGGATCCCGCCCCCGGGGCACCGCCCGCCACCGTGGAGGGTGCTTGCTGGAGCAGGACCGAGCAGGGGCGGCATCTGCTGTTCCAGGTCGATCTCCGTCCCCAGGGTTTCTCGCCCGAGCCCGAGCCCGAGCCCGAGGTCGGCACGGCCCTCACCTACGCGGTTTCGGTCGGCACCGAGCGGGGCGGGGGCGAGGAAACCTGTTGGCACTGATCCGGAGATCGGCGCATCGGTGGGCTGGTGACCTCCGAGTCGGCCGCGCTCAGCGGCGTCCGCGCCGGTGGCACGCGGCGCACGGTGGCCACGTCGGTCCCCCGCGGAGAAGTCCCCCGCGGAGGATGTGACGGGAACTCAGGGATGGCGGTCGTCCGAGGTCTCGCCCGGTGCCGGGGCGGGATCGGCGTCCAGCTCTTCCTCGATCCGCCGGATGAGCGGGTGCTCCGGGGGATGTACGCGCAGGTAGATCTCCCGTGCCGTGATCAGGTCCTCGCGCCACCGCGGCGGCTGGGTCCCGCTCCCCTTGCGGATCAGGGCCCGGCGGTAGCGGGCCTCGGCCACGTAGGGGTGCTGGGAGCCGTACTTCTCGGTGTAGATCCGGATGGCGTTCTTGACCTCCGTCAGCGCCGCCTCGCTGTTGCCCTGGTCGTGCAGGAGGTGTGAGTAGCGGACCAGGGCGCAGGCCCGGTCCGGGTGGTCCCGGTCCCCGTCCATGTGCGGGGCGGACAGCACCTGGTCGAAGATCCGTTTCGCCTCGGCGAGCAGGCGCTCCGCCTCCCGCTCTCCCGGCGAGGAACGCTCACGCGCGGGGGAGCGCCGGTCGTCCCGTCCCCGGTAGCGCGCCGCCCGCTGCCGGAGCGTCTCGCCCAGGTGCACGGACGAGGAGAGCACGATCGGATGGCTCACCGCGTACCCGGCGCACTCCAGCACCTCCAGCGCGCTCCTGAGATGCTGCTCGGCCCCCTCCAGGTCCTCGGAGTCCAACAGGGCGAGCCCGAGCGCCTGGTGGACGAACGCCGTACGGTTGCGCCGCGCGGGCTCGCCGTCCCCCGGGGCCCGCTCCAGCAGCTGGAGCGCCTCCCGGTGCAGGTTCAGCGCCTCGTCGAGCCGCCCCTGCCGCCAGCGGACGAGGCCCAGGTCGCACAGGCCGTCGGCGATCTTCACCGGGTCCGTCTCGGACAGCCTCCGCAGGCGCAGCAGGGTCTGGTCCGCGGCCTCGGACGCCCCCTCGAAGTCACCGAGTTCGCGCAGTACCCGCCCGAGCTGCATACGGCTCTCCAGTGTGCGGGGGTCGCGATCGCCGTCGAGGCGCAGCCGTATCTTCAGGGCGTCCTCGGCGAAACTGCGCGCCTCGGGCAGCTCGGCGCTCAGCACCTTGAGCCGGCTGAGGGAGACCAGGGTGTTGGCGACGAGCGAGTTCTGGCGGCCCCAGAGGTTCTCCCGCTGGCGCAGGGCGTCCATCAGGAGCCGCTCCGCCTCGGTGCGGTCGCCCTGCACACGGAAGTACTCGCCCATGCTGTGCAGCAGGGTCGAGGTGTTCTCGTCGACGAACCCGAGCCGTCCGCAGTGGTCGAGCACGACCCGGGCGTGCGGGAGCAGTTCGACGCACTGCGGCCAGGTGCTCTCCTGCTCCGGGTCCTCCGGGAACCAACCGTTGACCAGGCACACCGCGGCGGCCGCGTGGAAGGTCTGTTCCTCCTCCGGCATCTCCTCGCGGATCACGGCCTGCACCTGGGTGTGCATGACCAGCTTCGCCTCGCCGGTGAGCAGCGAGGAGTTCCTGGCCGTGTCCTTGATACGGCGGTCGCGGGACGGCTGCGCCAGTCCCTCGGCGAGGGGCCTCGGCAGCAGGTCGGTGCGCTGGCCCTTGGTCTCGAAGAAATAGCTGGGTATGCCCTGCGGCGCGAGGAAGGCGCACAGCCGCAGCAGCAGTCCCGCGAGCGCGTCCTTCGTCTCGGCCTGGCTGAAGGAGTGGATCCAGGCCGGGGCGCCGCTCGGGCTCGTCTCCGGGCGGATGGAGGGGGCCGCCTGCGAGGGGACGTCCAGGGCCTGGAGGTAGGCGTCTATGTCGGGTTCGTCGCGCAGCGAGGCCGCCGCGGGCTCCAGGGCCAGCGGCAGCCGCCCCAGCCGGTCGACGATCTTCGCCAGGCCGGCCTCGTCGTCGATCCCGCTCTCGTTGCGGAGGAAGGACACGGCCTCCTGGGCGGTGAACGCCTCCAGGGCGATGCGGTGGTGGGGGGCGCTGCGCTGCCAGACGGGGTTGACCGAGGTGATCAGGACCTGGCCGCCGTGCCCGGTGTCGGGCAGCAACTGCCGGATGGTGGAGTCGTCCTCCGCGCCGTCGTAGATCAACAGCGCCCTGATCCTCGGTAACTCGTTGGAGAGCAGGTGCTGCAGGGTCTGTTCGGGGTCGCGGTCCTCGTGCTGGGCCCGGGGCCCCGTCTGGCCCCTCTGGTGGTCGGGGAGGTCCTGGAGCCGGTGGGCCAGGGCGAGCAGGCTCGCGCGGGCGGTGGGGGCGTGGGCGGCCTCGACCCGCCAGATGACGTCGAAGAGATCCTCGTAACGGCGGGCGTACTCCAGGGCCAGCCGTGTCTTGCCGATGCCGCTGAGGCCGTGGATGGCGCAGGTGCGGCCACCGCCAGAGACGTTCACCGTTCCGAGGACCGCGCGCAGCAGGGCGAGTTCCTCGCGCCGCGCGGCGAAGTGCGACACCGCCCGCCTGTCGAAGTTGGTCACTCGGGGGCCGAGGGCGGGATAGCGCGGTTCGACCTCGCCGACCACGTGGGCGGCCGTGTACTCCGGCAGGGGGACGGCGCCGGCCTGGTGCAGGCGCGCGTCGATGGTGGCCGCCGCGTCGTCGGCCGTACGGCCCGCCAGCGTCAGCACCTCACAGCCGGCCCACCGGGTGAGCGCCGGGTCGTGGTGCGCGGTCACCAGGGCGAGTACGGATCTGCCGCGAGTGCGGGCCACACGCGGGTGCTCGGCCGAGTGGTCCACGTCGTCCAACGCCCGTGACACGATGACCAGTTC
>NZ_RSAJ01000392.1 GCF_003933965.1 Streptomyces sp. RP5T
GGGCTCCGTCGTACGACGGCTGCTGCGGGCCGCGTCCCGAGGGGGCCGGTCCCTTGCCGCCGCGGTCGCGGGCCCACCGGGCCAGCTGGGCCACCCGCTTGACGACGAACTGGGTGTCGAGGATGCCGAGCATGCCGGCGAGCTGGACGGCGACCTCGTGCTGGGCGCCGCTGTTCTTGATGCGGGCGACGATCGGGGCGGCCTCGTCGAGGGCGGCGGCGCGGCCGGCGGGGGTGTCGAGGTCGTAGCGGACGACGATCTGGCGCAGCGCGAACTCGAAGAGCGGGGTGCGGGGTTCGACCAGGTCGGCCACCGCGTCGTCGCCCTTGGCGAGGCGCAGGTCGCAGGGGTCCATGCCGTCGGGGGCGATCGCGATGTAGGTCTCGGCGGCGAACTTCTGGTCGTCCTCGAAGGCGCGCAGGGCCGCCTTCTGGCCGGCCGCGTCGCCGTCGAAGGTGAAGATCACCCGGGCCGAGCCGTTGTCCATGAGGAGGCGGCGCAGGATCTTGATGTGGTCGCCGCCGAAGGCCGTGCCGCAGGTCGCGATGGCGGTGGTGACGCCCGCGAGGTGGCAGGCCATGACGTCGGTGTAGCCCTCGACGACGACGGCGCGGGAGGCCTTGGCGATGTCCTTCTTGGCGAGGTCGATGCCGTACAGGACCTGGGACTTCCGGTAGATCGCCGTGTCGGGGGTGTTGAGGTACTTCGGGCCGTTGTCCGCCTCGTAGAGCTTTCGGGCGCCGAAGCCGACGACGTCTCCGCCGATGTCGCGGATGGGCCACATCAGGCGGCCGCGGAAGCGGTCGATGGGGCCGCGGCGGCCCTCCTGGGCGAGACCGGAGAGCAGGATCTCCTTGTCGCTGAAGCCCTTGCCGCGCAGGAAGCGGGTGAGGTGGTCCCAGCCCTGGGGGCTGTAGCCGACGGAGAAGTGCGCGGCGGCGGCCTGGTCGAAGCCGCGCTCGGCGAGGAACTGGCGGCCGGTGTCGGCCTCCGGGCTGGTGGCCAGCTGCTCCATGTACCAGTCGGCGGCGATCTTGTGGGCCTCGACCAGGCGGATGCGCTCGCCGCGCTGGTGGGAGGGGTTGTAGCCGCCCTCCTCGTAGCGCAGGGTGATGCCGGCCTGGGCGGCGAGGCGCTCGACCGCCTCGGAGAAGGAGAGGTGGTCGACCTTCATCACGAACGTGATGGTGTCGCCGCCCTCCTGGCAGCCGAAGCAGTGGAAGAGACCCTTGCTCGGGCTGACCTGGAAGGACGGCGACTTCTCGTCGTGGAAGGGGCACAGGCCCTTGAGGTTGCCACCGCCCGCGTTGCGCAGCTGGAGGTACTCGGAGACGACGGCGTCGATCGGGACCGCGTCCCGTACCGCCTTCACGTCCTCGTCGTTGATCCGTCCTGCCACGCGTGAAGTCTACGGGGAGGTACTGACACCTACGGGACGAGGCCGACGAGCGGAACGTGCGGGTCGGCCAGCGCCTCCGTGTCCACCTGAGCCCCGGAGCGGATCAGTGCCTGGATCGGCTCCGTGACGTCCCACACGTTGACGTTCATCCCGGCCAGCACGCGGCCCTGCTTCACCCAGAAGGCGATGAACTCGCGCTTGCCGGCGTCTCCCCGGATCACCACTTCGTCGTACGAGCCGGGGGGCGCCCAGCCGCTGTACTCCATCCCCAGGTCGTACTGGTCGGAGAAGAAGTAGGGCACCCGGTCGTACGTCACCTGGCGGCCCAGCATCGCGCGTGCCGCGGCCGGGCCGCCGTTGAGCGCGTTGGCCCAGTGCTCGACGCGCAGCCGGTTGCCGAAGAGGGCGTGGTGGAAGGAGGCCACGTCACCGGCCGCGTAGATGTCCGGGTCGGAGGTGCGCAGTTGCGCGTCCACGGCGACGCCGCCGCCGTGCGCCCGGTCCGCCAGTTCGAGCCCGGCGGCCTCCGCGAGGGCGACGCGGGGGGCCGCGCCGACCGCCGCGAGGACGTCGTGCGCGGGGTGCTCCTCGCCGTCGTCGGTGCGGGCCGCGAGGACCATGCCGTCCTGTCCGACGATCTCCGTCAGTCTCGCCCCGAAGTGGAAGCGGACGCCGTGCTCGCGGTGCAGTTCGGCGAAGAGGTTGCCGAGCTCGGGGCCGAGGACGGAGTGCAGCGGGGTGGACAGGGGTTCCACGACGGTGACCTCGGCGCCGTACTCCCGGGCCGCCGCCGCGACCTCCAGGCCGATCCAGCCGGCGCCGGCGATCACCAGGTGGCCGTTGTCCCGGCCCAGGGCGGCGAGGACGCCCTTGAGGCGCTCGGCGTGGGCGAGGCGGCGCAGGTGGTGGACGCCCGCGAGGTCGGTCCCCGGGATGTCCAGCCGGCGCGGCTCCGCGCCCGTCGCCAGCAGCAGCTTGTCGTAGCGGACCGCGGTGCCGTCCTCGCCGAAGCGGACGGTCTTCGCCGCGCGGTCGATGGCGTCCACGGTCTCGCCGAGGTGCAGCTCGATGTCGTTGCGCGCGTACCAGGCGGGTTCGTGCACGAAGACGCTGTCGCGCTCCTCCTTGCCGAGGAGGTAGCCCTTGGAGAGCGGCGGGCGCTCGTAGGGGTGGTCGCGTTCGTCGCAGATCAGTATCACGCGGCCGGTGAAGCCCTCCGTCCGGAGCGTCTCGGCCGCCTTCGCGCCGGCGAGACCTCCTCCCACGATGACAAAAGTCTGATCCGCGTCGACCACTTGATTCCTCCTCGTAAGGGTGCCGCCACATGGGAGCGTCCCGCACGGAGCGTGATGGGGGAAGAGGGAGTGGCCCGATCAGGCCACGGAGGGTCACATTCGGGCGTCTTTCCCGTCACTCCTGTCATATGTGTTCTACACGTGCCCCATGAGACGGGCGTGAAGCGAGCGGGCGGACGCGTCGGTGAGAGACGCGATCTGGTCGACGATCACCCGCTTGCGCGCGCGGTCGTCGGACGCCCGGTCGAACAGCGCCCGGAACTGGGGGTCGAGGCCGTCCGGGGCGCGGGCGGTGAGCGCCTCGGCGAGCTCGGCGACCACGATCCGCTGGTCGGCACGCAGCCGCTCCTGCTCGGCGCGCTGCATGACGTACCGGTCGGCCACGGCCTTGAGCACCGCGCACTCCAGGCGGATCTCGTGCGGTACGACGAGTTCGGCGCCGTATCTCGTGAGCCCCCCGGTGTCTCCCCCAGTGCCCGAAGGGCCTGGGCGGTGTCCCCATCGCGCACGGGTGGCGGCCTCGGCGGACAGGCAGAAGCGGCCGATGAGCTGGCTGGTGGCGTCCTTGAGGCGGGCCTGCGCCACGGCCGAGCCGTCGTAGCCGTGCGGCCACCATTCCTGGTTCTGCAGGCGGTCCAGGGCCGCGGCGAGCTCGGCGGGGTCGGTGTCCTCGGAGACGTACCTGCCGAGGGCGACCTCGAAGACCGCACGGCGTTCCGGTTCGGCGTGCAGGCAGTTGGGGTCGATGTGGCCCGCGTGCAGTCCGTCCTCGACGTCGTGCACCGAGTACGCCACGTCGTCGGACCAGTCCATGACCTGGGCCTCGAAGGTGGTGCGGGCGTCGGGGGCGCCCTTGCGGATCCAGTCGAAGACCGGGCGGTCGTCCTCGTAGACGCCGAACTTGCGGGAGCCGGGGTCGGTGGGGTGCGCTCCGCGGGGCCAGGGGTACTTGGTGGCGGCGTCCAGGGTGGCCCTGGTGAGGTTGAGGCCCACCGAGCCCTCCTCGGTGAACCGCTTGGGTTCGATGCGGGTGAGCAGCCGCAGGGACTGGGCGTTGCCCTCGAAGCCGCCGCAGTCCTCCGCGAACTCGTTCAGGGCGTGTTCGCCGTTGTGGCCGAACGGGGGGTGGCCGAGGTCGTGGGCCAGACATGCGGCCTCCACGAGGTCGGGGTCGCAGCCGAGGGCCGCGCCGAGCTCGCGGCCCACCTGGGCGCACTCCAGGGAGTGGGTGAGCCGGGTACGGGGGCTGGCGTCCCACATCTGGTTCCTGGTGCCCGGCGTGACGACCTGCGTTTTGCCGGCGAGCCTTCTGAGCGCGGCGGAGTGGAGGATGCGGGCGCGGTCGCGCTGGAAGGCGGTGCGGCCGGGGCGCTTGTCGGGTTCTGGCGCCCAGCGTTCGGTTGACTGCGGGTCGTACGGCATGTCTTGACAGTACGGGCAGGGACTGACAATTCGCCGGTCCGTCTGCCGAGTGCTGTCATACGGCGAGTGCGGGCAGTTCGTGGCTGGTCGCGCCCCGCGGCGGAGCCGCTGATCGATGCAGCCCCGCGCCCCTCCGGTCGGCGACCTGGTCGTAGCGGTGCAGGATGAGGTCGGCCATCGCGGGGTGCGTGCCCAGGGGGGCCGCGGCGATCCACGGGGCCTTCTCCGCGCACTGCCGGGCGAACAGGCCCGGTGCCGTGAAGTACGACGCCACCGCGACCCTGTGGCGGCCCCTGGCCGTCAGCGCCCGGATCGCCGTCTCGACGGTGGGGGTCGCCGCCGAGGCGTAGGCGGGGACCACGGGGACCCCGAGGCGGTCGGCCAGGAGCTGAGCCGTGCGGCGGGTGTCCGCCGCCGAGTCCGGGTCCCGGGAACCGGCCGCCGCCAGGACCACCGCGCTCTCGCGCCGGACCGCCTCGTCCGCGCCGGTGGGCCAGCCCGCCTCCACCAGGCGGGCGTGCAGGGTCTCCACCAGGAGGGGGTGCGGGCCGAGCGGGTCCGCCACGCGCGCGTGTGCCGGGGAGGCCGCCGCCATCTCGGGGATGTCGCGCTTGACGTGGTAGCCGCGGGACAGCAGCAGGGGGACCAGGACCGCTTCGGCCGGGCCCAGGGAGGCCAGGGTGTCGGGCAGCAGGGGCTCGTTGAGCTCGATGTGGCCCAGGTGCACCGGCAGGCCGGGGCGCTGGGCGCGGACCTGGTCCAGGAGCTCGTGCACCGTGGCGAGGGTGCGCGGGTCGCGGCTGCCGTGGGCCACCAGGACGAGCGCGGCAGGCTCGGGGCGGCGTCGGCCGTCGAGACGGACGAGACTGGGCTGGCTGCTGGTCCGGTTCATGGATCGATGGTGTCCGCCGTAGGTTGCCTGCCCGTTTCACGGCAATGACGGGTCCTTTCCGGCGGTTCACCGTGCCGGGCCGCGGGATGTGAGGAGGCGTGACCTGCGGTTTCGCGCCGGGAAGTGAGCCTGCTCACGCGCCGCCGGCCGAACCGGCCGGCCCGGGAGCACGTCTTCGCTGGTCGGAAGCTGGTCGGAAGACGAGCGGGGAGGGACCGTCCGATGCGACTGCCGAGGGTTCGCAGACCGCGCCTGCCACGCACGCGTGCCGGGCGGCGCAGGCTCGTGCAGGCCGTGATGGCGGGGTGCGTGCTGGCGCTGCTGCCGTCGACGTGGATGTACGTCGTGACGGGCGACCGGCTGCGCACGACGGCCGACGTGCCGCGCACCGAGGTCGCCGTCGTCTTCGGGGCGGGGCTGTGGGACGGCGAGCCGTCGCCGTACCTCGCCCACCGGCTCGACGCGGCGGCCCGGCTGTACCGGGAGAACCGGATCGAGGTCGTCCTCGTCACCGGCGACAACAGCCGCGAGGACTACGACGAGCCCGACGCCATGCGCGCGTACCTGACCCGGCACGGCGTCCCGGGCACCCGGATCGTCAGCGACTACGCGGGCTTCGACACCTGGGACTCCTGCGTCCGCGCCCGGAAGATCTTCGGTGTGCACCAGGCCGTGCTGATCAGTCAGGGGTTCCACATCCGGCGCGCGGTCGCCCTCTGCCAGGCGGCCGGTGTCACCTCGTACGGCGTCGGCGTCGACGCCAAGCACGACGTGACCTGGTACTACGGCGGCACCCGGGAGATCCTCGCGGCGGGGAAGGCGGCCCTGGACGCGGTGTTCCAGCCCGATCCGCGGTTCCTGGGGCCGAAGGAGCCCGGGGTGACGAACGCGCTGGCGTCGGCACGCTGAGCCGGACGCACGGCGGGACCTGGGCGGGACACGAGGGCCCAGGGGCCGGACGCCATGGCCCGGGGGCCGGACGCGACGGTCCGGCCCCCGGGGGACGCGGTCAGCGTCCGGTGAAGCGCGGGGCGCGTTTCTCCAGGAATGCGGTCATGCCCTCCTTCTGGTCCGCCGTCGCGAACAGGGCGTGGAAGACCCGGCGTTCGAAGCGGATGCCGTCGCGCAGGCCGGTCTCCAGGGACTGCTGCACGCACTCACGGGCCGCCCTGACCGCCGTGCGCCCGTACGAGGCGATCGTCGCGGCCGCCTCCAGGGCCTCCGGCAGGACCCGGTCGTCCGGTACGACACGGGAGACGAGGCCGCAGCGCCCCGCCTCCCGCGCGTCCATGGTGCGTCCGGTGAGGACCAGGTCCATGGCCTTCGCCCGCCCGACCAGGCGGGTCAGGCGCTGGGTGCCGCCGATGCCGGGGATCACGCCGAGCTTGACCTCGGGCTGTCCGAAGACGGCCGACTCGCCCGCGACGACGAGGTCGCACATCATCGCCAGTTCGCAGCCTCCGCCGAGCGCGGGGCCGTTGACGGCGGCGATCTTCGGGGTGCGCAGGTCCGCGAACTCCTCCCATCCCGCGAAGTAGTCCTCGGCCGCCATGTCCACGGCCGATCTGCCGGCCATCTCCTTGATGTCGGCGCCCGCGGCGAACACCCGCTCCGAGCCGGTGACGACGAAGCAGCCCACGTCCTGGTCGTCGTCCAACGGGCGCAGGACGTCGAGGAGTTCGGCCAGCAGCGCGGAGCTGAGCGCGTTCAGGACGTGCGGGCGGTGCAGGCGGACGATCACGACGCCGCCGTGCCGTTCGAGTTTCAGATGGTTCATCGGGCTTCCCTTCTACGAGTCCCAGATCGCGCCGTACGCGGGGATGCCCCGCCGCTCCAGGCCGTGCACCACCTGCCAGGTCAGCTTCTTGTTGGAGATGCAGATGACGGCCTCGGCCCCGAAGTCCCGGCATGCCTGGTACGCGAGGCGCACCATGTCGGGCTTGCCGTGCCGGGAGGTGTCCCAGACCAGCGCGTGCGGCTGGACGGCGAGGATCTCGTCGACGAGGGCGTCGCCGTAGGTGGCGCGGGGGTCGCGGGTGGCCCAGACCAGGCGGGAGGGGACCTCGGCGGCCAGCAGGTGGGGCAGGCAGGGGCCGATGCCGCTGCCGGTCGCCACGTAGACCACCTTCTTGAACAGGACCTCGATGTTGGCGACCCCGGCGGTGGTGATGCCCTTGACCCAGACCTTCGCCGGCTGGTCGTCGATGAAGGCGCCCGTCCAGTCGCCGGCCCGGGAGATGGTGAGCCGGAAGCCGGGTTGGCCGGGTGCGGGGACGTTGGCGAAGGAGTGCCACTCCTTCAGCGGGCTGCGGCTGATCGCCGTGGAGGAGCCCGCGAAGGGGGTCTCGCCGTGGTCGAAGCGGGCCAGCACGACGTGGGAGGAGGGGCGTTCGAGGCGTACGGCGACCTTGCGCAGCCGGAGCCAGGGCAGGGCGACGCTGAAGGTGACGACCGCGAGGACGGTCACCTCGAAGGGGCCGGGGCCGGCGAGGAGGGTGTGGGCCCAGAAGAGGAGCAGGGCGGTCCAGCCGCCGAAGCGGTGGATCCTCTCGAAGTGGTCGTGGTGGCGGGACCGGAAGGGCGGCAGGGCCGTGGCCACGATGAGCGCCAGGAGGGCCAGCAGGGTCCAACCGACCGCCATGAGGGGGACATCGCGGGTCCCGACGGTCAGGGCCAGGAACCAGGCCGTGCCCGCCAGTGCCCCGCCCACGTGCAGGCCGCCGAAGTGGTAGACCTTCCCGAGCGTCCAGCGGACCTTCAGGGGCCAGCTCGTCGGAGCCGAAGTCGCCAGCCGGAACAGGAGGTTGACGACGTACTGCTGGCGGACGACGACGGCCAGGGCCAGGTTGACGAGCGCCGCGTGGCCCATGGTCCGCGCCGAGGGCGACCAACTCGCGTACAGGAAAACGAGGTTGGCCGTGACGACCAGGGCCGCCAGCCGGTTGTAGTGCATCAGGCGGGGGTGCTTGAACAGCCGGCGGGGCCCCGGGGTGAGCGGGGGG
>NZ_RSAJ01000393.1 GCF_003933965.1 Streptomyces sp. RP5T
GCCGGACGGAGCGCCTCGGTGAGGACGTCGGGGCGCAGCAGGGGCGCGAGGGTGCCGGCGAGCAGCTCCGACTGGCCTTCGGCGGAGGGGTAGTTGAGCTCCAGGTTGACGGGGGTACCCGCGTCCTCGATGAGGCCCCTGGCGGGCCGCCCGGGGACGGTGGCCTTCACGAAGGTGCCGCGTCCGACCTCGCCGACGACCAGTCCCCGGCGTACGAGTTCGCCGTACGCCCGCTCGGCGGTCGACGCGGCGATGCCGTGCCGGCGCGCGAACGCGCGCTGCGGGGGCAGGCGTTCGCCCGGCCTCAGCCGTCCGGTGGTGATGTCGGCGGCTATGCCGTCGGCGATGCGCCGGTAGTCGTGCACGAGGACCTCCTCCGATTGCACCGAGGGCAAAGATTTTATTGCACCGAGAAGTGCGGCCGACCTAGGGTCGGCGGCATGACGGCGATCCCCCTGGTCCTGGTCCACGGCCACCCCTTCGACCACACGATGTGGCGCCCCCAGATCGAGGCGTTCTCCGCCTCCCGCCGCGTGGTCGCCCCGGACCTGCGCGGCTACGGCACCTCGGTACCGGCCGCGGAGGTCGACCGCTTCGAGCGGTTCGCGCAGGACATCGAGGCGCTCCTGGACGAACTCGACGTGCGGGCCTGCGTGCTGGCGGGCCTGTCCATGGGCGGCCAGATCGCCATGGACTGCTACCGGCGCTTCCCCGAGCGGATCCGGGGCCTGGTCCTCGCCGACACCTTCCCGGCCGCGGAGACCCCCGAGGGCGTCGGGGTCCGGCACGCCATGGCGGACCGGCTGGAGCGCGAGGGCATGCGCGGGTACGCCGACGAGGTGCTGGAGAAGATGGTCGCGCCGTACGCCTCGCCCCAGGTCAGGGCGCACGTCCACGGCATGATGACGGCCACCCGCCCCGTCTCCGCGGCGGCGGCGCTGCGGGCCCGGGCCGCCCGTGCCGACCACCGCGAGCTGCTCACCCGGGTCACGGTCCCGGCGCTGGTGCTGGTGGGCGCCGACGACACCTACACGCCGGTCTCCGACGCCGAGGCCATGCACGCGGCGCTCCCGCAGTCGCACCTGCACGTCTTCGAGGGGGCGGCGCACCTGCCGAACCTGGAACGGCCGCAGGAGTTCAACGCGGTGCTCGGGGAGTTCCTGGCGAAGGTCGACGCCCGCTCGTAGGCCGGGTTCCGGCGAGCGCCTCCGGCCCCCGGACCTGGCGGTTGACCTGGGTGTTCATAATGACCCCATGTCCCGCATCGGCCTCACCCCGCCCGACTGGCTGGTCCGGAACCTCCAACCGCAGCAGGCACCGGTCAACCGGCCCGCCGTGGCCCGCGCCGCGATCGCCATGACCCTCCCCCTGGCGGTCGGCCTCGCGGTGGACCGGCCCCTGTACGGCGCCCTCGCCTCCATGGGCGCCCTGTCCGGGGTCATCGGCGACACCGCGGACGCGTACCGCATGCGCATCCTCAACATCGCGATCCCCCAGCTGTTCGGCGCGGTCGGCGTCACACTCGGCTCACTGGTGTACGGCCACGGCTGGCTCGCCGTCGGGGTGGTCACCGGAATCGCCCTCGTCTCCGGGATGATCTCGACGATCGGCGCGGTCGCCTCGGTCTCGGGACTGCTCCTGCTGCTGAACTCCGTGGTGGGCGCGGGCCTTCCGATGCCCGGCGAGTGGTGGCTGGCCCCGCTGCTGATGACCGGCGGCGGCCTGCTCGTACTGCTGCTGGCCCTGCTCGCCTGGCCGCTGAGGTCCGGGGTGCCGGAGAGGGCGGCGGTCGCGGGCACCTACCGGGCGGTGGGCGACCTGATGACCGCCTGCGGCCGCGCGGAGTACGACGAGGCACGGCACACCGTCACCCAGTCCCTGAACCAGTCGTACGACCTCGTCCTCGCCCGGCGCGCCCGCCACCACGGCCGCAGCCCCGAACTCACCCGGCTGCTCGCCCAGTTGAACGCGATCACACCGGTGGTGGAGGCGGCCCCCGCGGCCCACCTGTCCGGCAGTCCGCTGGCACCGGAGATCCCGGCGGCGATCCGTCATCTCGCCCAGGCGGTGGAGACCGGGTACACGGGGCCGACCGGGCTGAGCCTGCCGGTCCCGGTGTCGGAGACCGCCCGCGCCGTCGACCACGCCCTGCGCCACGCCGCCGAGGTCGTCGCCGCACCGGACGTCGACCCGAGCGGCATCGACGACCGCCTGGGCCGCCCGGCCGCGCTCGGCGTCCGGGCCGCCCGGGCGACACGGAACGTGGCCCTGTCGGCGGCGTCCTGGCGGTACGGCCTGCGGCTCGCCCTGTGCATCGGGCTGGCCCAGGCCCTGGTCTCGATCGTCCCCGTGCCCCGCTCCTACTGGGTGGCCCTGACGATCACCTTCGTGCTGAAGCCGGACTTCGGTTCGGTGTTCTCGCGGGCCCTGCTGCGGGCGCTGGGCACGGTCGCCGGACTCGTGGTCGCGGCGGCCGTGCTCTCGCAGGTGCCGCGCGGCTGGGGGGACGTGGTGGCGATGCTGCTGCTGGCCCCGCTGATCCCGGCCCTGACCCCGCGGGGGTACGGCTACCAGACGGCCGCCATCACCCCGGTGATCCTGCTCCTGTCGGACATCCTCAACCACCAGGGCACGGCCCTGCTGATGCCCCGCCTGCTGGACTCCCTGATGGGCTGCGCGATCGCCCTGGTCGCGGGCTACCTGCTGTGGCCGGAGAGCTGGCACACCCGGGTCGGCGACCGGCTCGCCGACGCGGTGGCGGACACGGCGGCCTACGTGGAGTCGGCCTTCCTCGACAGCACGGAACCCTCGGCCCGCGCCCGGATGCGCCGCCGCCTGTACCGCGACCTCTCGGTCATCCGCACCGAGTTCCAGCGCGCGCTGACCGAACCGCCGCCCACCGGGCGCCGGGCCGCGGCCTGGTGGCCGCTGGTCGTCGCGGTGGAACGCATCGTGGACGCGACGACCGCGGCCCGGGTCCGCGTACGGCACGGAGCGCAGCCCCCGTCCCCGGCGGAGGTGGACCAGGTCGCCCTGCAGCTGCGGGAGTTGGCGCAGGGGCTGCGCGAGGTGGAGACCCTCTACGAGGTCCGCACCGACCTCACCGGGCCCGCGGGCAGTGTGCTGGAGCCGGTGCGCCAGGAGGTGGCGGCGGCACGGGCGATCACGTCACCGCGCTGACCGCCGGCCTGCCGGTGCGGGCCGCCCGCTCGTGGAGGGCGGCCCGCACCGGGGTGGGGGGTGGCGGCTCTGGTCCTGTCCTAGCGGGCGGACTTGTGCAGGGCCTTCTCCATCGCCGCGGCCAGGCCGTTGGCCCACAGCTGGTTCACCCGGCTGCGCTCGGCGGAGTTCGGGACGGCGTTGGTGCAGGACGTGCCGGGACCGCCGCCGGACATCAGCTCGCTGCACGGACCGGAGTAGTGGTCCGGCAGACCGAGCACGTGCCCGGTCTCGTGGGCGGTGACACGGGTCGAGTCGTACTGCTGGTTCTGCCGGTAGTCCAGGAAGACGTAGCCGCTGCCGTGACCGTCGGTCGAGGCGTACGAACCGCGCGAGTCGTTGCCCTCGCGGTAGGAGAAGTCGGCGCTCGCCGCCGACCCCGACTGGAGTCTGACGTTGGACACCGAGCTGTTCCATATCTGGGCGCTGCGGCTTATCTGCGCGCTGAACGTGGGTGCCCGGGAGGCGTCGTAGACGACGGTGACGGCCGCCGCGCTGTCGGGACTGGCGGCCCGCTTCTCGGCCACGGACTTCAGCACGGCCTGGAAGAATGCCTCGCTGGTGTCCGTCGTCGCGGCCGCGGTGTAGCCGGCGTGCGGTGCGGGGGCCGGGGCCGCGCTCGCGGGAACCGCCGTGACCAGACCGGCCGTTGCCAGTCCGAGGGCCACCGCCGCGGCGGTGAGGGCATGGGTGTGCTTGCGCATCGAGACTCCTTGGTGGGGGTGAGTCGTCGATGTGAGTGTCGGTGCCTGTGCGAGGGCTGTGATGATGCCAACCGGTGATAGCGCGGCCCTATCACCGGCGTCCGTCACCTCTGGTGCAACCCCTGCCCCCGCCTTACGCTCCGATCGCATGGACCTTGAGGTGCGACACCTCCGCGCGCTGGTGGCCATAGCCGACACCGGCAGCCTGCACCGGGCCGCCCGGCAGCTGGGCGTGGCCCAGCCCTCGCTGAGCACCCAGCTGCGCCGGATCGAACAATCCCTGGGCGGCGCCCTGTTCGTGCGTGCGAGATCCGGCTGCCGGCCCACCCCGCTGGGCCGGCTGGTCCTCAGCCGGGCCCGCCCGCTGGTGGCCGAGATGCGCTCCCTGGTGGCCGACGCCCGCGCGGCGGCGACGGGCGGCCCGCAGCTGCGCGTCGGCTCCACCGCGAGCCGGGCCCTGTCGGGCTGGCTGCGCCGGCTGCGCGCCCGCGGCCAGGACCCCACCCTGCACATGAACGTCTCCCCCAACGCCCTGCTGCGCATGGTCGCCGACGGCCAGCTCGACGTGGCCTTCGTGCACGAGGTGGAGGGCTGCCCGCTGCGCATCCCGCGGGAGCTGTGCCTGCGGGTACTCGTCGAACGCGAGCCGCAGTTCGTGTCCTTGCCCGCGGACCACCCGGCGACCGCGAAACCCGTGGTCGCGCTGGCCGACCTGGCCGGCGACCGCTGGATGATCGACCCCACGGTCGACGGCGAATGGGATGCCGTGCAGCGGATGTTCCGGGCGGCCGGCGTCAACCCCGTGGTGCTGCACGGCGATTACCACACCACCGACGCCCTGGTCGCCACCGGCGAGGTCGTCACCGTCTGCCAGCCGACCCGGGTGCCCCGCCCCGACATGGCGGTACGGCGGCTGCACGGCGACCCGCTCGGCGTACGGCTCCTCCTCGCGGCCCGCACCGAGACGGATCTGGACGGCGTCGGGCCCGCGCTGGAGGAGGCCTACTGGGAGAGCGCGCGGCAGGCGCCGGCGTACCGGGAATGGCTGGAAGAGGACGGGCGCCCGGAGCGGCGACCCGCGGTTCCGGCCATTCCCTGAACGACCGTTTCCGGACGACCGTTCCCCGGACGACCGACGTGCCGTCGCCGGGCTCAGACGCCGATGTCGTCGCCGTCCCTGCGCCACACGGCCACGACGGCGGGCCGCACGATCCTCCCGGGCCCGTCGGGCCACGTGCTCGCCGGCTTCTCCACGCTCGCCCCGTTGACCTCCCCCGGGTGCTGCACGGCCACCAGCACCCGCCGGTCCTGCACCAGCGGACCGCAGGTCTCCGCGCCGGTCGGCACGGTCAGGAACTGCTTGAGCTCACCACGCCGCTCGCCGCGGGTGGCCACGCCGAACAGGCCGTCGTGGGAGCCGAGCTGGTTGCCGTCGGTGGAGATCCACAGGTTGCCGTGCGGGTCGAAGGCCACGTTGTCCGGGCAGGAGATGGGACTGACGTCGTCCTTCGGGAACCCGGCGAAGTAGGTGGCCGGGTCCTCGGGGTCCCCGGCGACCAGGAACAGCGTCCAGGCGAACCTCGTGCTGTCGGCCCGGTTCCAGCGCTCGGTGAGCTCCAGGATGTGCCCGTGCTTGTTGGCGTTGCGGGGGTTGGCCTCGTCGGCGGGGGCGTTCGCGCCGACCCCGCGGTTGGTGTTGTTCGTCAGGGCCACGTACACCTTGCCGGTGCGCGGGTTGGGCTCGATGTCCTCGGGCCGGTCCATCTTGGTCGCGCCGACCTTGTCGCCCGCGAGGCGCGTGAACACGCACACCTCCTCGGCGCTCATGCCCTCGACGTGCGACACGGCCCCCTTCGCCGTGGCGGTGACCAGCGGGATCCACTCCCCACTGCCGTCGAACTCGCCGTCGGCGGGCAGCTTCCCGGTTCCGTCGATCTCGATGGCGGGGGAGTCGCCGGTGAGCCGGGCGACGTACAGGGTGCCCTCGTCGAGCAGCGAGAGGTTGTGCTCCCGCACGGCCCGCGAGGACCCCTTCTTCATCCGCTTGCTGCCGACGAACTTGTAGAAGTAGTCGAACCGCTCGTCGTCCCCGGAGTACACGACCGGCCGCCCGTCGTGCGTGAGCCGCACGGTCGCGCCCTCGTGCTTGAACCGGCCGAGCGCGGTGTGCTTGCGGGGGGCGGAGGAGGGGTCGTAGGGGTCGAGCTCGACGACGTACCCGAAGCGGTGGGGTTCGTTGGGTTCCTGGGCGACATCGAAGCGCCGGTCGAACCGCTCCCACTTCCGCTCGCTCGCGCCCGTCCCGATGCCGTACCGCTTGTCCGTCGCCCGGCTCGCGTTCGCGAAGTACTGGTTGAAGTTCTCCTCGCCGTGGAGGGTGGTGCCCCAGGGGGTCGTGCCGCCGGAGCAGTTGTTGAGCGTGCCGAGGACCTTGCGGCCGGTCGGGTCGGCGGAGGTCCTCAGCAGGCCGGACCCGGCGGCGGGCCCGGTCAGCCGGAACTCGGTGGTGGCCGTGACGCGCCGGTTCAGGTGGTGCCGGGGTACGACGGTGAGCGCGCCGTTCCTCCGGTTCTCCTCCACGACCACGGCGGACAGCCCGTGCGCGGCCCAGGCGATCTCGACCTGCTCGCGGGTGGGGGCGGCGGCGTCGTAGCCGCGGAACATCAGGACCTCGTCGGTGTACTCGTGGTTGGCGACGAGTATCTGCCGGCCGTGCTCGCCCGGGAGGGGCAGCAGCGCGAGGAAGTCGTTGTTGTACCCGAACTGGCCGGCCTGGGCGGCGGCGGTCTGCTTCTCCGGGTCGAAGGCGGGGGCGCCGCGCAGGATGGGCTCGCCCCAGCGGACGACGACGTTCTGGGAGTACCCGTCCGGGACGGTCACGGTGTCGTCGGTGTTGGGCGCGACGGGGGTGAACCGAAGTCCGCGGGCGGCCCTGCCCTCGGGTTTCCGTCCTGCGGCCTGCGGGGCGGCCTCGGCCGAGGGGGCCGTGACCACGGTGCCCGCGGTGCCGGCCGCGGCGGCCACGGTCACCGCGGCGGCGGCGCGCATCATCGAGCGGCGGCTGAGCGCGGTGGCGATCACGTCACCGACGTACGGGTTGGCGGAGGTGTTCGGCGCCGGGTGGAAACAGGCGTCACCGCACCGGAAACGGCAGGTCAGGGCGGATCGCCCATGGACGTTGTTGATCAACGGCAGCTGTACGCGCACTTTTGCTCTCCCCTTGCTTCCCCATGAAGCTCGCTTGACGGACGCTAGGTGCGTGTCCGTGCGCGAACGGGGCGGGGCGGTGAACGACGGATGAATCCGGGGTGGACGTAGCGGAGTTGAGGCCCCGCGCGAGTGAAGTCCGGAAGCAGGTCTTGACTCCGCCTGCCCCAGCCACCCGCCCCTGCCCAAGATCGCCCCCGGGGGCCGCTAACCTTACGTGTCCGTCCTGGCCAGGGATTGACGGGCTACAACTCATGCGAAGGGTTGCGCACATGGGCATTCTCACTCTCCTGCGGAACGCGTTCGGCGGCCGATCACGCAAGGGCGCTGCCTCCGAGGCAGAGGGTGCGGTTCCTTCGCAGGAGGCGACGGCACCGAAACTCCCGTCCCCGGCGACCGAGCCGACCCCCGCGACGGCTACGGTCCCCGAGCCCCGCACCGACTCCGACTCCGACTCCGAGTCCGAACACGAACTGGTGGCGGCCGCCTTCGACAAGGTGACAGTCCCGAACCAGACCCCCTCCACCAAGACCCCGGAACCGACGCCACCGAGCGAGCCCTCGGCGGCGGAGGAGCCTGCGGCGGAGACTCGGGTGACGGAGGAGCCTGCTGCCGAGACGCCGGTGGTGGAGCCCGTCGCCGAGGAGCCGATCGCCGAGACGCCGGTGGCGGAGGAGCCGGTCGCTGAGACGCCGGTGGCGGAGGAGCCGGTCGCTGAGACGCCGGTGGCGGAGGAGCCGGTCGCTGAGACGCCAGTGGCGGACGAGCCGGTCGCTGAGACGCCAGTGGCGGACGAGCCGGTCGCTGAGACGCCAGTGGCGGACGAGCCGGTCGCTGAGACGCCAGTGGCGGACGAGCCGG
>NZ_RSAJ01000394.1 GCF_003933965.1 Streptomyces sp. RP5T
CGCTCAACCCGCGCGCGTGGTCGACACGCGGCTCCCGCGCGAGCCCCGAGTCCACGACCACCCGCACCCCCGGCACGGTCAGCGACGACTCGGCCACGGCGGTCGCGAGCACCACCCGGCGACGGTCCCCGCCGGCCAGCACCGCGTCCTGCACGGTGGCCGGCGCCCGCCCGTGCACCTGGAGCACCTCCACGTCACCGAGAGCGCCCAGCTGCCCGGCCACGCGAGCGATCTCGCCCACGCCCGGCAGGAAGCACAGCACGTCCCCCGCCCGCTCGGACAGCGCCCGCCGCACGACCGACGCCACGTGCGTGAACAGCGCGGGATCGACCCGCATGCCGTGCGGCGGCCGTACGGGACGCGCCGGTGGCGCCCACACCACCTCCACCGGGTGCGATGCGCCCTCCGCCTCGACCACGGGCGCGTCGCCGAGCAGCCGCGCCCACCCCTGCGCGTCGGTCGTCGCGGACGCGGCGACCAGCCGCAGCTCCGGCCGCAGGGTCTGCCGTACGTCCCACAGGAAGGCGGCCGTGGTGTCCGCGTCCAGGTGGCGCTCGTGGCACTCGTCGAGCACGACCACGTCGACGCCCGTCAGCTCCTGGTCGCGCTGGAGCCGCTGGAGCAGCACCCCCGTCGTCACGACCTCCACGCGTGTGTGCGGCCCGACCACCCGCTCGCCGCGCACGGTGTAGCCGACGCTCGCGCCGGTCTTCTCGCCCAGCAGCCACGCCATCCTGCGGGCGGCCGCGCGGGCGGCGATGCGGCGAGGTTCGGCGACGACGACCTTCCGCGCGGGCGCGTCCGCGTCCAGCAGGCCCGCGAGGACCAGCGGGACGAGGGTCGTCTTGCCGGTGCCGGGCGGTGCCACGAGGACCGCGGTGCCGTGCTCCTCCAGGGCGTCGCCCAGCGCGGGCAGTGCACCGCGGACGGGCAGGGCGTCGAGGGCGTCGTAACGGATCACGTCCCTAGTGTCGTACGGCCGCCCGGGCGCCCGGACGCGTCAGTCCCGTTCGCACACGAAGATCGCGGTACCCGGGATCAGGTTGCCGCGCAGCGGGGACCAGCCGCCCCACTCCGAGGTGTTCCAGACCGGCCACTCGGGCTCCACCAGGTCGACCAGGCGGAAGCCGCCGGCGACCACGTCACGCACCCGGTCGCCGACCGTGCGGTGGTGCTCGACGTAGACCGCGTGGCCCTCCTCGTCCTGTTCGACGTAGGGAGTGCGGTCGAAGTAGGAGGCGGAGACGGACAGGCCCTCGGGGCCGGGCTCGTCCGGGAAGGCCCAGCGGATCGGGTGGGTGACCGAGAAGACGAACCGGCCGCCCGGGCGCAGCACACGGCGGACCTCCTTCAGGACCCGCACCGGGTCGGCGACGAACGGCAGGGCGCCGTACGCCGAGCAGGCCAGGTCGAAGGAGCCGTCCGCGAAGGGCAGCGCGCCGGCGTCGGCGCACACCAGGGGGAAGGACGAGCCGATGCGCAGCGCGTGCTGGAGCTGGCGGTGGGAGATGTCGAGGGCGACGGGACGGGCGCCCTGGGCGGCCAGCCAGCGCGCGCACTGGGCGGCGCCGGCGCCGATCTCCAGGACGTCCCTGCCCTTGAGGTCCTCGGGCGGGCCCAGCAGCTCGGCCTCCACCTCGTCGAGGCCCTCGGGGCCCCACACGAAGCGGTCGTCGCCGAGGAACGTGCCGTGCTCGATCTGGTACTCGTCCGCGTTGCGGTCCCACCAGCCCCGGTTGGCCCGGACGCTCTCGGTGACGTCCGCGTCACGCCGGGTGGCCTGCGACTCCGCGTCCGGGTCGGACTCCTGCGAGTGTGATGCGGGCTCTTGGATGATCGGCTCCCTCGTACTAGTCTGCGGGCTCTTCCGTCCGGCCCGTCCGGCGGCCGTCATAAATGGGGCGCCGTCACGCGCGCGTGGCCTCGTGAGACATGAATTGTGCCGGGTATGCGGCGATCCGCCCCGGGTGTGCGCCTTCGCGCATTGACCCTGTCCGGCTGCCCCCGTATGCTACAAGTTGCGCTGCGGGCCTGCGCACCTCAGACGTAGCAGGTTGCGCTCGCATCTGTTGTATGTCCCCTCGGTTGTCGAGGCGCCACCAGTATTTTTGAGTGGCGCTTCCTTGGCTGTCCGGCTTCTTCAGAGCGAAACGGGCTCCCGGCGTAAGCAGTACCTACGACTCTCTGTCCGTACCGGAGCCCTTTCCCACATGACGAGCAGCACCGAGACCACCTCTACCACTCCGCAGGTAGCGGTCAACGACATCGGTAACGAGGAAGCCTTCCTCGCCGCGATCGACGAGACGATCAAGTACTTCAACGACGGCGACATCGTCGACGGCGTCATCGTGAAGGTCGACCGGGACGAGGTCCTGCTCGACATCGGTTACAAGACCGAAGGTGTCATCCCGAGCCGCGAGCTCTCGATCAAGCACGACGTCGACCCCAACGAGGTCGTCGCCGTCGGTGACGAGATCGAAGCCCTTGTTCTCCAGAAGGAGGACAAGGAAGGCCGCCTGATCCTCTCGAAGAAGCGCGCCCAGTACGAGCGTGCCTGGGGCACCATCGAGAAGATCAAGGAAGAGGACGGCATCGTCACCGGTACCGTCATCGAGGTCGTCAAGGGTGGTCTCATCCTCGACATCGGCCTCCGTGGCTTCCTCCCGGCCTCCCTGGTCGAGATGCGCCGCGTCCGCGACCTCCAGCCCTACGTGGGCAAGGAGCTCGAGGCCAAGATCATCGAGCTGGACAAGAACCGCAACAACGTGGTCCTGTCCCGCCGTGCCTGGCTGGAGCAGACCCAGTCCGAGGTCCGCCAGACGTTCCTCACGACCCTCCAGAAGGGTCAGGTCCGCTCCGGCGTGGTCTCCTCGATCGTCAACTTCGGTGCCTTCGTGGACCTGGGTGGCGTCGACGGTCTGGTCCACGTCTCCGAGCTGTCCTGGAAGCACATCGACCACCCCTCCGAGGTTGTCGAGGTCGGCCAGGAAGTCACCGTCGAGGTCCTCGACGTCGACATGGACCGCGAGCGTGTCTCCCTGTCGCTGAAGGCGACCCAGGAAGACCCGTGGCAGCAGTTCGCCCGCACCCACCAGATCGGCCAGGTCGTGCCCGGCAAGGTCACGAAGCTGGTTCCGTTCGGTGCGTTCGTCCGCGTGGACGAGGGCATCGAGGGTCTGGTCCACATCTCCGAGCTGGCCGAGCGCCACGTGGAGATCCCGGAGCAGGTCGTCCAGGTCAACGACGAGATCTTCGTCAAGGTCATCGACATCGACCTCGAGCGCCGTCGCATCAGCCTCTCGCTGAAGCAGGCCAACGAGGCCTTCGGCTCCGACCCGGCCTCGGTCGAGTTCGACCCGACGCTGTACGGCATGGCCGCGTCGTACGACGACCAGGGCAACTACATCTACCCCGAGGGCTTCGACCCCGAGACCAACGACTGGCTCGAGGGCTACGAGTCCCAGCGCGAGGTGTGGGAGAACCAGTACGCCGAGGCGCAGACCCGCTTCGAGCAGCACCAGCAGCAGGTCATCAAGTCCCGCGAGGCCGACGCCGCTGCTGCGGCCGAGGGCGGGGACGCGGCCGGTGCGGCTCCGGCCGCGGGCGGCGGCGGTGGCGGTTCGTACTCCTCCGAGGGTGCGGACACCTCCGGTGCGCTGGCGTCGGACGAGGCGCTCGCCGCGCTTCGCGAGAAGCTTGCCGGTGGCCAGAGCTGAACGCTGGCTCGCTGAGGCCTAGCAGGTAGTTGAAGGGCCGTACCTTTCGAGGTGCGGCCCTTCAGTGCTGTCCGGGTTCGTTTTCGGCTGCGGGTCCGGGGGGCTTCTCGCGCAGTTCCCCGCGCCCCTGAGGAGTTTCCGGGGCCCGAGTGGGAATGCCGCTGTTCCAGGGCGTGTTGTGCAGTACGAACACGAGGAGGAGCGGTCACTGTGCTTGATCCGCAGGGTTTGTACGCATGGGAGCCCAAGGGCCTGGCCGTCGTCGACATGGCGCTCGCCCAGGAGTCGGCCGGCCTGGTTATGCTCTACCACTTCGACGGTTACATCGACGCGGGCGAGACCGGCGACCAGATCGTCGAACGGCTGCTGGACTCGCTGCCGAACCAGGTCGTGGCCCGTTTCGACCACGACCGGCTCGTGGACTACCGCGCCCGCCGTCCGCTGCTCACCTTCAAGCGCGACCGCTGGACGGACTACGAGGAGCCCACGATCGACGTGCGGCTCGTCCAGGACACCACCGGCGCGCCCTTCCTGCTGCTGTCGGGCCCGGAGCCGGACGTGGAGTGGGAGCGCTTCGCCGCGGCCGTCCAGCAGATCGTGGAGCGGCTCGGCGTCCGCCTGTCCGTGAACTTCCACGGCATCCCCATGGGCGTCCCGCACACCCGCCCCGTGGGCCTCACCCCGCACGGCAACCGCCACGACCTCGTCCCCGGCCACCGCAGCCCCTTCGAGGAGGCCCAGGTGCCCGGCAGCGCCGAGGCGCTGGTCGAGTACCGGCTCATGGAGGCCGGTCACGACGTCCTGGGCGTCGCGGCGCACGTCCCGCACTACATCGCGCGCTCGCCCTACCCGGACGCCGCCCTGACCGTCCTGGAGGCCATCACGGCCGCCACCGGCATGGTCCTGCCCGGCATCGCCCACGCCCTGCGCACCGACGCCCACCGCACCCAGAGCGAGATCGACCGCCAGATCCAGGAGGGCGACGAGGACCTCGTGGCGCTCGTCCAGGGTCTTGAGCACCAGTACGACGCCGCGGCCGGCGCCGAGACCAGGGGCAACATGCTCGCCGAGCCGGTGGACATCCCCTCGGCCGACGAGATCGGGATGGAGTTCGAGCGCTTCCTGGCGGAACGGGAAGGCGACAACTGACCCGCGCGGAGCGTCTAGGCTTCCGGACATGCTGAAGGTGGGCCTGACCGGCGGTATCGGCGCCGGCAAGAGTGAGGTGTCGCGGCTTCTCGTGGAGCACGGCGCCGTCCTGATCGACGCGGACCGCATCGCCCGCGAGGTCGTCGCGCCGGGCACGCCGGGCCTCGCCGCGGTCGTGACGGCCTTCGGCGAGGACGTGCTCGCCGAGGACGGCAGCCTCGACCGGCCCAAGCTCGGCTCCATCGTCTTCGCCGACCCGGAGCGGCTCGCCGCGCTGAACGCGATCGTGCATCCCCTGGTGGGCGCCCGCTCCCGCGAGCTCGAGTCGGCCGCCGCCGAGGACGCCGTCGTCGTCCACGACGTCCCGCTCCTCACGGAGAACGCCCTCGCGCCGCTCTACGACCTCGTCGTGGTCGTCGACGCGAGCCCCGAGACCCAGCTCGACCGGCTCGTCCGGCTGCGCGGCATGACCGAACAGGACGCACGCGCGCGTATGGCCGCCCAGGCCACCCGTGAGAAGCGTCTGGAGATCGCGGACGTCGTGATCGACAACGACGTGCCCCTGGACGACCTGCGCCGACGTGTGCGGGAGGTGTGGGGCGAACTCGTGCGCCGGGCGCGCACCTTTGGGACGCCTGAGGAATAGCGTCCCCCGCGTGGGGCGTTGAACCCTTCCAGTGAGGGAAGGACTGTGCCGTGCCCGAGACCAGCGGATCGACCGGACGTACTCCGGAGACGCATGTCATCGACTACCGCGCAGCCGAGCAGTTGCTCTCCGCGCGGGACCCGCGGGGCGCGGTGAAGCTGCTCGACTCCGTCATCGCCGCCCACCCGGAGAACACCGCGGCCCGGCTGCTGCGCGCGCGTGCCTTCTTCGCCGCCGCGCAACTGCGTCCGGCCGAGCTGGAGTTCACCATCGTCCTGGAGCGCGAGCCGGACAACGCCTTCGCCCACTTCGCGCTCGCCCGCACCTACGAGCGGCAGGGGCGGCCCGACCAGGCCAGGCGGCACTTCCGGCTGGCGGCGGCGCTGGACCCGAATCCGGAGTTCCTGAAGGCGGCGCGGTTCGACTCCTGAGCGCGCGGCGCGCAGGGGCCGGCTACCTCGGGCGGTTCTCCGGCGGACGGTACGGCGGGATGTCGGGGCCCGGCTGGTAGTGCGGGCCCTGCCGGATGTGCCGCAGGATGACCGCCGTGTCGACGGTGATCACCAGCCAGAGCACTCCGCAGGCGATCGCCCACCCGGGGCGGCCCGCCAGCGCGAACGCGGCCGTGCCGAAGATCGCCCAGACCAGCCCCCACACGCTCAGCCAGAACCGCGCCCGCAGTGCACTGCGCGCTGTCGTCGGCTCACTGCCCGTACGCATCGGGATCACCACTCCTCCCCAGCAACGTACTCTTCGGAACGGACGTCGACCAACGGGCCGAACAGAGGGGGACCGCGTGCTTCCGGACGCCGACGAGCTGGCCGAGGTGCTGGTGGAACTCGCCGTACCGCACGAGGACGTGGGCGAACTCGTGCGGATGGGCCGCCGGGTCATGGACGACCCGGAACTGCGGCGGTTCCTGGAACACTCCGTCGACGAACTCGTCCGGGACATGGGCCGGGCCGAGGACCCGGTCGTCCTGCCCGAGCTCGACTGGCCGTCCGGTGCCCTGCAACGCTGCTTCCCGGCCTACGTGTTCGTGGCGGCGCTGCCCCACACGCGCGCGTACCACCGGGCACGCGGCATCCCGGACGAGGTGTCCCGGCGCACCCTCGCCGACCTCGGCCGGAACATGGCCGTGCACCGCAGGCGGTACGGCAGGGCGGGGGTGGAGTCGCCGCGCTGGCTGACCCGGCACTCGCGGGGCGAGCTGTACCAGCTGGGCCGGCTCCAGTTCGAGCGGACACGGTACGGGCCGTGGAACAGCCGGCCCCTGACCGCGGCCGGACTGGACCTCGATCCGGACACGCCCTGCCTGAGCCTGCACATCCCCGACTTCCTCGGACCCCTGTCACCGGCGGCCTGTGAGCGTTCACTCGCCCTGGCCGCCGACTTCTTCGCGCGGCACTTCGCCGAGGAGCCGTATCGCGTCGCGCTGTGCCATTCCTGGCTGCTCGACCCGCAGCTGAAGGAGTACCTGCCCGCGGACTCCAACATCGTCCGCTTCCAGGAGCGTTTCCGCATCGCCCCCCAGGACCCGGGGCCGGAGGACACCGAGCCGGTGCAGTTCGTGTTCGGGGACCCGCAGCTGCCGGTGGAGAGCCTGCCGCGGCGGACGGCTCTGGAACGGGCCATCGGCGACCACCTGCGGTCCGGCGGACACTGGTACATCGGGCACGGCTGGTTCCCGCTGTAACTCGGACGGGTGAACCTGTGCGACTCGGGAACGGCCGTGCGGACACGGGCCGTTGGACGGGCATGGAGCTGAAGCGGCGAGCGGGACATCAGGGGACGGGACCGGGGCCGATCACCCCGGACGGATGCGCGGTCGAGCTCTACTCGCGGCTGCCCGTGGGAGCGGAGCCGGACGTCATCGCCGCGGCGGTGCCGGCGGGCGCGCGCATCCTGGAGCTGGGCAGCGGCGTGGGACGCATGACGGGTCCGCTGCTGGAGCGGGGGTTCACGGTCACCGCGGTGGACGAGTCCGCCGAGATGCTGGAGCGCGTGCGGGGCGCGCGCACGATATGCGGCCCGATCGAGGACCTCGACCTGGGCGAGACGTTCGACGTGGTGCTGCTCGCGTCCTTCCTCGTGCACAACGCCGACCTGGAGGTGCGGCGCGGCATGCTGCGCGCCTGTGCCCGGCATGTGGCGGCGGGCGGCTGCGTGCTGATCCAGCGGGAGGGCGCGGACTACCACACCGATCTGCCGCGCGAGCGCGTCGACCCCAGCGGGTTCACCTTGCGGATCGTCTCCTCGCGACCGGTGGCCCCGGGCGTCAACTCGGTCCACGCGGAGTACCAGTTCCCGGACGCCACCTGGACCCAGACCTTCCGGGCCCGTCCGCTGACGAAGGAACAGTTCGAGGAGGCCTTGGGGGAGGCGGGGTTGAGGGTGGACCGGTATCTGACGGAGGACGGGACGTGGGTGCGGGCCGTGCCGGAGGCGGCGAGAGGGTGAGCCGAGG
>NZ_RSAJ01000395.1 GCF_003933965.1 Streptomyces sp. RP5T
GTTCGCGCCCTTCACATAGGCGGCGTGGTGCTTGTCGTGATGCAGCTCGATGATCTCGGGACTGATCACGGGCGCGAGCGCCGCGTAGTCGTAGGGCAGCTCGGGCAGCGTGTAGACGGGCATGCGGGGTCCCCTCCGAACCTCTTATTGCAAAAGGCTTGCAACTACAAGCTAGCAACAAGAAGGCGCTTCTGTCGCGCGTACCCCACACCCGCCAGCACCAGCGTCATGCCGCCCGTCCAGTACAACTGCACCCGGGTGTCCGGCTCCCTGGCCATCAGTACGAGGATCGCCGCCATGCCCACCAGAGCGGCCCAGGTCAGATACGGGAAGGCCCACATGCGCACGGTCGCCTTCCCGGGGGCCTCGCGTTCCAGCGTGCGGCGCAGCATCAGCTGGGAGACGGCGACGAAGGCCCAGACGACCAGGATGACCGCGCCGATCATGTTGAGGAGCCAGGAGAAGACGTCGTCGGGGCGCCAGTAGCTGAGGACCACGCAGACGAAGCCGAACACGCAGGAGGCGAGGACCGCGACGCGCGGCACCCCGGCGGGGGCGCGCCCCAGGAACGCCGGCCCCAGGCCCCGCCCGACCAGCGAGTGGGCGATCCGGGAGGAGCCGTAGACGTTGGCGTTCATCGCGGACAGCAGGGCGACCAGCACGATCACGTTCATCAGCTCGCCGGCACCGGGGATGCCCAGCTCGTCGAGGGCGGCGACGTAGGGGCCCTTCTCCACGACCGCCTTGTCGTCCCAGGGGACCAGGGTGACGATGACGGCCATCGAGCCGATGTAGAACAGCGCGATGCGCCACATCGCCGTACGGACCGCGCCCGCCACGCCCCGCACCGGGTCCTCGGACTCCGCGGCCGCGATCGTGACCGTCTCCAGACCGCCGTACGCGAACACGGAGGCGAGCAGGCCGACGACCAGGCCCTCGCCGCCGCCCGGGAAGAAGCCCCCGTGACCGGTGAGGTTCGCGGTGCCCGGGGCGGCCGTACCCGGCAGGAGCCCGGCGATCGCGAGCACCCCGAGGACCAGGAAGAGGACGATCGCGCCCACCTTCAGGGCCGCGAACCAGAACTCGAACTCGCCGAAGTTGCGCACCGCGGTCAGGTTCGTGGCGCAGAAGACCAGCATGAACAGGGCCACCCAGGCCCACTCGGGGGTCCCCGGCAGCCAGCCGGTCACGATCTTCGCGGCGCCGATGCCCTCCAGGCCCACGGCCGTGCACAGCAGCACCCAGAACGACCACCCGGCGGTGAAGCCGGCCCAGGGGCCGATCGCCCGCTCGGCGTGCGCGGAGAAGGAACCGGAGGAGGGATACGCGGCCGACATCTCGCCGAGCATCCGCATCACCAGCATCACGAGGAGGCCGGAGAGCGTGTAGGCGAGGACGATCGACGGTCCGGCGGCGGCGATCCCCGCTCCGGAACCGACGAACAGTCCGGCGCCGATGACCCCGCCGAGGGCGATCATCGACAGATGGCGCTGCTTGAGACCGTGGGTCAGGGAGGCGTCGGACCCTTGTGGGGTCTTGACGGCGGTGCTGGGCATGGGCGCGTTTCGTCCAATGCGTGAGACGGGCAAAAACGCCCACAGTCTGGGCGGTCCCCCCAGGTCAGAGAGGAGACCGCCCACCATGCGGACCCGTCGGGCACCCGCTGTGACTACGCGGCCACGGCCGAGTAGTGCGAGGCGTCGCCCTCGATCGACCAGCTCTCCTTGCCCTCGACACCCACCGGGACGTCCCCGGCGACGGTCACCCGGTGCAGCCGGCGCGGCAGGCCGTCGTAGTTGTCGACGGCGTAGTGCTGGGTGATGCGGTTGTCGAACAGCACCAGCTGGTTCTCCGACCAGCGGTGGCGCAGCAGGTTCTCGGGCCGGGTCACATACGCCTGGAGGATGTCGAGCAGCTTGCGGGACTCGCCCCGCGACAGGCCCACGATCCGCTGCGCGAACCCGCCGATGAACAGCCCGCGTTCCCCGGTCAGCGGGTGCACCCGGACCACCGGGTGGGCCGTGCGGTACCTGATCGAGGTGAACTGGGCCCGGCGGGCCGCCTGTTCCTCGTCCACGGCCTCTTCCGGGACCGCGTAGTCGTAGTCGTTGGTGTGCTCGGCCCACAGGTCGTCGGCGAGGCGCCGCAGCGGCTGCGGCAGGTCCCGGTAGGCGGCCGCCGCGTTGGCGATCAGTGTCTCGCCGCCGTACGGCGGGACGGTCAGGCTGCGCAGGGTGCTGGCCTGGGGCGGGTTGAGGACGAAGGTGACGTCGGTGTGCCAGTTGTTGGCGGCGCGACCGCCCTCGCTGTCGACGGGCAGGACGTTCGGGGCGCCGTCGACGGCGGGCACGGTCGGATGGGCGGTGGTGAGCTCGCCGAAGTGCCGGGCGAAGGCCTGCTGGCCCGCGTCGTCCAGATTCACCTCGCTGAAGACCAGCGCCTTGTGGGTGTTCAGGGCCTCGCGCAGCGCGGTGGCCGTCTCCTCGTCCAGGGGCCTGGAGAGGTCGACGCCGAAGACATGGGCGCCGATGTTCGCGGTGACCTTGCGGATCTCGATACCGGACACGGGGGGTCCTTCCTAGGCGTAGGCGGGCTGGACGTGCTGGTTGGCGGGGCGGGGCAGGCCGTAGCGCTCCCGCAGGGTCCGGCGCGGGCCGTACTCCTCGCGGAGCAGGCCGCGGGCGCGCAGGATCGGGACGACGTGGTCGACGAAGGCGTCGAGTCCCGAGGGGAGCACCGCGGGCATGATGTTGAAGCCGTCGGCGGCGCCCTGGGTGAACCAGGTCCCGATGGCGTCGGCGACCTGTTCGGGCGTTCCGGCGAAGGTGAGGTGGCCGCGGCCGCCGCCGAGCCGTCCGATCAGCTGCCGCACGGTGAGCCGGTCGCGCCGGGCCAGCTCCACGACGAGCGTGTAACGGCTCTTCGCGCCCTCGACGGCGGACTCCGGCGGCAGGTCCGCGGGCAGACGCCCGTCCAACTCCAGAGTCCCCGAGGGAAGTTGCAGCAGACGCTCCAGGTTGGCCACGCCGTGCCGGTGCACGATGTGGTCCTCCAGCTCCTGCTCCTTCGCGCGCGCCTCGGCCTCCGTGGCTCCGATGACGGGGACGATGCCGGGCAGCACCTTGATGTGCTCGGGATCCCGGCCCGCCGCCGCGGTACGGGACTTGAGGTCGGCGTAGAAGGCCCGCGCGTCCTCGATGGTCTGCTGGGCGGTGAACACGGCCTCCGCGTACCGGGACGCGAACTCCTTGCCGTCCGCACTGGAGCCGGCCTGCACGAGCAGGGGATAACCCTGCGGTGAGCGCGGCACGTTGAGGGCGCCCTCGACACCGAAGTACGTCCCCCGGTGTCGGGGCGGGTGGATCTTCGCGTCGTCGCCCCAGACGCCGGCCGCCTTGTCGCCGACGACCGCGTCGTCCTCCCAGCTGTCCCAGAGCTTGAGCGCCACGTCGAGGAACTCGGCGGCTCTGGCGTACCGCTCGGCGTGTGCGGGCTCGGCGTCCAGGCCGAAGTTGCGGGCGGCCTCCGCGCCGGCGGTGGTGACGATGTTCCAGCCCGCCCGGCCGCCGCTGATGATGTCCAGCGAGGCGAACTTCCGGGCCAGGTTGTAGGGCGAGTTGTAGGACGTGGACGCGGTCGCGATCAGCCCGATGTGCTCGGTGGCGGTGGCCAGCGCGGTCAGCAGGGTGAGCGGTTCCAGCGCGCCGGCGGGCCGCTGGGCGAGGCTGCTCCACAGCTGCGGCCCGTCGGCGAGGAACAGCGAGTCGAAGGTCCCGCGCTCGGCGATCCGGGCGAGGCGCACGTAGTGGTCGAGGGAGACGTGCGCGAACGGGTCGCTCTCGGGCAGCCGCCAGGACGCCTCGTGGTGGCCGGTGTTCATCAGGAACGCGTTGAGGTGGAGCTGTCTGACGGTCATGCGGGGTCCTCCGTGACGCCGAGTGCGGCAAGCAGTCGTTCGCGGTACTCGCCCAGCAGGGGATCCCGGTACGAGCGCGGGTGCGGGCGGTCGATGGTCAGGTCGAGGCCGATACGGCCCTGTTCGAGGACGAGCACCCGGTCGGCGAGCACGATCGCCTCGTCCACGTCGTGGGTGACGAGCAGGACGGACGGCCGGTGGCGCTTCCACAGCTCTCGCAGCAGCGCGTGCATTTTGATGCGCGTCAACGCGTCCAGCGCCCCGAACGGCTCGTCGGCCAGCAGGAGTTCGGGCTCGCGGACCAGCGAGCGGGCCAGCGCGGCGCGCTGGGCCTCGCCGCCGGACAGCTCCGTCGGCCAGGCGCGTTCACGGCCGGCCAGGCCCACCTCGGCGAGCGTCTCCCGCCCCCGGTCCGCGCCGTCCGTGCCCAGCAGGACGTTGTCCAGCACCCGCCGCCACGGCAGCAGCCGAGAGTCCTGGAAGACCACCGACACCCGCTCCGGCGCGCTGAGCCGGCCACTGCCGGCCACCTCGTGGTCCAGCCCCGCCACCGCCCGCAGCAGCGTGCTCTTGCCGGAGCCGCTGTGCCCGAGCAGGGCGACGAACTGTCCGGCCGGGATGTCGAGGTCGATGCCGTCGAGGACGGTACGCCCGTCGAACGACCGGGTCAGGCCCCGCAGTCGTACGGCCGGCCGGGTCAGCTGCTCAGTGTGCGGCGCCATGACAGCACCCTCCGTTCGACGAGACGGACCGTGCTGTCGGAGACCAGGCCGAAGACGCCGTAGACGACGAGGCCGACGAGGATCACATCGCTCTGGCCGTAGTTCTGGGCCTGGAACATCAGGTAGCCGAGCCCGCTGGTGGCGTTGATCTGCTCCAGCACCACCAGGCCCAGCCAGGAGCCGGTGACGCCGAGCCGGAGTCCCACGAAGAACCCGGGCAGCGCGCCGGGGATGACGATCTGCCGGACGAAGGCGAACCTCGACAGCCCCTGCACCTCCGCGAGTTCGACATAGCGGTGGTCGATGCCGGCCAGGGCGGCATGGGTGTTCAGATAGATCGGGATGTAGACGACGATCGCGATGATGGCGACCTTGAAGGACTCGCCGATGCCCAGCCAGAGGATGAACAGCGGGATCAGACCGAGGGTGGGGATCGCCCGGTTGAGGTTCACCGTCCCGTCGACGAGTGCCTCGCCGACCCGGCTGAGTCCGGCGGCCAGGGCCAGCAGGACACCGGCGGCCAGGCCGATCGCGAAGCCGGACGCGGCCCGCCGCAGCGAGGTCAGGATGTCGGTGGGCAGCGTCCCGGCCGTCCACAGATGGACGCCGGTGCGCACCACCGTCCAGGGCGCCGGGACCGCGGCCGGATCGAGCCGTCCCGCGGCGGACGCGGCGGCCCACAGGGCCAGGAGGAGGACCGGGCCGGCGAGCCGGGCCGCGGGCAGTCGCCGGCCGGGGGAGAGCCGGCGGCGCCTGCGGACCTGAGAGGTGTCCGGGGCGGCCGCGGCGGTGGCGGCCGTGGTGGTGGTCACGGCGCTCACCTCCGGTACTCCGCGCTCACGGACTTCGCGGCGATGCCCTCGAAGCGGTGGTCGAACAGCTCGCCGACGTCGAACTTCTTCACGAAGCCGCCCTCCGCCAGCAGATCCGCGGTCTCCTGCTCCCACTTGATCGCCTCGTCCCAGCTCGGCGGGAACAGCGGCTTGTTGGCCAGCGCGGTCACCGCCTTCGCCTGGGCGGGGGTCAGATTCTGCGTCTTCACGTAGAACTCCTCGTTCCAGAGGTCGGGGTGCTCGTACGTCCACACCTGGCCCTTGGCCCAGTACGGGATGTACGCGGCGACGGCCGCGGCCTTGGCGGGGTCGCCCAGCACGGAGGCCGGTGCCCACAGCAGGTTGAGCAGGTCGACCACGTCGGTGGTGATGGCCTGGGCGCCCTTCGCCTCGTACTGCTGGAGATAGGCGGGTGCCTGGCTGTTGGCGAGCGGCGCCACGTCCACCTGGCCGGACTGAAGAGCGGTGAAGAACTGGTTGCTGGTCAGCGGGACCAGCTCCACCTCGTCGTAGCCGAGCCCGGCCCGCTTCAACGCCCGCAGCAGGACCACGCCTTGTGCCTGCCCCTGCGAGAACGCCAGCTTCCTGCCCCTGAAGTCCCCGACCGTGCGGATGTCACTGCCGGGCTTGGTGGCGAAGAGATAGTTCGGTTTGCGGGTGATGTTGATCGCGACGATTTTCGCGTCGTAGCCCTGGAAATGTGCCTGGATCGGCGGGATTCCCGCGTTGTTGGCCACGTCCAGGGAGCCGGCACGGAAGGCGTTGATGACATCGGGGCCGGCGCTGATATTGGCCCAGCTGGTCACCTTGAACGGCGGATCACCCAGGTTTCCGAGTTTCAGCTGTAGTTGCTGGGTGCCGGAATACGAGGCGATCTTCAGGCTCGTGCCGGCCGGGACCTCGGCGGCGAGCGGGGCGGACAGGGCGTCCTTGCTGTCGGCGGCGGCACGGCCGGTGGCGCAGCCGCTGAGCCCGGCCACACCGGCCGCGGCACCGAGAAGCGAGGAGAGGAACAGTCGCCGGTCGACGCCGGACGTACGGGAAAAGGCCATGGGAGAACTCCTGGAATCAGCGCATGGGAAACTCGGCAGAAAAGAGTTCATGCGAAGGAAATGAGCGCGTCACACGGGGCAACGTGTCAGCAACAAAGGGCGCGACAGTACAGGTGCGGGCTCATGAAAAGGATGTTCGCGGTTCCGCGGAAGCCCTGTCAACATTCGGAGTTTCTGAATTAAATAGCCTCAGGTGACGCGGCCAGTGGATCCCGGTAGAGCACGTCCAGCGCCACCGCACCGCCGGCCACGGCAAGGACGGAGTCCGGGAAACTCGACGGGACGACACAGGCCGCCCGGTCGTCGCCCACGCCCTCGCGCAGAGCGGCCAGGCAGTCCTCCCGGTGCAGGATGCCGACCTCGGTCACCACGACCGTCTCCGGGTTCAGCACGTCGAGGAGCAGTCGCGTCGCCCGCCCCACGGCAGCCGCGCGCTCCGTCAGCAGCCGGGCCGCCACCGGGTCGCCCGCGGTCGCCGCCGCGACCACGTGCATCGGGTTCCCGCCCTCGCCGATCCCCGCCCGCCGGGCCCGCCGGCACAACGTCCGCTCGCCCAGTTCCGCCTGGAGGCACCCGGTCCGCCCGCAGTCGCAGGGCTCGGTACCGCCCGGCACCGAGAGGTGGGCGATCGCGCCCGCCTGGGAGCGCGGCCCGTGGTGCACCTCGCCGTGGGTGGCGAACGCCGCGTCCACCATGGTGCCGACGAACAGATGCAGCATGCTCCGGCTGCCGCGTGCCCGCCCGAACAGCCGCTCGGCGTTGACCAACGCCCGCGCGTGCCCGTCCACATGGACCGGCAGGCCGGTGCGGACGCCGAGCAGTTCCCGCACCGGCACCTCGTGCCAGCCCAGCAGGGGGTGCTCGACCACGGTCCCGGAGTCCCGGTCCACCCAGCCGCCGGCCGCGAAGCCGACGCCGAGGCAGCGCAGCCGCGGGAACCGGGCGAGGAGCGCGGCGAGCGCGTCGGCGGCCCGCGCCAGGACCGCGGGGGCATCGGCCCGGTCGGCCCGGTCGGCCCGGTCGGCCCGTGCGTGCCTCTCGGCACCGTTGTCCGTGCCGTGCCTGCCGTGCCTGCCGTCCCCGTCGTCCCTGTCGTGCCGCAGCTCCCGTGCGGCGACCACCCGGCCGCGCAGGTCGAGCAGCGCAACGGTCGTATGGGGGACGGCCACATGGACCCCGCCCACGACGAACCGTGACGCGTCGAGGTCCACGGGCACATGGGGGCGTCCCACACCCTGGGAGCGCCGGGGTGTCTCCGACTCCCGGATCAGGCCGAGTTCGGTGAAGCGCGAGCAGTAGTCGGTCACGGAGGCCGGGGACAGCCCCGTCAGCCGGGCGATGGTGCTGCGCGCCACCGGCCCGTGCTCCAGCACGGACCGCAGGACGACGCTGGCGCTGGTCCGGCGCCGGGCCGTGGAAGGGGAAGGGGAAGGAGAAGGGGAGCGGGATGAGGT
>NZ_RSAJ01000396.1 GCF_003933965.1 Streptomyces sp. RP5T
CGGCCATCCTCCGCCCATCCGCCCGCCATCGACGAGCAATCCCCCAACGCCCTTCAGTAAGGCGGAAGTCAGGATTCCGTCGCCTGTCTTGTTGTCGCGTACTCAACAAGGGGATGGTCTACGCGGGTCGCCGCCCCCACCGGGAACCTCACCGGTGGTCCCCCACCGCAGGCCTCTGCAACCACTCCCTGGAGGCTTTACGTTGCGTACGTCCACCCCCAACACCCCCCGCAGATCCGGCATATGGCGTCGATACGGCTCCGTGGCCGCAGCCACCGGCGCACTGCTGTTCGCCGGCCTCGGCACCGCCGCGCACGCCGGCGCGGCCACCGCGACCACCCCCCACCAGCTGAGCAGCAAGGCCATCGCGGCCGCTGTCGCCAAGGCGCACGTCACGTACGAGAGCGCGTGCGGCACCACTCCGAAGAAGGGCTTCGCCGCCTGCAACGCCCTGCGCGTCACCGGCGGCACCACCGCCTTCCAGGAGGAGCAGGCCGCGAAGAAGGGCGTCAGCCCCGCGACCGTCTCCCCGAAGGCGTCCTCCGCCACCCCGACCGGCTACGGCCCGAGCGACCTCCAGGACGCCTACGGCCTGACCGACGCGGCCGCGAACAACGGCTCCGGCGAGACCATCGCCATCGTCGACGCCTACGACGACCCCAACGCCGCGGCGGACCTGGCCACGTACCGCAGCTACTACGGCCTGCCGGCCTGCACCACCGCCAACGGCTGCTTCAAGAAGGTCTCCCAGACGGGCTCCACGACCTCCCTCCCCGCCGCCGACAGCGGCTGGGCCGGCGAGATCTCCCTCGACCTCGACATGGTCTCCGCGATCGCCCCGAACGCCAAGATCCTGCTGGTCGAGGCGAGCTCGGCGAGCATGGCCAACCTGGGCAAGGCGGTGAACGAGGCCGTCTCCCTGGGCGCCAGGTTCGTCTCCAACTCCTACGGCGGCTCCGAGTCCTCCTCGGACACCTCCTACGACTCCTCGTACTTCAACCACCCCGGCGTCGCCATCACCGTCTCGGCCGGCGACGAGGGCTACGGCGCCGAGTACCCGGCCGCCTCCAAGTACGTCACCGCGGTCGGCGGCACCCGGCTGTCCACCTCCTCCACCAGCCGCGGCTGGACCGAGAGCGTCTGGAAGACCAGCTCGACCGAGGGCACCGGCTCGGGCTGCTCCTCCTACGACGCCAAGCCGAGCTGGCAGACCGACACCGGCTGCACCAAGCGCATGATCGCCGACGTCTCCGCCGTCGCCGACCCGGCCACCGGCGTCTCCGTCTACGACTCCTACGGCGCCGACGGCACGGGCTGGAACACCTACGGCGGCACCAGCGCCTCCGCCCCGATCATCGCGTCGGTGTACGCCCTCGCCGGCACCCCCGGCAGCAGCGACTACCCGGCGAAGTACCCCTACGCCGACACCTCCGCCCTCAACGACGTGACCTCCGGCAACAACGGCACCTGCTCCACGAGCTACTTCTGCACCGCCAGGACGGGCTACGACGGCCCGACCGGCCTGGGCACGCCGCAGGGCCTCGGCGCATTCACCGGCTGAACCGACAGACCCTGACAAGTCCCCGAGGGTCACGGGGGCGCCACCCTCGGGAGGGGGACGTGGGGTCCCCTCGACGGCACGAGGGCAACGGGCCGCGACTTCGGTCGCGGCCCGTTCGCCGTGCCCGCACCACACCAGCTGACCCTCCGTCAACATGCGGACCGCGGGCACCCCGACCGCGGTCCGTTCGTCATACCGGTGGCCCTCCGGGTTAGCCTTCACCCGCAGAACATCGGTGCCAGAAGCGCCGCAGGTCATAAGAGGGGTCAACGACGGAACCACACTCAGGTTCCGCTCAGGCCTCATTGCCCGGCGTGACCTGCCGTGATACACAGAGTGACCAGACAGTCATTCGTACGAAACCCGCCAACCAATGACGCCAAGTCGACATACGACGGCAGAATTGTCGGCGACAATGAGGCCTGACCTCTGCGCACACGCAGGGGAGACGGAACTACCCACCAGGGGCGGTGACTTACATGCTCTTTGCGGCCGACAAGGGAGACATCAACACCATCATCGGCGGGATCGCTCCGGACTGGGGCCCCTTCGGGGCACTGGGGACCGAGGCGAAGACGATGATCCAGGTCGTCATGGCGGTCGCCATCCTGCTCTGCCTCGGCATCGCCATCTGGGGCGCGGCCAAACAGCGCATCGGCGCCACCGCCCTGCGCGACACCTTCAGCGCGGAACAGGGCAAGGGCCTGATCATCGCGGGCCTGACCGGAGTCTTCATCATCGGCTCCCTGGGCACGCTCTTCACCATCGTGTACGGCATGGCCGTATAGCCACCGCGTCCGGTCGACGCACCTCCACTCCGGCCGGGCGCACCCGGTACCCCCTCCACCCCACCTGTCCGCAGTGCCCACCGGCTGAGGTTGCGTTCCCTGATGTCGAGTCACCACACCGCACCCGCGCGGGAACCAGCGCGGCTACCGTCGTACTCCTACGGGTTCCCGTACGACGCCGAGGGGGCGTGAGGGCATGAGTCTCGGAGACGACCAGGAGGGCTACGGCGGCGCGGGCCAGACCCGCACCCGCTACCCGGACCGCCCCGGCGACGTCTACGGCGGCGCCCGCCGCCCCGGCCGCTCGTCCTCCAGAAGCCTGGTCACCGTCGTCGGCGTCGTCGTCCTCCTGATCGCCGCAATCGCCTTCGCGAACCGCGGAGGAGACGATTCCGCATCCTCGGCGGAAACCGCCGGAAGCAAGCCGGACGCCACAGCGACGGCCCCCAGCGGCACCAAGCCGGTGCGGTCCACCCCGGGCCTCATCCCCACGGGTTACGCGCACGACGCCCAGGGGGCCCAGAGCGCGGCGGCGAACTACGCGGTCGCGCTGGGCGGCACCGGCATGTTCGACAAGACCCAGCGCGACGCGACGCTCCAAGCCATCGTCGTCCCTGCGCGCGTGGCCGCCTTCCAATCGAACCTGGACCGGGCCTACACCCCGGCCTTCAACAAGACCGTCGGTCTGAACGAGGACGGCTCCACGCCTGCCGGCTACACCTTCGTGTCCCGTACGAATCCCATCGGTACCAAGGTCACCGAGTCCTCGCAGAACAACACGACCGTCGAGGTCTGGTGCAGCGGCCTGCTCGGCATGGCGGGTGAGAACTCCACGAACCCCGTCACCAACAGCTGGTTCACCGTGACCATGAAACTCCAGTGGACAGGCGGCGACTGGAAGGTCGTCACCCAGTCCCAGAAGCAGGGCCCGACGCCCGTCCCAGGCGACGACACGGCCTCAAGCGCCGACGAGATGGCGAAGGCCGTCGACGAGTACGGAGGGTTCACCTATGCGCGGTAATCGCTACGTACTCAAGACCGCCGCGGCGGTCACTGCCCTACAGGCCACGGCCATGCTCCTGGCGGCCCGGGCCTTCGCAGCCCCGTCACCCACGCCGTCACCCACCGCCAGCGACGACGCCTGCAGCCTGATCAGCGGCACCGCCCGGGAACTGTGCGAGAGCGACCGCAGCAACAAGCAGGGCGGCGGGTCGCTCGACGACCCCACCTCCACCCTCGACCCCATGTCCTCCCTCGCCAAGAGCTGCGCCAAGGCCGCCGCCTGGACCATCGACAAGCTCAGTGAGGCCGTGAAGGAGACCGCGAACGTCGACTTCACGAACCAGAAGTTCCTCCAGCAGTACGCGGTCGTCTTCGCCGCGTCGACCATCCTCACCCTTCTCCTGTGGCTGCTGGCCGTCGCCAAGCGCGCGGTACGAGGCGTCCCCCTCACCACCGCCATCAGCGAAGCGATCGGGTTCCTCTGGCTCACCGTCCTCGCGTCCGCCTTCACCCCCCTCATCCTCTACACCGTCGTATCGGCGACAGACGGCGTCTCCGAGGTCCTCGCCAAAGCCACCGGCGACCAGACCGACACCTTCTTCGGCACCTTCTCCGGCGCCCTGGAGAAGGGCAACGACATCGGCGGCGGCCCGATCATGCTCATCGTCGTGTCCCTCGTGAGCATCCTCGCCGCCGGAGTGCTCTGGCTGGAGCTCGTCATCCGCGCCGCCCTCCTCTACGTCGGCGCCCTCCTCGGCACCGTCGTCTACGCCGGCCTCGTCGACAAGAACCTCTGGGGCCACGTCCGCCGCTGGGCCGGCATCATGATCGCCGTCATCCTGGTCAAACCGGTGATCGTCATCGTCCTCGGCCTCGCCGGCGCGCTCTCCTCCGACGACGGCCCCGACGCCTTCTCCGCCGTCGTCTCCGGCCTCGCCATCATCCTGCTCGCCATCTTCGCCAGCGCGATGATCTACCGTTTCGTCCCCGGCTTCGGCGACGAGATCGCCGGCTCCCGCAGCAACCGCATCATGCAGAACGCCGAGGGCAAGGCCGCCGCGGTCATCAGCTCCCCGGCCACCCTGGTCGCCCAGGGCATCAAGACCCACAGCTCCCGGGCCGACAACAACGGTCAGGCCTCCGGAGGATCGGGCGCCCGCCCGAGCAACCCGGCGTCCGGCGGAGTCGCCGCCCACAGCTCGCGCACCCCGAACGGAGGCGGCGGATCTGTCCCCTCCGCCGCTCCCGCTCCCCGCGCGGGCAGCTCGGTGAACACCCCGCACGCCGGCAACCGCAACGCAAGCAGCAAGAGCACAGGAGGTGACGGGCGTTGACGACCGAGTCCCACGTGTCGCATACGGTCACGCCCCGCCGTACATATCTCATCGGCCGCGCCCGGCCGAACGCGATCGTCGGCCGCAACCGTGAGACCGGCGAGATCGCGCTCATCATCGTGGGCGCGTTCCTCGGCATGATGTGCGGGCTCCTCGTCCCGGTCCTGTCCCTGCGCATCGTCCTGCTGATGGGCTTCCCGCTGCTCGCACTGGCCGCGGTCTACGTGCCCTACAAGCGCCGCACCTTCTACAAGTGGTTCGAGATCAACCGCAGTTACAAGCGCACCCTGCGCCAGGGCACCACCTACCGCTCCTCCGTGATGGAGGCCGGCACCCACGTCGACGGCCGCGAGGTCGAGGTCGGCCCGCCGCCGGGCATCGGCCGGATCAACTGGCTCGCCGCCCCGTTCGGGCCCGACGAGATCGCCGTACTCCTGCACGCGGACCGCCGTACCGTCACCGCCGCCATCGAGATCGAGGGCCCCGGCGTCGGCCTGCGCGACTCCGAGGACCAGGAAGCCCTCGTCGACCGCTTCGGCACCCTGCTCAAGCACGTGGCCAACGGCGACGGCTTCGTCACCCGCCTCCAGATGCTCGCCCGCACCCTGCCCGCCGACCCCGACGCCCACGCCAAGGACGTCGCCCTGCGCGGGGACGACAAGGCACTGCCCTGGCTGCAGACGTCGTACGACCAACTCCAGTCGATGGTGTCCACCAGCAGCGAGCAGCACCGCGCCTACCTCGTCGCCTGCATGCACTACACCCGTGAACTGGCCGCGGAGGCCCACGCGATGGCCCGCGCCGCCCGCCCCCAGTCCGGCCGCAAGCTGGACAAGGACGCGGGCCTCGCGGTCGTCATGGCGCGCGAGCTGACCGACATCTGCTCGCGCCTCCAGGAGGCCGACATCCGGGTGCGCCAGCCCCTCGGCCAGGGCCGGCTGGCCTCGCTGATCCACTCCATGTACGACCCCGACCACCCCATCGACCACATCCAGGCGATGACCAAGCGCAACGCCTGGCCGGCCGAACTCGACGCCATGGAACCGACGTTCCTCCAGGCGAAGACCCGGGAGTCCTCCACCCGCGCGCCCTGGTGCCACGCCACGGCCTGGGTGAAGGAGTGGCCGATGACCCCGGTGGGCGTCAACTTCCTCGCCCCGCTCCTCGTCCACACCCCCGACGTCATCCGCACGGTCGCCGTCACGATGGACCTCGAACCCACCGAGATCGCCATCGAGCGCATGCTGACCGAGAAGACCAACGACGAGGCGGAGGCGTCCCGCGCGGCCAAGATGAACCGCACGATCGACCCCCGTGACGTGGCCGCCCACTCCCGCCTCGACCAGCGCGGCGAGGACCTCGCGAGCGGCGCGGCCGGGGTCAACCTGGTCGGCTACATCACCGTCTCCTCCCGGTCCCCCGAGGCTCTGGCCCGCGACAAGCGGACCATCCGGGCCTCGGCCGGAAAGTCGTACCTGAAACTGGAGTGGTGCGACCGCGAGCACCATCGCGCCTTCGTGAACACGCTTCCGTTCGCCACCGGCATTCGAAGGTAGGGGCAAAAGCATGCGGGATCCGCTGTCCGTCCTCTCCGACGCCTTCACGTCCTTCCTCTTCGGAAAGGTGGAGACGACCCGCCTGCCGGTCCGCACCTCCACCGGCCAGGCACAGGCGGTCTACCTCCCGACCGCCGCGCCCGGCCTCGGCGACTCGGGCGTGATCATCGGCCGGGAGGTGTACTCCGGCAAGGGCTACATCTACGACCCCTTCCAGCTCTACGGCCAGCAGCTCCCGGCCCCGCACTGGCTGGTCCTCGGCGAGTCCGGCAACGGCAAGTCGGCGCTGGAGAAGACGTACGTCCTGCGGCAGTTGCGCTTCCGGGACCGTCAGGTCGTGGTCCTGGACGCGCAGGGCGAGGACGGCGCGGGCGAGTGGAACCTCATCGCGCAGGAGCTGGGCATAACTCCCATCCGGCTCGACCCGATGGCGGCCCTGGACCAGGGCATCCGCCTCAACCCCCTGGACCCGGCGATCACCACGACCGGCCAGCTCGCCCTGCTGCGGACCATCATCGAGGTGGCGATGGGCCACGGCCTCGACGAGCGCTCCGGCTTCGCGCTCAAGGTCGCGCACGCCTACGTCAACGAGACGATCGTCGAACGCCAGCCGATCCTCACGGACATCGTGGAGCAGCTACGGCACCCCGAGCCCGAGTCCGCCGAGGCGATGAACGTCGACATAGAGGACGTCCGCGCGTGGGGCCTCGATGTCGCCCTGGTCCTGGACCGCCTGGTCGACGGTGACCTGCGGGGCATGTTCGACGGCCCGACCACGGTCGGCATCGACCTCGACGCGCCGCTGATCGTCTTCGATTTGTCCCACATCGACCGCAACTCCATCGCCATGCCCATCCTCATGGCGATCGTCGGAGTTTGGCTGGAACACACCTGGATCCGCCCCGACCGGAAGAAGCGCATCTTCCTGGTCGAGGAGGCCTGGCACATCATCAACAGCCCCTTCGTCGCCCAGCTCTTCCAGCGCCTGCTGAAGTTCGGCCGCCGGCTCGGCCTGTCCTTCGTGGCGGTGGTCCACCACCTGTCCGACGTGGTGGACGGAGCGGCGGCGAAGGAGGCCGCGGCGATCCTGAAGATGGCCTCGACCAGGACGATCTACGCCCAGAAGGCCGACGAGGCCCGAGCGACGGGCCGCGTCCTGGGCCTTCCCCGCTGGGCCGTGGAGATCATCCCGTCCCTCACTCCCGGCATCGCCGTCTGGGACGTCAACGGCAATGTCCAGGTGGTCAAACACCTGGTCACCGAGACCGAGCGCCCCCTGGTCTTCACCGACCGCGCGATGACCGAGTCCTCCGCGGACCTCAACGACGACGCCCTGCTCGCCGCGGAGCTGGAGGCGGAGGAGCGGGCGGCGGCCTTCGTGGAGCAGCACATGGGCGACTCCGAGTCGACGGTGGCGTAAGGGGGACGGGCAGTGGTGAGACCGGACGACCGCCACCAGGGCGGTCAGGGAGGCCAGGGAGGCGTCCCGGACGGGCTGTTGGTCGGCATACTCGCCTTCCTCCTCGGCATGACCCTGCTGGTCTGGACGTCGACGGGCCTCGCGAGCCTGTTCGCCCACGGCGACTGGCCCGAGGACGTCACCTTCACCCGCACCCCCCTGGCCATGCGCCACCTCATCGGCCACCCCCAGGACATCCCCGGCGCCTGGCCCGACAGCCCCGTTGACCAGCTGTCCGGCTACGGCCTGGTCTGGGGCCTGTTCATCGG
>NZ_RSAJ01000397.1 GCF_003933965.1 Streptomyces sp. RP5T
GCATCGCGGGCATGGCGCCGTCGGCGTCACACCTGGGTCGGCGGATCGGGCGGGGCCCCGGCCGATCAGGCGGGGAAGTCGGTGGAACGGCTGACCCCGGCCCATGCGTTGGCCTCGGCGAGACGGCCTTCCTCCGAGCTGAGGGCGATGCCGAGCGCGTCGCTGCCCAACAGCAGGCGGCGCGGCGGCTGGGCAGCCCCGACGGCGCCGATGATGGCGCGGGCCATGCGGTCGGGGTCGCCGGGCTCGTTGCCGGCGTACTCGGCGAAACGGCGGAGCCAGGCGCCCACTGTCTCCTCGTAATCAGGGCTGACGGGACCGGACGGTTCGGCGGCGCCCGCGGCCCAGCCGGTGCGGATGCCACCCGGCTCGACGATGGTGACCTTGACATCGAAGGGGGCGACCTCGTTCGCCAGGACCTCGGAGAAGCCCTCGACGGCGAACTTGGCGGTCTGGTAGGCACTCAGCCCCGGGGTGCCGCCGACACGGCCGCCGATGGAGGAGATCTGCACGAAGTGGCCCGACCGCTGACCGCGCAGCACCGGCAGCGCGGCACGGGTCACGTTCACCACGCCGTAGAGGTTGGCCTCTATCTGGGCGCGGAACTCGTCTTCGGGGAAGTCCTCGATCGAACCGCCGGTGGCGTAGCCGGCGTTGTTGACGATCACGTCGAGCGAACCGAAGCGCTCGACTGCTGCGGCGACGACCTCTCGGGCTTCGGACGGAGAGGTGACGTCCAGCGCCACGGCCGACAGACGCTCTGGGTACTCCGCCTGCAGCGGGGCGAGCGCCTCCGGCTTGCGTGAGGTCACCACGACCTGGTCCCCCGTGTCCAGAGCCGCGATTGCCAGTGCCTTGCCCAGTCCCTGCGAACCGCCGGTGATCAGCCAAGTGCGCGACATATCTGTTTCCTCGTTTCCTCGACTTCATGCCGCCCCACTGGACAGCAACACCACTGTAGCTCTTATGACAATAATTGCAACATGCATGTCGCAGTATTGGTCGGTGTTGCATCTCACGATGATCCGACGATGGCGTAGATGCGGCAGCGGGATAGATTTTGGGGACCATGAGAGCCGACGCCGCACGCAACCTGAACGCTGTCCTGCACGCGGGAGCCCGCCTCCTCGCCGAGGATCCGGGCACCTCCATGGCGGCCATCGCTGCGGCCGCCGGTGTGGACCGCACCACCGTTCACCGTCGCTTTGCCAACCGCGAGGCCCTGCTCAGCGCCGTGTTCCAAGCCAAGCTGGACTCAGCGGAACGCGTTCTGGACGAGGCCCGGCTCACTGAGGCCCCCGTTCCGGTCGCCCTGCACCGCTACCTCGAGGGGATCATCCCGGTCAGCCGTGTGTGGCCCCTCGACACGCGGCGCATGATGCGGAAGGACCCCGCGGCCAACGCCCGCCGGGCGGAGCAGAGCAGTCGTCTCGACGCGTTCGTTCAGCGAGCCATCGACGAGGGGCATCTGCGCGTCGACATCGAGGCGTCATGGGCACGTGCGGTCTTGGACGAACTGGTCGACATGGCGGCACACAGGTTCCCCGAGCTGGAGTCGCCACAGGCGGCCGACCTCGTCGCCCGGACCTTTTTGGAGGGGGTCGGTGCGGCCTGATATTCCCACCGGCTGCCCTGTGGCTTCCACACCGGGCGCTCACCCTGGAGGAAGCTCCGGGTCTGTGACCAAGTCGGACTCCGCGCTGGCTTTTTCAGGCGGCTGTGCCGCGTGATGCCGTTCGCGGCGTTCCTCCAGGAGCAGCGGCCCGCCCACTCCGCCGCACTCATCCCGTCCTGCGTGCTCGTGCAGGCCGACGCGTTGACTTCCGTGCGGACGGTCGAGGGCGTTACGTCCAGAATGGAGAACGTCGGCGGTTTCGGCCCGGACCCAGGATCTCCTGTCGCGACGGCGCCTGGGCCGTGCGTGCCAAGAGCAGTCCGAGGCCAGCCGAATCGTCGAGGCGTTGATCGCAGCGAGGGCGCGGCGAAGAATCCATTCGGCGGATCTGATCAACACCGCGCTGGAGACCCTTTCTCGACCCCGGTGACGGTCTGGGCCACAGGCCTCACCGATCTGTGCGGGCGGAAAGTGGCTGAGGGTATTTGTTTGCGCACCGGGAGCGGCGAGCGGCCCGCCGTCTTCGGCCAACGCCTGAGCGCCGCCGGGATCGGCGCCGGATACGTCGGTGTTCGTCGGCGCGGTGGTGGCGCTCCGGGGCTTTCAATCCACTATCACCCCACAGCGCCGGTGCAGAATCGCGGCATGACCGAGCACACCCCCGAGTACACCCACGCCTTGGAGACCGCTGAGCGGATCCTCGGCTTCAGCCTGGCCCCGTTCGTCGACCCCCGGCCGTACGAGCCGACCAACGCCTACGATTTCACCCGGATCGCGACCGAGCACGCCTTCAACGACGCCTGGCCGCGCACCGATCACCTCGACGTGCGTACCCGAGCTCTGGTCTCCGTCACCATCACGGCGAGCCTGGGCGTTCTGGAGCCTCTCCGCGGCCAGCTACGGATCGCCCTGCACAACGGCGTGACCAAGGAGGAGATCGTCGAAGCCTTTATCCAGATGGCCGTTTACGCGGGTGTCGCCCGCGCGTTCGACAGTTACGCGGTGGCGCGCGAGGTCTTCGCCGAGTACGACAAGACACAGGACGCGGCCCGCGACAAGGCATGACGCGCCCTTGCGTGGCCGGCCCTCGCCTCGCGGCGGTAGGCGGCTGCCAGAGAGGGGCGCGCCGGCTTCGGAAGGTGGCTGAAGGAAACCCACCGATGGGAGGCATCGGGGGAGTGCCCCGAGTCCATGTCACCGATGCCACGCGACTGCTTCACCGGTTGCAGCGCTGCTCCCTTGCGCCGCTGGTCAAGCAGTCCGTCGCAGGCCGGGGGCCAGCCGCCTCGACCGCTGCGCCGGGCAGTTGTGGATCCGGTCGGCCCGCTCGGGCGCGGATGCCTCGCCCGGGAGCCTGGTTCGGATCGGCTTCATGCCGCCCGTCGTGGCGGCCGACGCCGGTCCTGTGGTGCGTGCCGCCCCGGTGGGGTGCGTCGTGGCGCCCCCGAATCGGCGCGTTGGTTGGAGTCGCGGGGGCGTAGTGAGGAGGCCGAGGCACTGATCGCGCGGTACGGCGTGGGGGTCGACGTCGGCGCCGAGCCGGCGGAGCGTAGCGAGGCTCGGCAGGACGGCTTCGGTGCCGTGTTGTTCAACCATAGGGGGCCTGCCCATGCGCTCCTTCATGGCTGTGGCCGGCGTGACCGTGGGCTGCCTCGTCGTGGACCGGATCGGGCGCCGCAGGCTGCTCATCCCGCCGTTCTGGATCACGGTCGCGACCCTGGCCTTGGTGGCCGCCTGGCCCGTCCTCCACGCCGGTCGTCGTCGGCGGTTTCCTGTTCTTCATCTCCCTCAACGCCGCCTCCAGCGCCCTGACGGCGGTCTATCCGCTGCAGGTGTTCCCCACCGCGCCGCGCACCACCGGCGTGGGTTTCCCAAGCGATGAGCCGCGTCGGAGCCGCCATCGGTACCTTCCTGCTCCCGAGGGGCCCGACGCGCTTCGGCGCGCAGTTCGTGCTGCTGATCGGGGCGGGTGTCCTCGCCGTCGGCGGCCTGGTGTCGCAGTTCCTGGCCCCGGAGACCCTGAGACCACGGACATGGACTTGGCCCAGGCGGCCCTGGTGTCGAGGAGCTGAACGCACTGTTTCCGTCCACTCCGCCGAGTGGACGGAAACAGTCGTGTCCGGCCGGGGCCCGGTCAATCGCAGGCGCCTCCGTTGAGAGCGAAGCCCGTGGGGGACGGGTTGCTTCCGCTGAGCGAGCCCTGCACCCCGAAGCTCGCGGTCGCGCCGGGCGCGATGGCCCGGTTCCAGTCGACGTTGCGCGCCACGACGTCGGCGCCCGACTGGGTGACGGTCGCGTTCCAGGCGCTGGTGACGCGTTGGCCGCCCGGGTAGTTCCACGTCAGCCGCCATCCGTCCACCGCGGAGGTGCCCGTGTTCTTGACGGTGACGGTCGCGGTGAAGCCGTCGCTCCAGGCGTTGTCCACCTTGTACGTCACCGCGCAGGAAGCCGTCGGCTGCGGACCGCCGCCGTCGCCGGCCGGGCGGTCGGCGACGTAGGCGGCCAGCCAGGCCAGCGGGGCGTTCCAGTTGATCGCCACCTCGTTGGTGGAGTACGAGCCGATGTCGTCGATGTAGCAGGCGGCGGGCGCGCATCCGGCCAGCTTCTCCTGTGCCACCGGGTCCTGCAGCGCGCTGTTGGGGCCGCCCGCGAGCGAGCCTGCCGGCGGGTTGGGCAGTGAGGCGTCCAACTGGTGGGCCCAGAAGCGGTGATGCTGGTTGTGCGAGGACCTCTCGCCGTAGCCGGTCACGTAGGACTGCCCGATGGCGTTGCGGCCGAGCAGGTAGTCCATCGACTCCAGCACTGCGGTGCGGTAGCGCGCGTCACCGGTCAACTCGCCGGCGACCGCCATGACCACCGCGTTGTCGGCGGCCTCGCTGTTGGAGCCCCAGAAGTACCCGTCCTTGGGGACGGGCACTGCGTAGCCCTGCCCGGCCATCGTGGACAGGTGGCTGTCGGCCGCCGAGACGACCGAGGAGCGGATACGGGCCAGGTCGGAGGCGGGCAGTCCGTTGGGAACGGTGGCCAGGGTGAGCCGGCCGAGCGCGGCCGTGTCCGCCCAGCCGAAACCGTAGGGAGTGAAGGCGCCGGCGGAGGTGTGCCAGGAGGAGGAGGTGACCGCGTCCCGGTAGGTGCTCTCCCCGGTCGTCGCGTACAACTCGGCGGCCGCCCAGTAGAACTCGTCGGTGACCTGGCTGTCGCCGTAGGCGCCACCGCCCGTGCCGTCCGAATCGGGCGCGTACATCGCGGGGTTGGCCTGCGCCGCGGTCCACGCCCGGCGGGCGGCCGCCAGACAGCGGTCGGCGAAGGCGGAGTCGTAGGGCCGGAAGACACGAGCGCACTGCGCGGCGGTGGCCGCGAGGTTGAGGGTCGCCGCGGTGGAGGGCCGGTGCAGTTCGCGGGGCTGGGCGTCCTGGTCGGGGCGGGTAGGGATAGCGGTCCAGGCGGCGTCGTGGATCTTGTGGAAGGCCATCCCGGCGTACGGCTTGCCCGTGGGCACCTGCATCCGCATCAGGAACTCCAGCTCCCAGCGCGCCTCGTCCAGGACGTCGGGGACGCCGTTGCCACGCTCGGGCACGCGCAGGGTCGAGTCGCCCAGCGCCGCGTCCGTGCCCGCGCGCTTGGCCCGCTCGAAGGAGTTGACGACCAGCCAGGTGGAGATGCCGCCGTTGACGACGTACTTGCCCTGGTCGCCCGCGTCGTACCAGCCGCCCCGGACGTCCTGGGTGTAGTCGCACACCCCGGACTGGCACGGGACGGAGGTGTCGCCCTTGTTCGGTGAGACGCCGAGGTGTCCGGCGGGGCGGGCGTAGGCGGAGCCGGCCAGGGAGGCGTCGACGGCGATGCCGCTGCGCTGGTGATAGAAGAACGCCATCGCGTCCGAACGCAGCCCGTCGTAGAGGTTGGCGCGGATGTCGAACGGGTCGCTGTCGCGGCCGTCCACCGACAGGACGTAACCCGTACCCGTGGCCTGGTACGAGGAGAAATCCGCCAGCTGCACGGACTGGCCGGAAGGGGCGTCCGCACCGCGCGGGACCGTGGAGCCGGAGGCGACCACGGTGCCGGAGGCGTTGCGCAACTGCCAGGTGAGGGCTTGAGTGCTGCTCGTGACGACCGTCGCGCGCTTGGGGCCGTCCGGCAGGTAGCCGACCTGGTTGACCCGGACCGCTGTGGTCCCCGCGGCGGCTGCCGGGGTGGCCAGCAGGCCGCCGAGAAGGAGCGAACTCGCCAGCAGGGCGGTGGCGAGGGGTCTGCCATGGCGACGTACTGAGTCGAACGAGGACATGAGCGGCTCCTGGAGAAGGGGGATGCGGTGGGGATGGGAGCGCTCCCAAACACGGAGCGTGGCATGGCCATGCCTACGCGTCAATCGGTTGGCGAGAGGTGGCAGAACTTTGCTCGCGGGTCCTGGTGGTCGGGGACGGGCGAAGGAGAGTTCCGGGCCGCCGCGTTCAGGCGCGTTCGTACACGCGAACCCAGTCCGTCAGCATGCGGACGGGGAACGGCGTCGACTCGTGGACGGGGCCGGGCCACTCGCCGCCGACGGCGAGGTTGAGCAGCAGATAGAAGTCGTGGTCGAAGACCCACTTCCGCCCGGCGCCGTGGGACGCCCTCCTGTCGGAGTGATAGACGTGACCGTCGACGGACCAGGTGATGCGGTTCCTGTCCCATTCCACGCCGTAGGTGTGGAAGGCCTCGGAGAAGTGTTCTCCGTCCGGGAGCGTGCGATGTCCACCGATCCCCTCGTCGCCGTAGCCGGGGCCGTGGACGGTGCCGTACACGGTGTCCGGTTCACCGCCCGCGACCTCCATGACGTCGATCTCGCCGTTCCCGGGCCACGACGTCGTGGCGTCGTTGTCGCCCATCATCCAGAAGGCGGGCAGAAAGGGGCCGTCCTCCGGAACCCTGATGCGCGCCTCGATCTTTCCGTACGTCTGCGAGAAGGTGCCCTTCGTCGTCAGCCGGGCCGACGTGATGTCGCAGGTGCCGTACGGGCAGTGGCCCATGCCCGGCAGTTCCTCCCGGCGCGCGGTGATGACGAGGTGACCGTCACCGTCGGTGGCCGCATTCCGGGTCCTGTCGGTGTAGTACTGCCATTCCTTGTTGCCCCACTGCGGCTCTCCGCCGGTGTCGTGGACCCACTTGTCGGGATCGGGTGCCTGCCCCGCCGCTCCGGAGAACTCGTCGGACCACGTCAGCCGCCAGCCCTTCGGCGCCGACCGCGAGTCGCCGGACCGCGCTGCGGAGCAGGAGACCAGCAGTGCGGTGAGCAGCACAGCGACGGCCAAGCGGAATGGGGTGCGCGGGCGGCCGGGGACAACAAGGCGCAAGGGGACTCCTGGTCGGGGCGCGTGCGGAGACGGGTTCGCGGGGTTGGACGGGCACGAGGTCCAGGTCGATCCGGGGGCCACGGCAGGGGGGACCCTCCCGGCTGGCCGGCCGTCCGTCGCAGGCAAGGCGCCTCCCGCCCGCGGGACTGGACGGCGCTGCCATCGTCGCCCCGAAGGGCCCAGGAAGGCTCGGGCAGAGCAGCACGGAACCCTGATGCTCATCGGTGACAGCCTGGCACGGCATCGGTGACGGCAGTCCGTCGCCCCCCGTGATGGTCGTCGGTGAAATGCGATCCCCGTGACGGTCCGCGCGGTGCGTCACGGCCCCCTGACGGTAAGTCATCCCCGGGGCTGCGATCAGGGAGGCTTGTCCGGCCAGCGCATCGCGTGCAGCGCGATCACGTCATCGCGGTTCCGCAGCTGGCCGAGCCGTTCGCGCTTGTTCCAGGCGTACTTGGCGGCGGCCATCTTCGGGGGCCGGCCCAGTGCCTGCACCAGGAGCTGGTAGGGCTTCGCGGTGACCTGGCTGTCGGGGACGAGTGAGGACCCGTCTTCAAAGTCGCTTGCGGAGATGCTTCCGCGAAGTCGGCCGGCCGTTGCTACCTGCTCCCCTTCGCCCTCTCGTAGGCGGTCAGTTCCTCTGCATTGCAGAGGAAAGCCGGGCCGCAGTGCGGTGGCAAGCGGTCGATGACCATGGTCACTGCAGCTTGTGCGCTGTCTGTCTCAGCGATCCGCGGGCTGATTCGGCTCGGTCCTTCGACGTAGTACCGGCCGTCTCCCAGCGTGCCGATGTAGGGAATGTCCCAGGTGTGGCGTATCTCTGTGCACCTGGTCAACTTGACCCGGCGCTGAAGCACCGGGCTTGGAGGTAGTGCCCAACTGGTTGCTGGGGTGGACTCCTCCGTCCAGACACCCCGTTATGGGGTGGCAGGGACGCGTGACTCACGCCCCGCATTCCACACGCTCTCGCCACGGGTGGCGATGTTGTGGGAAGCGTTCCGGTCGGCGTGG
>NZ_RSAJ01000398.1 GCF_003933965.1 Streptomyces sp. RP5T
GCCTGGGACCACCCAGAACCCCTCGCCCTCGACACCGCCCCCGTCCCCGAGTACGGCAGCGGCTCCCTCGCCGACCTGCTGCCCACGCTCGCCGCGGGCATGGCCGTACCCGGCACGACCGCCGTGATCCAGGAGCTCACTCCCGCCGACCGGAACTGCGTGTTCCTGATCGACGGCCTCGGCTGGGAGCAGCTGAAGGCGCACCCGGACGAGGCGCCCTTCATGGCCTCCCTGCTGCCCGGCTCGCGCGGCGGCACCGGCCGCCCGCTGACCGCCGGCTACCCGGCGACCACCGCGACCTCCCTCGCCTCCGTCGGCACCGGCCGCCCGCCCGGCGCCCACGGCCTGCCGGGCTACACCGTGCGCAACCCGGCCACCGGCGAGCTGATGAACCAGCTGCGCTGGCAGCCGTGGACCAAACCGCAGGTCTGGCAGCCGTACCCGACGATCTTCCAGCTCGCCGACCAGGCCGGGGTGCACGCCGCCCAGGTCTCCTCGCCCACCTTCCAGAACACCCCGCTGACCAAGGTCGCGCTCAGCGGCGGCACGTTCCACGGGCGGCTGTCCGGCGAGGAGCGCGTGGACCTCGCGGCCGAGCAACTCGCGGTCGGCGACCGCTCGTTGGTCTACACGTACTACGCCGAGGTCGACGGCGCGGGACACCGCTTCGGCGTCGACTCCGACACCTGGCGCGGCCAGCTCATGTACGTCGACCGCCTGGTCCAGCGCCTCGCCGAACAACTGCCCCCGAACAGCGCGCTGTACGTCACCGCCGACCATGGCATGATCGACATCCCCTTCGACGAGCAGCACCGCATCGACTTCGACGAGGACTGGGAACTGCGCGCCGGGGTCGCCCTGTTGGGCGGCGAGGGCCGGGCCCGCCACGTCTACGCGGTGCCCGGAGCCGCGGGCGACGTGCTGACCTGCTGGCGCGAGGTCCTCGGCGAGCAGTTCTGGGTCGCCTCCCGGGACGAGGCGGTCGCCGCAGGCTGGTTCGGGCCGCCGGACCAGTTCGACGAGCGGGTGTACGACCGGATCGGGGACGTGGTCGCCGCCGCGCGGGACGACGTCCTGCTCATCGCGTCCGAGCGGGAGCCGAAGGAGTCGGCGATGGTCGGCAACCACGGTTCGATGACCCCCGCCGAGCAACTGGTCCCCTTGCTCGAAGTACGCTCCTGAAGCTCCTGAAGCCGACCGGGCCCCCTCCGAGTGGGCCCCTTCGCCCACACAACCGAAAGGTGCTCGACCTCCCATGCCCGAGCTGGTGTTCTTCTCCGGAACCATGGACTGCGGGAAGTCCACGCTGGCTCTCCAGATCGAGCACAACCGTTCGGCACGCGGACTGACGGGCATGATCTTCACCCGGGACGACCGGGCCGGCGAGGGTAAGCTCTCCTCACGGCTCGGCCTGGTCACGGACGCCGTCGAGGTCGAGGACGGCCAGGACTTGTACGCCTATCTCGTCGACCACCTCTCCCGCGGCGGCCGCGCGGACTACGTGATCGCGGACGAGGCGCAGTTCCTCGTGCCCGAGCAGATCGACCAACTCGCGCGGATCGTCGACGACCTGGACCTCGACGTCTACGCCTTCGGCATCACCACCGACTTCCGCTCCAAGCTGTTCCCCGGCTCCCAGCGCCTGGTGGAGCTTGCCGACCGGGTCGAGGTCCTCCAGGTCGAGGCCCTGTGCTGGTGCGGCGCCCGGGCCACCCACAACGCCCGAACCGTCAAGGGCGAGATGGTCGTCGAGGGCGCTCAGGTGGTCGTCGGCGACGTCAACCAGGCCGACGACATCGGCTACGAGGTCCTGTGCCGCCGGCACCACCGCCGCCGTATGACCGCGACCACGGCACGCGCGGCCGCGCTCTCCCCGGACGTCCTGCCGGTCCCGTCGGCCGGGGCGGGCTTCTGAGCCGAGGCCGTCAGGGCTTCAGCGCGGGTTCTCGATCAACGAGAAACGCGCCCCCTCCGGATCCGCCACCGTGGCCACCCGACCGTGCGGGCTGTCGTGCGGCGGGCGCAGCACATGCCCGCCCAGCTCCACGAGAAGACGGGTGGCGGCGGTCGCGTCGGACACCTCGAAGTACGTCATCCAGTGCGGCCCCCGGTCGCGGGGGAGGGCGTGGCCGACGCCGTGGAGGCCGGCCACGGGGCGGCCGCCGGCGTACAGGGTGACGTAGTCGAAGTCGGCGGAGACCACCGGCTCCCCTTCGAGACCGAACACCGTCTCGTAGAACTTGCGGACGCTCACCGTCTCGTAGGTGAGCAGCTCGTGCCAGGCGGGAGTGCCCGGCACGCCCGCGACGGAGGTGCCGAGGTGGGCCGCCGCCTGCCAGACGCCGAAGACGGCGCCGGACGGGTCGGAGCCGATGACCAGCCGCCCGGCGTCCTTGGCGTCCAGCGGGCCGACCCCCACCGTGCCGCCGCACAGCCGCACCGACTCGGCCGTCAGCTCGATGTCGTCCGAGGCGAGGTAGGGCGTCCAGGCGACCGGAAGCTGGCGGTCGGGCGGCAACTGGCCGATTCCCGCGACCTCCTGGCCGTCCAGCAGGGCCCGGACATAGGGTCCGAGCTGCTGCGGGCCCGGCACGAACTCCCAGCCGAACAGCGAGCCGTAGAACTCCTGGGTCGCCGCCATCCCGTGCACCATCAGACTCACCCAGCAGGGCGTACCGGGCGTGTGCCGAGCGGGCGGGGCGGCCGACCCCCTTGCCTCGGTCATCGTCACTCTCTCCTCGGCCCCTCGCGGTGGCCGTGTCGTGTCCGCGGTCCGGACCTCCGTGCCGATGCTCGCACCACCCGCGGCGTCGCGGGCTCCGGGCGCGCCGCCCCGCGGCTTCCGTGGGTCGGCAGGGCGCCCGGCGCGCGGGTGCCCGACCGTCGGTCACGCGACGGTCTGCGGATGTCGATCGGCGGTACAGCATGTGCCCGTTCCCGTACGCCTGGTGACCGGGCCTGTCCGGCGGAGCAGAGTAGCCGGACCTGGACGACGCGGCCACCCCGTGCGCGAGGATGGTGGCCATGAACGCCATCATCTCCGCATCCGAACTCGCGAGCGACCTGGCCGGCCCCAAGCCGCCCGTCCTGCTCGACGTCCGCTGGCAGTTGAGCGTGGCCAAGGCCGCGGGCGAGCCGCCCTTCGACGGCCGGGCCGAGTACGCGGCCGGACACATCCCGGGCGCCGTCTACGTGGACCTGGACCGGGAGTTGGCCGGCCCGGTCGGCAGCGGCGGCCGGCATCCGCTGCCCGAGCTCGCGGAGTTCGGCGCCGCGATGCGCCGGGCGGGCGTCTCCTCGAACACCCCGGTGGTCGTGTACGACGGCGGACAGGGCTGGGCGGCCGCCCGCGCGTGGTGGCTGCTGCGCTGGACGGGTCACCCGGACGTGCGAGTCCTCGACGGCGGGTTGCCGTCCTGGCGGGGGCCGCTGCAGTCCTCCTTGCCGGGTTCCGCCCTCGCCGAGGGTGACTTCGTGCCGGTGCCCGCGGCGGCCGGTCTGCTCGACGCCGACGCGGCCGCGGCGCTGGCCCGCTCGGGCCTGCTGCTGGACGCGCGCGCGGGGGAGCGGTACCGCGGCGAGGTGGAGCCGATCGACCGCGTCGGCGGTCACATCCCGGGCGCCCACTCCGCGCCCACCACGGACAACGTCGGCCCGGACGGACGCTTCCTGCCCGCGGAGGAGCTCAGCGCCCGCTTCAAGGCCCTCGGCGCCACCGACGGCACCGAGGTCGGCGTCTACTGCGGCTCCGGCGTCTCCGGCGCCCACGAGGTGCTGGCCCTGGCGGTCGCGGGCATCCCGGCCGCGCTGTACGTCGGTTCCTGGTCGGAGTGGTCCTCGGACCCGGAGCGACCGGTCGCGGTGGGCCCGGATCCCCAGTAGCCGGACGACGGAAGGGCCCGCCTCTGTCCGAGGCGGGCCCTTCTCACAGCCGTGGGACCGGCTACTCCTGCTTCTTGCGCCGGGTGCCGAACACGATCTCGTCCCAGCTCGGAACGGCCGCTCTGCGGCCCGGACGAACGCCGTCGGCCTCGGCCTGGCGGTCGGTCGCGCCGATGAGGCGGTCGCGGTGGCTGGCCACCGAACGCGGCATGAGGACGTCCGCGTAGGCGGAACCGGCCGAGGCCGCGGGAGCCGGCGGCTCCTCCACCTCGGGCTCCTCCTCCAGGGCGGGCGGTTCCTCGATGCTCGCCGTCTCGGAGGGCCGCTCCGGTACGACCATGTCGCCCCGGAAACTCGGTACGGCCTCCAACAGGCTGGTCAGCGAGTCCCGTTCGCCGGCGCTCTCCTCGACGGGCTCGGCCGGTGGCAGGCTCGGCCGGTCGAGGGCGCGGTCCAGCGGACGGTCCCGCGGCAGCCGTGCGATCCGCGGCACGAACGGGAAGCTGGGCTCCGGCGCGCCGAGGTCCTCGGACTCGCCGATCAGCGAGCGGGCCTCCTCGTCGACGGCCTGGACGAGCCGCCTGGGCGGGTCGTACGTCCAGCTCGCCGAGTGCGGTTCGCCCGCGACGCAGTAGACCAACAGGACCTCCCAGGTGCCGTCGTCGCGGCGCCAGGAGTCCCACTGGACGGTGTCCTTCTCGGCCCCGCGCAGCAACAGCCGCTCCTGCACGGCCTCGCCGAGCTGCGGTCCGGCGTTCTCGCCGGGCCGGCGGACCGGGGTCTTGCGTGCGCGTTCGGCCATGAAGGCGCGCTCGGCGAGCACGGGGCCCTCGAAGCGCCGTACACGGTCTACGGGGATGCCTGCGAGCTGGGCTACCTCTTCCGCGGTGGCACCCGCGCGTATACGCGCCTGGATGTCGCGGGGACGGAGATGGCTTTCGACCTCGATCTCGATCTGACCGAGGCGGGGACGGTCGCCGCGCACCGCTGCGCGCAGCCGCTCGTCGATCGGAAGCGTGTACTCCGTTGAGTCGGCAGCCTTCAGCACCAGCCGTGTGCCGTCATTGGAGACGGCCACGACACGCAGTTCGGGCATGGGGACCTCCCGGGTGGTGCCTGCCGACGTCACGTGCGTCGCTGCTTCCGCTAGTCGAGTGTGGCCTGCCCGGGTGCAGCCTGCCACAACCTTGCCGAGTTGCCCGGCGTGTCGGGCACGGGCCCTGGATCGCCGTTATGGCACGGTTACCTATTCGCAACGCTAAGTGACCAACTCCGTCACCCTGTGCAACTAGCCCCCTCCCGGCCGCCCTTGAAGGCCACGGACGCCCTGGCGGGAGACCGGACCCAGGGCTCGCAACAGTACTCCATTTGGGCCACGTGCGTGGATTGGCGCGCCACTCAACTTCGTTCAAGAAACGCTGTCCGGCCGTTCGTTGAGCAGTTTTCAAGATCTTGGACGTGGCGCAGTTCACGGAACCACCAGAGAGGGAGCTGTCGGCTTCGTGCGTATGTCCGGCGACCGCGTGGTTATGCCCCCAGCACCCGACGCAAGTAGTCGTTCTGGAACCGGCGGTCGGGGTCGAGGCGGTCGCGGAGCGCGGTGAACTCGCCGAAGCGGGGGTAGACCCCGTCGAAGTACTCGGCGTCGCGCGTGTGCACCTTGCCCCAGTGCGGGCGCCCCTCGTGCGCCGTGAAGATCCGCTCCGCGGCCGTGAAGTACGCCTGGTACGGCGTTCCCTTGACCATGTGGACCGCGATGTACGCGCTGTCGCGGCCCGAGGCGGTGGACAGCGTGATGTCGTCGGCGGGGGCGGTGCGCACCTCCACGGGGAAGCTGACCCGCAGTCCGGAGCGCTCGACCATGGTCTTCAACTCGCGCAGCGTCGCGACCACGGCCTCGCGCGGGACGGCGTACTCCATCTCCACGAACCGCACCCGGCGCGGCGACGTGAAGACCTTGTACGGGATGTCGGTGTACGTCCGTGCCGACAGCGCCTTGCTGGAGATCCGCGCGATCGAGGGGATCGTGCCCGGCGCCGCGCGGCCGACCCACTGGGCCATCTGGAAGACGCCGTTGGAGAGGAACTCGTCCTCGAACCAGCCCTGGAGCTGCGGCACCGGCTTCTCCGGGCCCGCGCTGCGGTTGTTGCGCTTGGTGTTGGTGCTGCCGGTGTGCGGGAACCAGTAGAACTCGAAGTGTTCGTTCTCGGTCCACAGTTCGTCGAAGTCGCTGGTGACCCTGTCGAAGCTCATCGGCTCCTCGCGGGCCGTGAGCAGGAAGATCGGCTCGACGGCGAAGGTGATCGCGGTGACGATGCCGAGCGCGCCCAGCCCGATCCGGGCGGCCGCGAAGACCTCGGGGTTCTCCTTCTCGGAGCAGGAGAGCACCGAGCCGTCGGCCGTGACCAGCTCCAGGCCCCTGATCTGGGCGGCGATCGAGCCCGACTCGCGGCCCGTGCCATGGGTTCCGGTGCTGGTGGCTCCGGAGACCGTCTGCTCCATGATGTCGCCCATGTTGGTGAGGGACAGGCCCTCACGCGCGAGAGCCATGTTGAGCCTCTTGAGCGGTGTGCCGGCCTCCACCGTGACGGTCATGGTGTCCCGGTCGATGGTGCGGATACCGGTCAACAGTTGAGGGCGGATCAACACACCGTCGGTGGCGGCGATCGACGTGAAGGAGTGGCCGGTGCCGACGGCCTTCACCCGCAGACCGTCCTCGGCGGCCTTCCGTACGGCAGCGGTCAGCTCGTCGACCGAGGCGGGTGTGACCTCCCGCGCGGGACGCGCGGCCACATTGCCGCCCCAGTTACGCCACGTGCCGTTCCTCGCGCTCGCTGCCGTGCTCAACGCTGCCTCCCCGACGTGGATCCGGCCTCTTGAGCCGGCGGTACCCCAGGAATCCGACCGCGACCGCGACGGCCCCGGCCACCGCCGGAACCCCGTACCCGGCGCGCGCACCGGCCGCGTCGATCACCCAGCCGGCCACGGAGGAGCCGAGCGCGACCCCGACCGCGAGCCCGGTACTGATCCAGGTCATCCCCTCGGTCAGTTGCGCGCGTGGTACGTGCTGCTCGATCAGGGACATCGTCGTGATCATCGTGGGAGCGATGGACAGGCCCGCAACGAACAGCGCCACGGCCAGAAACGGCAAGTTTCCGACCAGTAGGAGGGGGATCATACTCACGGCCATCGCGCATATGCCCAGCAGCCAGCGAGGTTCGGGCCGTCCCCCGAAGTGCAGCAGCCCGAACACCAGGCCCGCGACGCAGGAACCGGCCGCGTAGAGGGCGAGCACCAGGCTCGCGGCGCCCTTGTGGCCCTGCTCGTCGGCGAAGGCCACGGTGACCACGTCCACCGCCCCGAAGATCGCCCCGGTCGCCACGAAGGTGGCCACCAGGACCTGCAGGCCCGGCGCGCGCAGCGCCGAACGGCCGCCTTCCTGCGTACGAGGGTGCGGGGCAGGCTCGGTGGCCCGCTGCGCGGTCAGCCAGAACACGCCGACCGCCAGGAAACAGGCGGCGAGCAGCGGGCCCGCCTCCGGGAACCAGGCGGTGGACAGCCCGATGGAGATGATCGGCCCGAAGATGAAGCAGACCTCGTCGATCACCGACTCGAAGGAGTACGCGGTGTGCAGCTGCGGGGTGCCCCGGTACAGGGCGGCCCACCGCGCACGGATCATCGCGCCGAGGCTCGGCACCGAGCCGATGCCGACCGCGCACACGAACAGCACCCAGTCCGGCCAGCCGAAGTGCGCGGCGAGCAGCATCCCGGCGGACGCCACCAGCGCGACGAGCGTCGCCGGGCGCAGCACCCGCCGCTGGCCGTGCAGGTCCACCAGCCGGGAGACCTGCGGGCCGATCGCCGCGGCGGCCAGCGCGATGGTCGCCGACAGCGAGCCCGCGAGCCCGTACCTGCCGGTGAGCTGGGAGATCATCGTGACCACGCCGATGCCCATCATGGACAGCGGCATCCGGCCGACGAAGCCCGCGGCGGAGAAACCCTTGGAGCCGGGGGCGGCGAACAAGGCGCGGTAGGGGCTGGGCACGGGGTCTCCGGTCGGGCGG
>NZ_RSAJ01000399.1 GCF_003933965.1 Streptomyces sp. RP5T
TCCGTCAGCGGGCCGTGGGTGACGGGGACGCCGGTGCTGCGGATCGAGGTGGGGACGTTGGCGTCGGGGAGCGCGGCGCGGATGACCGGCTCGGCCTCCTTCATGATCTCTTCCGGGGTGCGGTAGTTGACGGTCAGGGAGGCCATCTCCACACGGTCGAGGCCCACCCGCGCGAGCCTGTCCTGCCAGGACTCCGTGAAGCCGTGCCTCGCCTGGGCGCGGTCGCCCACGATGGTGAAGCTGCGGGACGGGCAGCGCAGCAGCAGCATCTGCCACTCGGCGTCGGTCAGTTCCTGCGCCTCGTCCACGACCACGTGCGCGAAGGGGCCGGCGAGCAGGTCGGGGTCGCTTGCCTGGAGGGCGCTCTCGTCGACCAGGGCGTGGTGGAAGTCCTCGCCCTTGAGCATCGTCACCAGGCCCATCCCGTACTCGTCGTCGGCCACCGCGCTCAGGTTCTCCACGACCGTGGCCATGCGCTCGCGCTCGGCGGCCGCGGTGGCCTCGTTGCGGCGCTTGCGGAGCGAGGCGCGCGGGTCGCCGAGCCGCTGCCGTGCCGCGTCCAGGAGGGGCAGGTCGGACACCGTCCACGCCTGGCCGTCCGCGCGCTGCAGGGCCCGTACCTCGTCGCGGCCCAGCCAGGGGGCGCACATCCGCAGATACGCCGGGACGGTCCACAGATCCGAGACCAGGTCGGCCGCCTCCAGCAGCGGCCAGGCGCGGTTGAAGGCGGTCAGCAGCTCCCTGTTCTGGCGCAGGGACCTGCGGAGCAGTGCCTCGGGGGCGTCGCCCTCGTGCTTGTCCACCAGGATGGTGAGCAGTTCGTTCCAGACCTGGTCGCGGGCGTCGTTGTGCGGGGCGCCCTCCGCCGCGTCGAACGCCTCGGCCCAGTCGGCGGCGGTCAGCGGGATGTCGGACCAGTGGGTGGTGACGGTCATGCCCTCGGTGGGCGGCTCCTCGTAGAACCGTACGGCCTTCTCGATCGCCTTCACCAGGTCGGCGGACGCTTTCAGGCGGGCCACCTCCGGGTCGGTCTCGACCCCCGCCGCGGCTCCCTCGGCCACCAGGTCCCTGAGGACGCAGGTCTGCACGCCCTCCTCGCCGAGGCTGGGCAGGACGTCGGAGACGTAGGCCAGGTAGGGCCGGTGCGGGCCGACGAACAGCACGCCGCCGCGGCGGTGTCCGAGACGCGGGTCGGAGTGCAGGAGGTAGGCGGAGCGGTGCAGGGCGACCACGGTCTTGCCGGTGCCGGGTCCGCCGTCGACGACGAGCGCGCCGCGCGATCCGGCACGGATGATGGCGTCCTGGTCGGCCTGGATGGTGCCGAGGACATCCCGCATCCGCTCCGAGCGGTCGCTGCCGAGGCCGGCGATGAAGGCGGACTGGTCGTCGAGGGAGGCGTGGTGCCCGGCGAACCCGTCCGGGGCGAAGACCTCGTCCCAGTAGTCGCCGATGCGGCCGTTCGTCCAGCGGTATCTGCGGCGGCTGGCCAGCCCCATCGGGTTGGCGTGGGTGGCCCCGAAGAACGGCTCGGCGGCGGGGGAACGCCAGTCGACGAGCAGCCGGCGGCCCGTGCTGTCGGTGAGGCCGAGCCGTCCGACGTAGACGGGCTCGGCGTCGTCCGCGCCGACCATGTGTCCCAGGCACAGGTCCAGGCCGAAGCGGCGCAGGGTGCGCAGCCGGGCGCTGAGGCGGTGGATCTCCGTGTCGCGGTCCATGGCTTCCTGGCCGATGCCGCCGGGCGCGCGGAGGGTGGCGTCGAGGGTGTCGGACAGTTCGGCGATCGTCTGCTCCAGGCACCGCGCGATGGCCGCGAAGTGCTCCTCGTCGGCGGCGATCAGCGTCGGGTCGGCCTTGGCGGCGAGGCGCTCGGGGAGGTCGAACACGCTGGTGGGCAGGGTAGTCAAAGCAACAGCTCCGGGGTGGGGTCGGCGGCCGTGGGGCCTACGGCCGGTAAGTGTGCGCCTCCCCGGGGGCCTTGCCGCAAGTCCCCCCGTGCGCTATAGGTTGAACATGGCAAGGAGGTGCTGACCTCCCTGCCTTTTCTTTTTCCCAGGCGCAGGACGCATCCGGAAGAACCTCGAAACATTCGGAGATTGTTCCCGTGCGAACACCACCGCCCCCGGCGATCTTCCGAAAGATTTCGCCGGTTTCCTCAGGTGAGAGCGATCTCGAAGCATTCGAAACATCCGTCGAAAGTGTTGACGCTTGACAGGGGCAGACCAAAACTGTGGGGCATGACTGACACACCCGCACACCCGACGCGCCGCAGCGTCTGCGGCCTCCTGCTGGCCACCGGCGCCACGCTGGCCCTGCCCGGCACGGCCGAGGCGGCCACGGTCATCACCACGAACCAGACCGGGACCAACAACGGCTACTACTACTCGTTCTGGACGGACGCCCAGGGCACCGTCTCCATGACCCTGAACTCCGGCGGGAACTACAGCACTTCCTGGCGCAACACCGGCAACTTCGTGGCCGGCAAGGGCTGGAGCAACGGGTCCCGCCGCACCGTGAACTACTCCGGCAGCTTCAACCCGTCCGGCAACGCCTACCTGGCCCTCTACGGCTGGACGTCGAATCCGCTCGTCGAGTACTACATCGTCGACAACTGGGGCACCTACCGGCCCACCGGAGCGTACAAGGGCACGGTCAGCAGCGACGGCGGGACGTACGACATCTACCAGACCACCCGCTACAACGCCCCGTCCGTGGAAGGCACCAAGACCTTCAACCAGTACTGGAGCGTGCGGCAGTCGAGGCGGACCGGCGGCTCGATCACCACCGGCAACCACTTCGACGCGTGGTCCCGCGCCGGGATGCCGATGGGCAGCTTCAAGTACTACATGATCCTCGCCACCGAGGGTTACCAGAGCAGCGGCAGCTCGAACATCACGGTGGCGTGATGGGGGCCCGGGCACACCTCCCGTTACTGGCGGCCGCCGCCCTGGCCACCGCCGGCACCCTCGCCGTCCCCGCCGCCGCCGCTCCCGACCAGGCCGCCGCCTGCTCCGGATACGTCGGCCTCACCTTCGACGACGGACCGGGCAGCGGCACCACCGCCCTGCTCAACTCCCTGAAGCAGTACGGCCTAAGGGCCACCATGTTCAACACCGGCCAGAACGCGGCCGCCAACCCGTCCCTCGTCAGGGCCCAGGTCAGCGCCGGGATGTGGGTCGGCAACCACAGCTACACGCACCCGCATCTGACCCAGCAGAGCCAGGCCACCATCGACTCGGAGATCTCCCGCACCCAGCAGGCGATCGCAGGCGGCGGCGGTGGCACACCGAGGCTGTTCCGGCCGCCGTACGGCGAGACCAACGCGACCGTGAAGGCCGTCGAGGCGAAGTACGGGCTGACCGAGGTCCTGTGGCAGGTCGACTCGCAGGACTGGAACAACGCCGGCACCGACGCGATCGTCGCGGCGGTCGGCCGGCTCACCAACGGGCAGGTCATCCTGATGCACGACTGGCCCGCCAACACCCGCGCGGCGATCCCGCGCATCGCGCAGACACTGGCCGCCAAGGGACTGTGCTCCGGCATGATCTCGCCCCAGACCGGCCGCGCGGTGGCACCGGGCTGACCCGCCCGGCCACGGCGATCCGGCCCCGGCGCCCCCACCGCCGGCCCCGGCGCGGCGGTCGTTCCCCTTCGGGCCGCCGCGCCGAACACGGATCACGGGGGCTCCGCGCGCGTACGACGCCCGCGGAGCCCGGAGTCGCCGGCCGTATCCGCGGTGCATCCGTTCGGCTGTCAATGCCTGCGTTTCCCCGACGGGGCGGGTCATGGCCCGCAATCATGGGCGGTGGCGGGGCGAGCGAGCCCCGCCGAACGCCATGGGTACGTCAACCCGCATGATCCGTCGTTCACTTGACGCGCGGCCGGCGCGTCAGCCCGGAGGGAACCGCAGGCATGGCCACTCCCCTGTCCGCCGCGAAGATGCTCGCCGCACTGAAGGCCGAGGGCCTGACCGTGCACGAGCACGCCGGCTGGAAGACCCACAACCGAGACGCCGCTTCAGGGAAGTCCTTCGGGCCCGTCATCGGGGTGCTGATCCACCACACCGGCGGGCACGACGACAAGGAGCTCTGCTTCAAGGGCAGATCCGATCTGCCGGGACCGCTGTGCCACGCCTGGCTCGGCAAGACCGCCGGACTGTGGATGATCGGCAACGGCCGTACCAACCACGCCGGTTACGCCGACATCGATGTCCTGAACGCCATCCGCCAGGAGAAGCCCCTCCCGCACGACGACGTGGCCAGGGCGGACGGCAACGACTGCCTGTACGGCCTGGAGATCGAGAACCGCGGCAAGGGCGGGGACCCCTACCCGGCGGCGCAGTACCGGCAGGCCGTGCTGTGGGCGGCGGCGATCTGCCGGGCGCACGGGTGGAGCGAGAAGTCGGTCGCCGGGCACAAGGAGTGCCAGCCGGGGAAGATCGACCCGAGCTTCGACATGGACGACTTCCGGGCCGCCGTGAAGAAGCAGCTGGCCGCGGGCCCCGGCAAGGCGCAGCCGACGAAACCGGCGGGCAGGCCCCGCGTCGACCTGTCCCGGCTGGTGACGGCCGCGAAGACCGACCCCGGCGCCCAGCAGGGCCACATCACCTACCTGGCCGGCACCAATCTCACCGAGGCCGCCCTGGTCGAACTCGGCTACCTCTCCAAGTCCTACGCCGGGGACGGCTCGTTCGGCACCGCCACCGTCGCCGCCTACGCCAAGTGGCAGCGCCACCTGGGCTACACGGGTGCCGACGCCAACGGCATCCCCGGCAAGGTCTCCCTGTCCCGGCTCGGCGAGGCGACGAAGCTGTTCACGGTCGTGGCCTGAGACGCCCGCCTCCCCCGGGCCGGCCCGCCACCGAGTTGCGGGCCGGCCCGCTCCCTGCGGTACTGGCTGTATCTGCCGAACGTCGCGGGGTGCTGTCCACAGGACCGCGGGCAGAGGAGGCACAGCATGGCCAAGCATCTGGTGGTCTGCTGCGACGGGACGTGGAATCGCGCCGACCAGTCGCACAAGACCAATGTGGCCAAGGTGGCGCTCGCCGTACGGCGACGCACCGCCGTCGGAACCGAACAGCGGGTGTACTACCACAGCGGGGTCGGCGCACAGCGGCCGGAACGGCTGCGGGGCGGGGCCTTCGGAATGGGCCTGTCGCGCAACGTGCTCGACGCCTACCGCTTCCTGATCCACACCTACGAACCCGGGGACTCCCTGTACCTGTTCGGGTTCAGCCGGGGCGCGTTCACCGCGCGCAGCCTGGCCGGCCTGGTGCGCAACTGCGGCATCCTGCGCCCGGAGCAGGCCGACCGGCTCGACGAGGCGTGGGCGCTGTACCGCAGCCGCGCCAAGCAGCCGACCAGCGTGGCGGCCACCCTCTTCCGCCAGGCCTACGCCTTCGAGACGGAGATCCGCTTCATCGGCGTCTGGGACACGGTCGGCTCGCTCGGCATCCCGATCCCGGCTCCCTGGCCGCTGCGCCCGCTCGTCAACCGCTTCAACAGGCGCTGGGCCTTCCACGACACCGACCTGAGCACCTGGGTCAACGGCGCCTTCCAGGCCCTGGCCGTCGACGAACAGCGCTCCGCGTTCCCGCCGACGCTGTGGCACCAGCAGAAGGGCGCCGCCGAGCAGGGCCAGGAACTGCGCCAGGTCTGGTTCGCCGGGGTGCACACCGACGTCGGAGGCGGCGAGGAGAACTCGGGACTGTCCGACCTCCCCCTGCTGTGGATGGTCGGGCACGCCACCCGCTACGGCCTCGAGTTCGACACCCGGGTCCTCAGTGCGCAGGGGCCGGACGAGATGAACCCGGACAGAAGCGCCGACTTCGCCGTACGACCGGACCCGCTGGGCCCGCGGCACTACTCGCGGGTGAAGTTCTACAGGCTGTTCCGGGTCCTGGACCGGCCCGTCGGAGAGGCGGAGGAGCCGAGGGACCCGAAGAAGCCGAGGGCCCCCGAGGACCATGTCCTCGACGGCTGCGAGTACCTGTCCGACTCCGTCCTCACGCGGTACGACCACAAGGCCGACTACCGCCCTCCGGCGCTCGCCGAGTACCTCAGGATCTTCGGGGAGGCCCGGCGCATCGAACCGGTACCGCTCAAGGCCGACGAACCCGCCCCGTACAGTGCCCCCGTGCCGACCGTGGAACCCTGCCCCACCTGCGACGGGCCGCTGACGTCCGGCGGGATGCTGCTGGTCCGCCGCGCGGACGACGGGCCGCGCGCCTGCCGCACGCTGTGGCGGTGCGCCGAGCGGCACCTGTGGTGGCGGTGGGCCGACCACCCCGGAAAGCCCCTGGAGGAGTGCCCGTATCCGCAGGTCTTCCGGGGCTGAGCACCCGTACAGATTTCTTGTACGGGTGGCAACGGGTGAACGTACGCCCCGTGCGGGGGAGTTCACCGGCATGAGCAACAAGAGCCTCAGTACGCGGCGCCGGAAGAACGCGACCGCCGTGAAGATGGTCGGGAGTCTCGTCGGCACCTTCCGGCGGGCGGCCGGACTCACCCAGCGGGCCCTCGCCGACGAGGTCGCCGTGGACGAGGAGACCATCGCCTCCGTCGAGCAGGGCAGGCGAACCCTGAAACCGGACCTCGCCGCCCAGCTCGACGCACTCCTCGACACCAAGGGCGCGTTGTCGGTCGCGCTGGAGAACATGCCCGAGATCGACCTCTTCCCGCGCTGGGCGGAGGAGTACATCGACCTGGAACGGGAGGCGCTGGCCCTGTCCTGGTACGACAACCAGGTGCTGCCGGGTCTGCTCCAGACCCCGGCCTACGCCCGGGCGGTGTTCCTGAACGACGTACCCGCGCTGACGGAGGCGGAGATCGAGCAGCGGGTCGCGGCCCGGACCGAGCGCCAGGAGATCCTGGAGCGAGCGGAGCCCCCCACGGTCAGCTTCGTCGTCTCCGAGGTGACCGTGAAGGACAGGCTGGGCGGCAGCGGGGTGCACACCGAGCAGCTGGGCCGGCTGCGCGAGTTGGCGGTCCTGCCCAGTGTCACGCTCCAGATCATGCCGGTCGGTCGTGACTTCCACGCCGGGCTCTCGGGGCCGTTCATCCTCGTCGAAACGCCTGATCACCAACGCGTCGGATACGTCGAAGGACAGCTCCACGGGCGGATGGTCGCTGATCCCGACGAGGTCTCGGTGCTGGAACGCAAATATGCGATGCTGCGGTCACAGGCGCTCAACCCGCAGGAGAGCAAAAGCCTGTTGGACCGTTTGCTAGGAGACGCATGAGCACCGCACTTCAGTGGTTCAAGTCGAGCTACAGCAGCGAGCAGGGCGGCGCCTGCCTCGAAGTCGCCACCTCACCCGGCACCGTCCACGTCCGCGACTCCAAGCACACCGGCGGCCCCACCCTCACCGTAACCCCCGACACCTGGACGTCTTTCCTCGCGCTCGCCCAGCGCTGAGAGCGTCAGGGTCACGGCGATCGACGCGGTCGCCATCAGCGTCATCGCCGTGGCCGGGGACGTGAGTTGGGCCAAGGTGCCGGCCAGGACCGCACCGACGCCCTGGAAGGCGACCATGCCGGTGGCGTGCAACCCGATGGACTGACCGGCGAGTTCGTCCGGCGTCAGGGACATCAGCCGCTCCTGGAGGACCAGCGACGCGGCGAACCCGACCGAGGCCACCGTGGCGGCCAGGAGCGACAGCGCGATACCGGGCCGCAGGAAGAAGAACAGGTACGGCACCGCCAGCAGCAGCCGCAGCGGGGTCGCGAGGCGGGGCCGTAGCACGGGTGGCACCAGGCGGCCCACCGCCAGGTCGCCCACGAACATGCCCAGCGCCCCGCACGCGTACATCGTGCCCGCGGCCGAGGGGGCGTAGGAGACGTAGAGCGAATCGCTGCCCACGATCAGGCCGTTGGGGACCCACAGGCCGAGGTAGACCAGGCGGCGGGGGCGGGAGGACCACAGGAGGGCGTTGGTGGTCCAG
>NZ_RSAJ01000039.1 GCF_003933965.1 Streptomyces sp. RP5T
CTGTCGGACTACCACCGCCGGGGGCAGCTGTCCTTCGCGCCGCCGGGGCACAAACAGGCGCGGGGGGCCGATCCGGCGGTGCGGGAGGTGCTGGGGGACGCGGTCTTCCTGGGGGACGTGCTGGCGTCGGGCGCTCTGGACGACCGGCTGACCCGGGGGCGGGTGCTGGAGCGGGCCGAGGAGCTGATGGCCGACGCCGTGCGCGCCGACCACACCTTCTTCACCACATGCGGGAGTTCCCTGTCCGTGAAGGCGGCGATGCTGGCCGTCGCGGGTCCGCACGAGAAGCTGCTGATCGGGCGGGACGCCCACAAGTCGGTGGTGTCGGGGCTGATCCTGTCCGGGATCGAGCCGGTCTGGGTCGAACCGCGGTGGGACGCCGAACGGCATCTCGCGCACCCGCCGTCCGCCGGGGAGTACGAGCAGGCCTTCGAGGCCCACCCGGACGCGAAGGGCGCCCTGGTCACCAGCCCGACCCCGTACGGCACCTGTGCGGCTCTCGCGGACATCGCCGAGGTGTGCCACCGCCGTTCGGTCCCGCTGATCGTGGACGAGGCGTGGGGCGCGCACCTGCCCTTCCATCCCGATCTGCCGTCCTGGGCGATGGACGCGGGCGCGGACATCTGCGTGACCAGCATCCACAAGATGGGCAGCGGCCTGGAGCAGGGGTCCGTCTTCCATCTGCGGGGCGATCTGGTGCCGCCGGACCTGCTGAAGATGCGCGCCGACCTGCTGGGCACCACCAGTCCCTCGGTGCTGCTGTACGCCGGTCTGGACGGATGGCGCCGCCAGATGGCGCTGCGGGGCAAGGAGTTGATGGGCGGTGCGCTGGATCTCGCGGCCAGCGTCCGCGCCGCGATCGAGGAGATCGACGGGTTGCACGTCAACGACCGCGACGACTTCTGCGGGCCTGGCCTCGCCGACGATCTCGACCCGCTGCCCGGCGTCATCGATCTCTCCGAGCTCGGCGTCTCCGGATTCCAGGCCGCGGACTGGCTGCACGAGCACCGGCACATCGACGCCCATCTCAACGACCACCGGCGCATCGGGATGCAGATCACCCACGGCGACGACGAGGAGACGGCCGGCGAGTTGCTCGCGGCGCTGCGGGATCTCTCCCGGGCCGCGCCGGAGTTGGCCCCGGCCCCGCGGGTACAGGTCCCACCGCCGTCCGAGCTGCGGATGGAGCAGGCGAGGCTCCCCCGGGACGCGTTCTTCGGTCCGGCCGAGAACGTCCCGGTCGGCCGGGCCGCCGGTCGGATCGCGGCCGAGATGATCACGCCGTATCCGCCGGGGATCCCGGCCGTGCTGCCCGGTGAGCTGCTGACCGAGCCCGTGCTGGAGTATCTGCGCAGCGGGCTGGCCGCGGGCATGAACCTGCCCGATCCGGCCGACGCGAAGCTGGAGACGATCAGGGTGGTAAACGCGGCCGCGGAGTGAAACCGGTCACGCACCCTGGATTCGATTGCGCGAAATCGCCATGGATGGTTTACGGTTCATCCATACGTGGTGACGGGGTCGACACACCGTCCTCCGACACCGCCTCTGACTGCCCTGGCTGGCCTCCCCCGTCCAGCCAGGGCTTTTTCATGCCCTGGCGCAGATCTCCACATCCGCCGAGGTGCCCCGGACGGCGGCAGCCGCTGAAATGGGCGTAGGCACAACCACCGGAATCCATCGCCGGCGAGGAGCCCCGCGTCATGACCAAAGCGATCAAACTGCTGAACGCCCTGCCGCAGCCGCAGCGCCAGAGCCTGATGACGCTCGCCCGGGAGGTCTCCTTCCCCGAGGACTCCCACATCTTCGAGGCGGGCGGCACGGCCGACCGCTTCTGGGTCATCCGCTCCGGCGCGGTCTCGCTGACCCAGCAGGTGACCAGTCACCACCGGGTCACCGTCGCCGGTCTCGGCTCGGGCGACCTGCTCGGCTGGTCCTGGCTGTTCCCGCCGTACCGGTGGGACTTCGGCGCGGAGGCCTTCAGCCCGGTGCGGGCCTACGAGTTCGACGCGGCGGCGGTGCTGCGGCTGTGCGAGGAGGACCGGCAGCTCGGGATGATCCTGGTCCGCAGCGTCGCCGAGATCCTCGCCCACCGTCTGGAGACGACCCGGGGCAAGCTCATGGAGCAGTACGGCTCGCACCGCAGGGGGGTGCTGTAGGGCTCAGATCCGGTAGCGGCGCAGCGCCGGCACGGCGAGGGCCAGGGTCAGCATGACGACGACGACCAGGATGCCGCCGCCGGCGACCGCGGCGCGGGCGCCGAAGACCGAGCCGGCGGTGCCGTGCAGGACGTCGGCGAGGCGGGGGCCGCCCGCGACGACGACGGTGAAGACGCCCTGCATCCGGCCGCGCATCTCGTCGGTGGCGGCGGAGAGCAGGATCGCCCCGCGGAAGACCATCGAGACCATGTCGGCCACCCCGGCTGCGGCCAGGAACACCACCGCGAGCCAGAGACTGCCGCTCAGCCCGAACCCGGTGATGGCCACGCCCCAGGCGACGACCGCGCCGATGACCATCCAGCCGTGCCGGCGCGCCCGCGAGAACGTGCCGGAGAACAGCCCGCCGGCCACCGCGCCGATCGGGATGGCGGCGAACAGCAGACCCAGCGCGAGCCCCTCACCGTACGGGGCGTAGGTCTCGGAGGCGAGCTGCGGGAACAGGGCCCGGGGCATGCCGAGGACCATGGCGACGATGTCCGCGAGGAAGGACAGGAGCAGCACCTTGTGCGCCGATATGTACCGGAAGCCCTCGGCGATCTCGCGCACGCCCGCCCGGCGCGCCGCCGAGCCGGCGAGCGGCGGCAGGGAGGGCAGCCGGTACACCGCCCACACCGTGACGCACAGCGCCAGGGCGTCGATGAGGTACAGCTCCGGCAGCCCGATCACCGGGATCAGGACACCCGCGAGCAGCGGGCCCATCACCTGGCCGGTCTGCATGACCGTCGAGCCGAGGGCGTTGGCGGCGGGCAGCTGGTCCCCGGGCACCAGACGGGCGATGGAGGCGTTGCGGGCCGGGGAGTTGAGGCCCCAGAACGCCTGCTGCACCGCGAGCAGAACCATGAGGACCGCCACCGAGCCGAGCCCGCTGATCGCCTGGAGCCAGAACAGCACCGAGGTGACGGCGATGCCCGTGTTGGTGATCAGGAGCAGCTTGCGGCGGTCCATGCTGTCCGCGACCGCGCCGCCCCACAGCGCGAACACGATCAGCGGCAGCAGTCCGGCCATGCTCGCGGCGCCGACCCAGGCCGAGGAGCCGGTGATGTCGTAGATCTGCTTGGGCACCGCGACCGCGGTGAGCTGGCTGCCGACGGCCGTGACGATGGTCGAGGTCCACAGCCGGCGGTAGGCCGGGATGCGCAGCGGGCGGGTGTCCATCGCCCAGCGACGCCAGCCGCGGCGGGGTGGCGGTGCCTCGTCCGCGGCCTCGGTTCTCGGTTCGGTGCTGCTCTCGCCGGTGTCCACGCGATTCCTGGTTGCTCGATACATCTAACGGGTCCGGGGTTCACTATCCCAGCACCGCCCAGGAGTTCGGGACGTGGTGTCTCAGCCTTCGGTACGCGCGCTCGGCGTTCTCATGCCCCGGCCACGAGCGTGAGGCCCAGGGCGATCATCGTCGTGGCGACCAGTCCGTCGAGGACCCGCCAGGCGGCCGGCCTGGCCAGGAAGCGGCTGAGCAGCCGGGCGCCGAAGCCGAGCGCGGCGAACCAGCACAGGCTCGCGAGCACGGCGCCCAGGCCGAAGGTCCAGCGCAGCGGGCCGCGGTCGGCGGCGATGGAGCCGAGCAGGAACACGGTGTCGAGGTAGACGTGCGGGTTGAGCCAGGTCATCGCCAGACAGGTCAGTACCGCCCGCCTGCGGGAGCCCGCCGCCTCGCCCTCCGCCCTCAGGCCCGACTCCCCCGGCCTGAGGACCCGGCGGGCGGCCAGGACGCCGTAGCAGAGCAGGAAGCCGCCGCCGATCCAGCCGACCAGGGTCAGCGCACCGGGCCAGGCGACCACCACCGCCCCGACCCCGCCGACGCCCAGGGCGATGAGCACGGCGTCGGACAGGGCGCAGATGCCGACCACGGCGAGGACCGCGTCACGGCGGATCCCCTGGCGCAGGACGAAGGCGTTCTGGGCGCCGATGGCGACGATGAGGGAGAGACCGGTGCCGAAACCCGCGGCAGCGGCGGACAGAGAGGCTGGCATGAATGCGACGGTACGCAGACGATCACCGCGCGTACAGCTAAAGATTCTTACCTATCATTAGCTGTCGTGATGATGACGGAGCTTCCCCTGGATCAGGTGCGGACGTTGCTCGCGGTGGTCGACGAGGGCACCTTCGATGCCGCCGCGGCGGCCCTGCACGTGACTCCCTCGGCGGTGAGCCAGCGGGTGAAGGCGCTGGAGCAGCGCACCGGTCGGGTGCTGCTGGTGCGCACGAAACCGGTGCGGGCGACCGAGTCGGGCGAGGTGGTGGTGCGGTTCGCGCGGCAGCTGGCGCGCCTGGAGCGGGACGCGCTCGCCGAGCTGGGGCTGCCGGGCGAGGGCGAGGTCACGCGGGTCTCGGTCGCGGTCAACGCGGACTCGCTGGCGACGTGGTTCCTCGATGCGCTGGCGCGGGTCCCCGAGCGGGAGCGGCTCTGCTTCGAGCTGCGGCGCGAGGACGAGACGCGGACGGCGGAGTTGCTGCGCGAGGGGGTGGTGATGGCGGCGGTGACGTCCTCGGCGCAGGCGGTGGCGGGGTGTTCCGTACGGCCGCTCGGGCGGATGCGGTATCTCGCGGCGGCGAGTCCGGAGTTCGCCTCGCGCCATCTCGGCGGCCCCCTGCGGGACGGGCTCGCCCGGGCGCCGGTGGTGACGTTCGACCGGAGCGACGACATCCAGGACGGGTTCGTGCGCGGGCTGGGGCGCGGCGGGGCGAGCCCGGTGCGGCACGCGGTACCCACGTCGGAGGGGTTCGTGGAGTCGGTCGCCCTGGGGCTGGGATGGGGCATGGTGCCGGAGACGCAGGCCGGGGAACTGCTCCGCGAGGGGCGGCTGATCGCCCTGGCGCCGGACCGGCCGGTCGACGTCCCGCTGTACTGGCAGCAGTGGAAGCTGGACTCGCCCGCACTGGCCGCGCTCGCCGAGGCGGTGGCCGCGGCGGCGTCAGCGAACCTGCGCTGACCCGACGGCCCCCAGCTGTCGCTCCACGCTGTCCAGGAACATGTCCAGGGCGGTCGGATAGGCGCTGGTGACCATGCGGGGCGCCAGCAGGGGTGCCGCCTCGGCGATGCGCGGGTAGCGGTCGTCCGGCAGATGGGCGTACGTCGAGCGCCACTGGTCCTCGTCCGCGCGCAGTGCCGCGCTCGGCAGGGCCAGGGAAGCCGCGTCCAGGGCCGCGAAGGCCAGCGTCTGGTCGATGAAGGCGTGGTAGACGCGCACGGTGTCGGGCAGCGGCAGGCCGGCCGTGCGCAGGATGTCCAGCACCGCCTCGTCCGCGGCCAGTTCGTTGGCCCGGCCGGTGACCCTGCTCGTGGTCAGGAGCGCGGCCTGGGGGTGCGCCACGTACGCGGTGTGGATGCGCAGCCCCACCTCGCGAAGGTCCCGCCGCCACTGCCCCGTCGGTTCCCAGCCCGCCATGGCCTGCCCGATCAGCGCGTCACCGATCGCCAGGGTCAGCTCGTCCATACCGCGGAAGTAGCGGTAGAGCGTGCTCGGGTCGGCGTCCAGGGCCAGGCCCAGACGGCGGGCGGTGAGGCCGGTGCTGCCGTGCTCCCGCAGCATCCGCAGGGCCGTCTCGACGATCAGCCGCTCGGAGAGCACGGTCCCGTTCCTGGTGGGCCTGCGCCGGCGGCGTTTCTCCTCGGGGACCACGGGCTTCGGCATGACGGCCTCCTTATGCCAACGCCATTGACCTTAAACGACCGCACGGCGTTGTATCTCGCCAGGGGCCCCGCACATCTGCGACCTTCCACCCGTAAAGGAGTGATTTGTCATGCGTGTCCTGCTCGTGGGCGCCGGAGGCGTCGGCACCGCCATCACCCGGATCGCCGCCCGGCGGCCGTTCTTCGACGCCATGGTCGTCGCCGACTACGACCCCGCCCGCGCCGAGGCCGCGGTGACCGCGCTCGGCGACCGGGGCGGCCGGTTCCGCGCCGAACGCGTGGACGCGAGCGACGAGTCGGCCGTGACCGCCCTGCTGGAGCGGCATGGTTGCGACGTCCTGCTCAACGCCACCGACCCGCGGTTCGTGATGCCCCTGTTCCGGGCGGCGCGCGCCGCCGGGGCGACCTATGTCGACATGGCGATGTCACTGTCCCGTCCGCATCCCGAGCGGCCGTACCAGGAGTGCGGGGTCAAGCTCGGCGACGAGCAGTTCGCGCAGGCCGGGGAGTGGGAGAAGGCGGGCGCGCTCGCCCTGGTCGGCATGGGAGTGGAGCCGGGCCTGTCGGACGTCTTCGCCCGGTACGCGGCCGACGAACTGTTCGACGAGATCGAGGAGATCGGGGTCCGCGACGGGGCGAACCTCACCGTCGACGGCTATGACTTCGCCCCCTCCTTCAGCATCTGGACCACCATCGAGGAGTGCCTCAACCCGCCGGTGGTCTACGAGGCCGAGCGCGGCTGGTTCACGACGGAGCCCTTCAGCGAACCGGAGGTCTTCGACTTCCCCGAGGGCATCGGCCCGGTCGAGTGCGTGAACGTGGAGCACGAGGAGGTGCTGCTCGTCCCCCGCTGGGTCGGCGCCCGCCGCGTCACCTTCAAGTACGGCCTGGGCCGCGAGTTCGTCGAGACGCTGAGGACACTGCACCTGCTGGGCCTGGACCGCACCGAGCCGGTGACCGTGCCGGGCCCCGCCGGGCCGGTCGCGGTCTCGCCGCGGGACGTCGTGGCCGCCTGCCTGCCCGACCCGGCGACCCTGGGCGAGCGGATGCACGGCAAGACCTGCGCGGGCACCTGGGTGAAGGGCGTCAAGGGCGGTGCGCCGCGCGAGGTGTACCTCTACCACGTGGTCGACAACCAGTGGTCCATGGCGGAGTACGGCAGTCAGGCCGTGGTGTGGCAGACCGCGGTGAACCCGGTCGTCGCCCTCGAACTCCTCGCCGGCGGCGCCTGGTCCGGCACCGGAGTCCTCGGTCCGGAGGCCTTCCCGGCCCGCCCCTTCCTGGATCTGCTGACCGAGTACGGCTCCCCGTGGGGCCTGCGGGAGCAGTGACCGGGCGCGTCCCACAGGACCCGGTTGTTTCACCGCGCATCGACAGGTGACCCGAAAGCGAGTAAGGCATGCACGAGGGCACGTTCGACTTCGATCGCAGGTGACTTTTGATGGACAACTGGCGAACCCATGCCGCGTGCCGCAGCGAGGACCCGGATCTCTTCTTCCCGATCGGCACCACGGGCCCCGCGGTGGTCCAGACGGAGCAGGCCAAGTCCGTCTGCCGGCGCTGCCCCGTCCAGGAGCAGTGTCTGGAATGGGCCCTGGACACGGGACAGAGCATCGGCGTCTGGGGCGGCACCAGCGAGACCGAACGCCGGGCACTCGCCCGGCGCGCGGCCGCCGCGCGCAGAAGGTCCGGCTGAGGGGTGGACGCTGAACGGGCCCGGCCTGCCGGGCCCGTTCAGCGTCCACCGGTGCGGCGCAGCGGACCCCAGGGATGCTCCTGACGGGCCACCGCGGTGCGCGCCTCCTCGATCACCTGGGGGTCGATCCAGCACATCGGCCGGTGGGAGTGGTCGTACAGCCGCTCGTGACGGTCGGCCAGGCCCGCGAGCTCGGCGAGGGTCCGCACCACCGGCAGCCCGTCCGACGTACGACACGGTCATGTCGCGCCCTGTGGTTCCGAGGACGTCCGGAGTACTCGCACGTCACGAGGGAAATCAGGCGTCCGACCGGGGCCCCGGGCCACCGGGCAGCCGCAGGGTGAAGACGCTGCCGGTGCCGGGCTCGCTGCGCGCGGCCACCGTGCCGCCGTGGGCCGCGACCAGGTGCCGGACGATGGGCAACCCCAGGCCCGAGCCGCCGGTCCGCCGGCTGCGGGACTTCTCCGCGCGCCAGAACCGTTCGAAGACGTGCGCCAGGTCGCCCGGCGCGATGCCGGTGCCGGTGTCGGCGACCTCCAGGGCGATGTCGTCCCCGTCCCTTCGCGCGGACAGGGTGACCCGGCCGCCGGGCGGGGTGTGGCGCAGCGCGTTGGAGACCAGGTTGCCGAGGGCCTGCCGCATGCGGACCGGGTCGGCGTCCAGCCAGATGTCCCCGTCGGCGTCGGCGCGCAGCTCGACCCGGGCCGCGTCCGCGGCGACACGGTGGGCCGCGGCGACCTGCTGGAGGAGTTCGTCGCAGCGGACGGGCTCCCGGTGCAGGCGCAGGGTGCCGGCGTCGGCGTCCGCGAGGTCCTGGAGGTCGTCGATGACGCGCTGGAGGACGAGGGCCTCGTCGTGCAGGGAGGCGAGCAGGACGGGGTCGGGGTCGACCACCCCGTCCCTGGTGACCTCCAGCCAGCCGCGGATGTTGGTGAGCGGGCTGCGCAGTTCGTGGGCGATGTCGCTGACCATCGCCTTGCGCTGGGCCTCCAGGCGCTCGCGGCGTTCGGTCAGGTCGTTGAAGGCGACGGCGAGGATGCCGGTCTCGTCCCGGGTGGTGACCGGGACACGCACATGGAGTTCGGGCGGCTGCTGGGCCGCGGCGGTGAGTGCGCGCAGCGGCCGCACCAGCCGGGTGGCGACCAGGGCCGTCGCGGCGACGGTGACGGCGAGCACGAGAGACGCGGTGCCGACGACCTTGGCCTTGTTGGCCGGGGACATGTCGAACAGCACGGCCGGCGTGTCCCCGGTGCCCAGGAAGAGTTCGGCCACCGGCGCCACGTACGGGTCGAGCTGGGCGCGACGGGCCCGGTCGAGGCAGGGCTGGGCCAGGCGCGCCTCCTTGTCGCCGAGCTTGCCCGGCATGAGGTCGCGCACGTCCACCCCGTCCGGTCCGCTGCTGAGCAGGGCGGTGTACCCGGCGTCCAGTCCCGCCTCGACCAGGCAGTTGCGGGCGAGCGCCCGCAGCGCCTTCGTCGCCCTTTCCTCCGTCGGGGTGGGTGTGTTGAGCCTTCCGTCCGCGCAGGCGTCGGGCACAAGGGCGGGCGTGGCACCGCTGTCCGGATCGACGAGGACCGTCCGCCCGCTCGGTGTGTGGCGCAGGTCGGCCTCCACCCCGTGCTGGGAGAAGCAGAGCCTGCGTTGGTCGGCCAGGGCTGCGACCTTGCGGCGTTCCGCCCCGGTGAGCCGGTACGGGCCCACGGCACGCGGGTCGATGCCGGGGACCTGCGCGCCGCGCTCGCTGTAGGTGTCGATGTGCAGGGGGTCGACACTGGCGGCCGCGCTCGGCGGCAGGGAGGTGCCGGGCGGGGCGGAGTCGGCGATGATCCGGCGGTCCGAGGTGGTCAGGGCGATCCGGCGGCCGGTCCTGGCCGACAGCTCCTTGATGGTCCGCGCCGCTTCGGACCAGTCCGGGTGGGTCGCCGCGTACCCGCTGAGCTCGGCGAGGACGTCCATGTCGTCGGCGAGGGCCTGGCCCTGCTCCTCGCGCAGGGCCTGGGTGGTGGTGGCCACGGCCAGCCAGGCCGTCGCGGCCACCGAGCACACGGCGATGAGCCCGGACGTGATCAGCAGGCGGACCAGCAGCCGCTTGTGCAGGGGTATCCGCGTACTCATCCGCGGCCGCCGCTGAGCTTGTAGCCCACGCCGAACACCGTGACCAGCCGCACCGGCCGGCGCGGATCGGCCTCGGTCTTGCGGCGCAGGTTCATGATGTGCACGTCCACGGCCCGTTCGGTGGAGGCCCGGTCGGTGCCCCGGGTGACCTCCAGCAACTGCCGCCGCGAGAAGACCCGTTCGGGTTCGGCCGCCATGGCCAGCAGGATCTCGAACTCGGCCGGGGTGCACTCCACGAGCGCCCCCTCGCACCGCACCTCATGCCGTACGGGATCGACGGCGAGGCCCGCGGCGCGTACGACGGGGTCCTCGCGCCGGTCACCCACGGCACCCCGGCCGCTGCGCCGGAGGACGGTCCGGATACGGGCCATCAGTTCCCGCGGGCTGTACGGCTTGGTCATGTAGTCGTCGGCGCCCAGTTCCAGGCCGATCAGGATGTCGTCCTCGTCGGACCGCGCGGTGAGCATCACCACGGGGATGTCCGCGTCGCGGAGCACCCGGCACACGCCGAAGCCGTCGATCACCGGCAGCATGAGGTCCAGGACGACGAGGTCGGGGGCGAGTCGCCGGGCGGCGTCCAGGGCGGCCCCGCCGTCGTGGACCACGGTGGCGATGTGGCCCTCCGCGAGCAGGGACCGCCGTATGAGTTCGGCCTGCATCTCGTCGTCCTCGGCGACCAGCACATGTGCGCACACCCGGCGGATCCTAAGCGTTCAGCGGTTCAGGGACTTGGCGTCGCCCATGACGACGACGGGGTGGAGGTCGGGGTCCAGGGTGCGGAGCAGCTCCTTCATGTGCGTCTCGGCGATGCTCACACAGCCGTGGGTGGGGCCGCCGTGGTCGACGTGCAGCCATATCCCGCCGCCGCGGCCCGCCCCGAGCGGCCGTGTCCAGTCCAGCGGTGAAGTGCCGGGCCGGCGGTTGTAGTCGATGGCGATCACGTAGTCGAAGGACCCGGCCAGCGGCTCGCCCTCGAAGCCGGTGCCGGATGCGGTGAAGCCGGTCCCGTGGTCGTACGGCAGCCGGGTGCCGGGGTTCTTCAGCAGTCCTCCGGCGTCCGTGAGGCTGTACACGCCGATCGGTGAGCGCAGGTCGCCGGCCGTGTGGTGGTCGCTCCAGCCCTTGAGGGCGTTGTGCGCGGGCCAACTCGCCCCGGCCCGCCAGCCGGCCTCGGTGCGTTCGTAGAGCACCACGGTGGACACCGGCGAGTCGCGGCCCCGCCCGGTGACCACGACGGCCTGCCGGGCGTCGGCCGGGACACTCGCCCACGTCCTCGGGCCGAGGCCGGGTATCTGCTGGGGGGCGACCTCGATGGAGATCTCCGGCGAGGGAGTGCTCGTGGCGGGCTCCCGGGACGGGCCGGGTACGCTCTGCATGCCGGCCACGGCACCGCCGCCGCATCCCGAGAGGAACAGGGACGCGGCCAGCAGGGTGACATGGGTTCTGCGTGTGATCATGCTGCGACTCTGGCCGACAGTTTTGAGGAACTCGTCAGGATCTAGGGACGGTTCGGCTTGCCCGGCGTGTCCAGCCAGGTCCGGAACAAGCCGTCCAGGTCCTTGCCCGACACCCGCTCGGCGAGCCGCTCGAACTGCGCGGTGGTGCCGTGGCCGTGGCGGTGTCCGGACGCCCAGGCGCGCAGGATCAGCAGGAACGCCCGGTCGCCGACGGCCGTGCGCAGGGCGTGCAGGGTCATCGCGCCGCGGGCGTAGACCGGGGTGCCGAAGATGTTGGCCCCGCTGCCGGGGTTGCCGGGCGGGAACTCCCACAGCTCGTCGCTCGCGGGCTTCGCGTAGAGCTCGTCGAAGCTCTTCTGCGCGCTGTCGCCGCCGTGCTGCTCGGTGTAGAGCCACTCCGCGTAGGTGGCGAAGCCCTCGTTGAGCCAGATGTCCTTCCAGGAGGTGAGCGAGACGGAGTCGCCGAACCACTGGTGGGCGTTCTCGTGGACGAGGGTGCTCAGGTCGGGTGCGCGGTCGTAGACCGGACGGGACTGGGTTTCCAGCGCGTAGCCCACGTTCGGGGCGTGGTCCACGATCGACCCGGCGGCCCGGAACGGGTAGGGCCCGAACAGCTTGCTCTCCCACTCCAGGACGGAGGGCAGCTTCCTGAGCACCGGCGCCGCCGCGGCGGCCTCGCGGGAGTCGACGGCGTTGTAGACGCGGATGCCGTTCCTGGTGGTGAACTGCTCCACCTTGAACTTGCCGACGGTCGCGGTGGCCAGGTAGGCGGCCATGGGCTCGCTCTGGCGCCAGCGGAACGTGGTCCTGCCGTGCTTGGTCCGCTGGGAAAGGAGGACGCCGTTGGCGACCGCGGTGCGCCCCTGGGGGACGGTGATCGTGAAGTCGTACGACGACTTGTCCGTGGGGTGGTTGTTGGCCGGGAACCAGTTCATCGCGCCCTGCGGTTCCCCGGCGACGAAGGCTCCGTCGTCGGTGGGGATCCAGCCGTCGAGCGAGCCGTCCGGGTCGGTGACCGGGGCGGGCTTCCCCTGGTAGGTCACCGTGATGGTGAATCGTTCCCCCTTGCGCAGGGCGCGCCGCGGGGTGACGACGAGTTCCTGTCCCGAGCGGCGGAATCCGGCCTTGGCGCGACCGACCGTCAGGCCCGTGACGGTCAGCCCCTTGAAGTCGAGGTCGAAGCGGGTCAGACGCTGGGTGGCGCGGGCGGTGAGGACCGCCTTGCCGTCGAGGTGACGGCTGCCGGTGTCGTAACGGAGTGTCAGGTCGTAGTGGCCGACGTGGTATCCGCCGTTCCCGGCGAGCGGGAAGTAGGGGTCGCCGGCTCCGGCGGAGCCCGTCGGCGAGGGCGCGGCGGCCCCCAGCAGAGCGGCGAGGGCGACGGGGGTGGTGACGAGGACGAAGGTGCGTCTGACGGCCTTCGGCACGTGCTCTCCTACAGGTCGGGGGGTGGACGACTGCTTCACACTAAAGGCCCCCTCCCCCGCAACTCACCCTTGATCGGGTCAAGTCCCGGCGAGCCGCGCAGTACGCTCCGACGCACCCGCCCCTGCGTCGAGAGGCCGCCCGTGAGCGTGCGCATCCGCCGTGTCTACGAACCGCCCGAGCCCGCGGACGGCGTCCGCGTCCTGGTCGACCGGCTGTGGCCGCGCGGTCTGTCGAAGGAGGCGGCCCGCGTCGACGAGTGGCCCAAGGCGCTGACCCCGTCGACCGAGCTGCGCCGCTGGTACCACGCGGGCGAGGGCTCGTACGAGGAGTTCGCCGAGCGGTACGAGGCGGAGCTGGCCGATCCCGAGGCCGTCGAACTCCTCGACCGGGTGCGGGAGTTGACGCACCAGGGCGACGTGACCCTGCTGACCGCGTCGAAGACGCCGGAGCAGAGCCACGCCGCCGTGCTGGTGCGCCTGTTGGAGTCCTAGGACACTCCTCGGGGTGGGTGGCCGTCGCCGCGGTGCCAGGGCGTGTTGCAAAAGTGGCGACTGCCGCGCGACGCCCGGCACGCTCCCCCAGAGGGGCCCCACTCACCGAACCACCCGAAAGCCGGAGTACGCCCGGCACGAGGGCTTCCGGGCGGCACGCCGAGAGCACGCACCGGACGCCGCGCGGCCGTCCTGCGGGCGACGACGCCAGTGCCGCAACCGGCCCTAGCCGACCTGCTTCGCCGCCGCCCGTCCCGCCGCGCGTCCCGAGAAGAGGCAGCCGCCGAGGAAAGTGCCCTCCAGCGCGTTGTAACCGTGGACGCCGCCTCCGCCGAAGCCGGCGACCTCGCCCGCCGCGTAGAGCCCTTCGAGGGGCTTGCCGTCGGCGCCCAGGGCGCGGGAGTCGAGGTCGGTCTGGATGCCGCCGAGGGTCTTGCGGGTCAGGATGTGCAGCTTGACGCCGATGAGGGGCCCGGCTTCCGGGTCGAGGATGCGGTGCGGGGTGGCGACCCGGCCCAGGCGGTCGCCGATGTAGCGGCGGGCGTTGCGGATGCCCTGCACCTGGGCGTCCTTGCTGTAGGAGTTGGCGATCTGGAGGTCGCGGGCCTCGATCTGGCGGCGGAGGGAAGCGGCGTCCAGGAGGGCCTTGTCGGTGAGCCCGTTCATCTTCTCGACCAGCTGCTCCAGGTTCGGGGCCGTGACGAAGTCCGCGCCCTTGCGCAGGAACGCGTCCACCGGCCCCGGGGCGCCCTTGCCGAGGACACGCTCCTTGAGGAAGCCCGCGCGGTCCTTGGCGGTGATGTCGGGGTTCTGCTCGGAGCCGGAGAGCGCGAACTCCTTCTCGATGATCTTCTGGGTGAGGATGAACCAGGAGTGGTCGTGCTCGGCGATGTCCTCGGTGGTGCGCAGGTGCCTGAGGGTGCTGAGGGTGTCGTAGCCGGGCAGGCACGGTTCGGGAAGCCGGCGGCCGAGCGCGTCGAACCACATGGAGGACGGGCCGGGCAGGATGCGGATGCCGTGGCCGGGCCAGATGGGGTCCCAGTTCTGCAGGCCCTCGGTGTAGTGCCACATGCGGTCGCGGTTGACCAGCCGGACGCCCGCGTCCGCGCTGATGTCGAGCATCCGTCCGTCGACGTAGGCGGGGACGCCGGTGACCATCTCGGCGGGCGGGGTGCCGAGCCGCTCGGGCCAGTAGCGGCGGACGATGTCGTGGTTGGCGCCGATGCCGCCGGTGGTGACGACCACGGCCTGGGCGGTGAGCTCGAAGTCGCCGAGGCGCTCGCGGTTGGAGGCGACTCCGCGCGGGGAGCGGTCCTCGGCCAGCACGGTTCCGCGCACCCCCCGGGCGGTGCCGTTCTCGACGACGAGCTCGTCCACCTGGTGGCGGTGGTGGAAGGTCAGCAGTCCGTCCCGCGCGGCCTGCTTGGCGTACCCGGCGAACGGCTCGACGACACCGGTGCCGGTGCCCCAGGCGACATGGAAGCGGGGCACGGAGTTGCCGTGCCCGTGGGCGGTGAGGTCGCCGCGCTCGGCCCAGCCGACGGTGGGCAGGAACTTGATGCCGTGCCCCTCCAGCCAGGGCCGCTTCTCCCCCGCCGCGAACTCGACGTAGGCGCGCGCCCAGCGCACCGCCCAGGAGTCCTCGTCGTCGACGCGGTCGAACTGCGCGCTGCCCTGCCAGTCGTTCCAGGCGAGGTCGAAGGAGTCCTTGATGCCGAGGCGGCGCTGCTCGGGGGAGTCGACGAGGAAGAGCCCGCCGAAGGACCAGAAGGCCTGGCCGCCGAGGTTGGCGGCGTTCTCCTGGTCGACCAGCGCGACCCTCCTGCCGCGGCTGGTGAGCTCGTGCGCGGCGACCAGGCCCGCGAGCCCCGCTCCGACGACGATGACGTCGGCATCCATGGCGACCGTCCCTTCCCTCATGCGGTGGTGTCGCTGCCGTCGGTGAGCAGCGCGGTGAGCAGTTGTTTCAGCCAGACCCGGGCGCGCTCCACGTCCCCGTCCAGCAGCAGTTGGACGGTGACCCCGTCGTAGGCGGCGACCACGGCGTGGGCGGCGCCCTCGACGTCGACGAGCACGGCGGGCAGTTCGGCGTGTCCACGCGTGCGTGCGAGGCGGTCGGCGATGGCGCGTCGGAGCCTGGCCCGGTGTTCGAGCAGGGTCCGGGCGACCTCGGGCGCGCGGGCGGCGTGCACCAGGAAGTCGGTCTTCACCAGGAGCCAGTCGCGGTCCAGGAGCAGTACCTCGGTGACGCGGTCGACGGCGGCCGGGACGTCGAGACCCGGGCCGTCGAGGGCGAGGGCCCCGGAGACCTGGTCGGCGATGAGGTCGGCGCGCTGCTGGTAGAGCGCGAAGAACAGCTCGTCCAGGCTGTCGAAGTTCGAGTAGAAGGCGCCGCGGCTGTATCCGGCGGCCTCGCAGACCTCCTCGATCGACACCCGGCCGAAGCCCTTGGCGGCGAACACCGCGAAGGCCGCGTCCAGGAGGTTGGCACGTGTGCGGACCCTGCGCCTGGTGACGCGCCTGGCCGTGTCCGGTGTCGCCATGTCCGGCCCTCCGTTCGATACGCGAATGTATCCGATACAGCGGTGTATCGAAAGAGCCGGGCGCCTGGCCCCGTCCCCTGAACCCTTCCATGGGAACAGATTTTCGATTCAGGAGTACGCTGGATTCATGACCGCGCACCTCCAGGGCTCCCTGTTCGACCAGAGCGACCAGCTCCGGCTCGGCCCGCTCGACGGGATCCGTCGTACCGTGCTGGCCCACGGCGCCTGGATCGACGTCCTGCCCGGATGGCTCGGCGGCTCGGACGCCCTGTTCGAGCAGCTCGCCGAGGAGGTGCCCTGGCGGGCGGAGCGCCGCACGATGTACGACCACGTCGTCGACGTCCCGCGTCTGCTCGCCTTCTACGGCGTGGACGACGAGCTGCCGCACCCCGTGCTCACCGAGGCGCGCGAAGCGCTCACCGCGCATTACGCCGACGAGCTCGGTGAGCCCTTCACCACCGCCGGGCTCTGCCACTACCGCGACGGCAGGGACAGCGTCGCCTGGCACGGCGACCGGGGCGGGCGGGGCGCGAGCCAGGACACCATGGTCGCGATCGTCTCCGTGGGCACCCCGCGCGACCTGCTGCTGCGGCCGGCCCGGGGTGGCGGCGAGACACTGCGGCGACCGCTGGGCCACGGCGACCTGATCGTGATGGGCGGCTCCTGCCAGCGCACCTGGGAGCACGCCGTACCGAAGTCCACGCGCGCGACAGGACCCCGCATCAGCATCCAGTTCCGCCCGCACGGGGTGCGCTGAGACGGCGAAAACGCCGGTGCGAGGCCAACCGGGGTGCCGAAACCGCGCCCGGAGCCGCGCGGGTCCTCTGCTGGGCGCCCGGCTCGGGGTGAGCGCTCGTCGCGGCGGCAGACGCAAGGCACCTGCGGTACCGCGGGCCGAACGGGAGAAGAACCGGTGCGCCGGACACCCCCGCACCCCGGGGCAGGCCGGAGGCCCGGAGTGGGGCCCTCTGCGAGCGCGCCCGGCCACGGGGTGTTGTGCGGCCGACGCACGAAGTCGGCTCCTGCGAGGGGCCGACGAGGGAAACGCCGGTGCGGCGGGCCAGGGGGACGAAACCGCTCCCCGGTCGGCGCGGGTTCGTGCGGCCCGCGCAAGACATCGTCCGCGGCGTCGCCCGCCGAGCCCGGCGGGCACGAGGGTGGTGTGGGAGTCGGCCCTGTCACCAAGGAAGTTGACCGCTGGAGGACCGGTACCCGCCGCTCCGGATCGTCTGAGCGTCTGCTTTGCTGTGTGCCGTCGGGCAGGGACTCACCGGGCGGGGCGATCATGAGCGCAGGCGTGCAGCAAGTCGCGGACGGCACCTACCTGGTGCACGGCAGCAACACCAACTGGGTCATCCTGACCGAGGGAAGCTCCGCCACACTCGTCGACACCGGGTACCCGGGTGACCGGGAGCAGCTGCTCGCCTCCCTCGCGGAGGTGGGGAGTTCACCGGAGGCGGTCACCGCCGTCCTCCTCACCCACGCCCACAACGACCACCTCGGGTCCGCCGAGTACCTGCGCTCCGCCTACGGCACGCCGGTCTACGTGCACGAGGCCGAAGTGCCGCACGCACGGCGGGACTTCCTGCACCAGGTCTCGGTCGGCACCGTCCTGAAGAACGGCTGGCGCCCCGGGGTGCTGCCGTGGGCGGTGCACGCGCTCCGGGTGGGCGGCACGGCCCACGTACCGGTCGCCGCCCCGCAGCCCTTCCCCGCACCGGGCGCCCTCGACCTGCCGGGCCGCCCGGTGCCGGTGCACACGCCCGGCCACACCGACGGGCACTGTGCCTTCCACCTCCCCGAGCGCGGCGTGGTGATCTCCGGCGACGGACTGGTGAGCGCTCACCCCACCTCCCGGATCGAGGGGCCCCAGCTGCTGCCGGACATGTTCCACCACGAGCGCGCGCGGGCCGTGGCCTCGCTGGACCTGTTCGCGGAGCTGGAGGGCGACGTCCTCGCGCCCGGACACGGCCCGGCCCACCGCGGTCCAGTCCGTGAATCGGCACTTCAGGCCAAGGAGCGCGCGCTCTAAGGTGAGGTGACGATCACCGGCCGGAGAAGGACACCGCACCATGGCACTGCAGATCAGCGCGACGAACCCGGAGCACCCCGCGCTCCTGCTCGAACTGCCGTGGCACCTGCCGCTGGAGCAGTGGCCGGAGGAGGTCCTGGTCCCGCTGCCGCGCGGCATATCCCGGCACGTGGTGCGCTACGCCCGCGCCGGCGACGAGGTCATCGCCGTGAAGGAGCTCGCCGAGCGTCCGGCGCTGCGCGAGTACGAGCTGCTGCGCGACCTGGACCGGCTCGGCATCCCCGCCGTCGACCCGCTCGCCGTGGTCACCGGGCGCACCGACACCGAGGAGGCCCCGCTGGAGTCGGTGCTGGTCACCCGGCATCTGGGCGGCTCGATGCCGTACCGCTCGATGTTCGAGACGACCATGCGGCCCGCCACCATGCACCGCCTGATGGACGCCTTGGCCGTCCTCCTGGTCCGGCTGCATCTGGCGGGTTTCGCCTGGGGGGACTGCTCCCTGTCCAACACCCTGTTCCGGCGCGACGCGGGCGCGTACGCCGCCTATCTGGTGGACGCCGAGACCGGCGACCTGCATCCGCAGCTCAGCCCCGGACAGCGGGACTACGATCTCGACCTCGCCCGCGTGAACATCAGCGGTGAGCTGCTCGACCTGGAGGCCTCCGGGGCCCTGCACCCCTCCGTGGACGCCATCGAGTTCGGCATGGAGATCTGCTCGCGCTACGGCAGCCTGTGGGAGGAGCTGACCCGCAGGTCCGTCTACCCGGCGGGCAAGTACCACTTCATCGAGCGCCGGATACGGCGGCTCAACGACCTAGGCTTCGACGTGGCCGAGATGCAGATCGAGCACGCGCCCAACGGCGACTCGGTCACGTTCGTGCCCAAGGTCGTGGACGCGGGCCACCACCAGCGCCAACTCCTGCGTCTGACGGGCCTGGACGCCGAGGAGAACCAGGCCCGGCGGCTGCTGAACGACCTGGAGAGCTGGATGGCCACCCAGGACGACTACGCCCCGGGCGACCCCCTCGGCGCCCGCCCGGAGGTGCTCGCGCACCGCTGGGTGCGGGACGTCTTCCGGCCGACCGTGCGGGCCGTGCCGCTGGAGATGCGCGGCTCGATGGACCCGGCCGAGATCTACCACGAGCTGCTGGAACACCGCTGGTACCTGTCGGAGCGGGCCCAGCACGACATCGGGCTGGACACGGCGGTGGAGGACTACATCAAGAACATCCTCCCCAAGGCCCGGGAGACGCTCCAGCCCACCCCCGCCGGCGCGGACTGACTCAGACGTGCGGCACCACGGCGACCGGGCAGTCGGCGTGGTGCAGCACCCCGTGCGCGACCGAGCCGATCCGGTTGCCCACCGCGGTACGGCGGGCCCGGCGCCCGACGACCATCAGCTGAGCGCGTGCCGCCACCGACAGCAGCACCTGTCCCGCGCTGCCCATCTCCACGTGCTCGACGACCGGGACCCCGGGGAAGCGCTCCCGCCACGGCTGGAGCGCCGCGGCCAGGGCCTTCTTCTCGTACGGCTCCAGCCCGCCCGCCTCGTCCAGCAGTTGCAGCGAGGCCGGGCTGTAGGCGAACACCGGCGGCAGCGTCCAGGCCCGTACGGCACGCACGGCCGCTCCCCGGGCCGCCGCCGTCTCGAAGGCGAAGCGCAGGGTCTCGGCGCTGTCCTGCGGGTCGCCCTCCTGGCCCACGACGATCTCGCGCCCCGCGGCCTCCGCGCTCGCCTGATCACCGGCCCGCACCAGCACGACCGGCCGGGTCGACTCGGCGATCACCTGCTGGCCCACCGAGCCCACCAGGAAGCCGACCACCGGCCCGTGCCCGCGGGAGCCCAGGACCAGCATGTCGGCGTCGGCCGCGGCGGAGACCAGCACGTCGACGCTGCCGCCCTCCACCAGGTCGGTGTCCACCTCCAGCCCCGTGTACCGCCCGGTGACGGTCCGGACCGCCTCGGTCACGGCCTTGCGCGCCCAGTCCGCCTGGGTGTCCCGGTCCCCCGCGTCGATGCCCTCGTACGGCTGGAACCGCCAGGCGTGCACCACCCGCAGCGCCGTGTCCCGCCGGACCGCCTCCCGGGCGGCCCAGCCCAGGGCGGCGAGGCTCTCCTCGGTTCCGTCGATGCCTGCGGTGATCGGGCGGGTCATGCGGGGGCCTCCCTGGTCGCGGTCACATGCGTCGGTCCAGTCTTCACTACGCTGCCGGTATGGCACTGGAATGGGAACAAGTCATCGTGGACTCGGCGGACCCGGCCGCCCTCGGACGCTGGTGGGCCGAGGCGCTGGGCTGGGTGGTGGTCGAGGACTCGCCGGACGAGTTCGAGATCCGCCCCGAGAAGGACCGGACGCCGGGGCTGCTGTTCGTGCCGGTGCCGGAGCCGAAGAGCGTCAAGAACCGGCTCCATCTCGACTTCCGGCCCGACGACCAGGAGGCCGAGGTGACCCGCCTCCTCGCCCTGGGCGCCCGGCACGCGGACGTGGGACAGGGCGAGCAGCCCTGGGTGACGCTCATGGATCCCGAGGGCAACGAGTTCTGCGTGCTGGGCGAGCGGCGAGCCTGACAACGGCAGGGGCAGCCAGACCTGGGCGTCTCGCCGCGATCGAACATACGATGGGCTCGACCGGGCCGGTGACCACGGGGGGCGCCCTGCCCCGACCGACCGCCCGGCGTGGGGAGACGCATGGCACAGGCCGCCGAATCGGCGCGGACCGTCATCCTGACCGTGGACGACGACCCGGGGGTCTCCCGGGCCGTCGCCCGCGATCTGCGGCGGCGCTACGGCGAGTCGTACCGGATCGTGCGCGCGGAGTCCGGTGAGTCCGCGCTGGAGGCGCTGCGGGAGCTCAAGCTGCGCGGTGACCTCGTGGCCGTGATCCTGGCCGACTACCGCATGCCGCAGATGAACGGCATCGAGTTCCTCGAACAGGCCCTGGACGTGTATCCGGGGGCCCGCCGCGTGCTGCTGACGGCGTACGCGGACACCAACGCGGCGATCGACGCGATCAACGTCGTCGACCTCGACCACTACCTCCTCAAGCCGTGGGACCCGCCCGAGGAGAAGCTCTACCCGGTCCTGGACGACCTCCTGGAGGCGTGGCGGTGCAGCGACTTCCGCCCCGTGCCCGCCACGAAGGTGATCGGGCACCGCTGGTCGGCGCGCTCCTCCGACGTGCGGGAGTTCCTGGCCCGCAACCAGGTGCCGTACCGCTGGTACTCCACGGAGGAGCCCGAGGGGCAGCGGCTGCTGGCGGCCGCGGGGCAGGACGGGCAGCGGCTGCCGGTGGTGATCACCCCGGACGGCACCCCCCTGGTCGAGCCGGAGGCACCCGACCTGGCCGCCCACGTGGGCCTCGCGACGACCCCGACCGCCGACTTCTACGACCTCGTCGTCATCGGCGGCGGTCCGGCCGGGCTCGGCGCTGCGGTGTACGGGGCCTCGGAGGGGCTCAGGACCGTGCTCGTGGAGCGTTCGGCGACCGGCGGACAGGCCGGGCAGAGCTCGCGGATCGAGAACTACCTGGGCTTCCCGGACGGCGTGTCGGGTGCCCAGCTCACCGACCGGGCCCGGCGGCAGGCGACGAAGTTCGGGGCCGAGATCCTCACCGCCCGTGAGGTGGCGGGCCTGGAGATCAGCGGCCCGGCCCGCACCGTGCGCTTCTCGGACGGGTCGGCGGTGGCCGCGCACAGCGTGATCCTGGCGACCGGTGTGTCCTACCGGCAGTTGGAGGCGCCCGGCTGCACGGACCTGACCGGCTGCGGGGTGTACTACGGCTCGGCGCTGACCGAGGCCGCCTCCTGCCAGGGCCAGGACATCTACATCGTCGGCGGCGCCAACTCGGCGGGACAGGCGGCCATGTACCTGTCCCGGGGCGCCAAGTCGGTGACCCTGCTGGTGCGCGGTCCGGACCTCGCCGCGTCGATGTCGCACTACCTGATCCAGCAGATCGAGGAGGCTCCCAACATCTCGGTCCGCGCGCGTACCGTCGTCGAGGCCGCGCACGGCTCCGACCACCTGGAGCAGCTCACCCTGCGCGACACCGAGACCGGGAAGACCGAACTCGTCGACGCGCAGTGGATGTTCGTGTTCATCGGCGCGGCCCCGCTGACCGACTGGCTGGACGGCACGGTGCTGCGGGACGAGCACGGGTTCATCCTGGCCGGGCCCGACCTCACCCCCGACGGGCGGCCGCCGGCGGACTGGGTGCTGGACCGGCCGCCGTACCACCTGGAGACCAACATTCCGGGCGTGTTCGTCGCGGGCGACGCGCGCGCCGAGTCCGCGAAGCGGGTCGCGTCCGCCGTCGGAGAGGGAGCCATGGCAGTGATGCTCGTCCACCGGTATCTGGAGCAGTCGTGAGCGGGCAGTTGATGCCGTGCAGCCCCGGGGAGATCGGGTCGCTGTTCCTGTTCGAGAAGCTCTCCCCCGAGCAGCTGGGGCAGTTGTGCGCCGCGGGGCGGGTCGAGCGGTTCGAACCCGGCCCGGTGTACTCCGAGGGCGAACCCGCCACCTGCTTCTACGTGATGATCGAGGGCACGATCGTGCTCTCCCGCCGGGTCGGCGGCGACGACGTGGAGATCAACCGCACCTCGCAGCGCGGGGTGTACGCGGGGTCCATGCAGGCGTACCTCGGTGACCGGGTGCAGCAGACCTACAACGGCTCCATGCGGGTCACCGAGCCCTCGCGGTTCTTCGTGCTGCCCGCGGAGACGTTCTCGGCGTTCATGCAGGAATGGTTCCCGATGGCGGTCCATCTGCTGGAGGGGCTCTTCTTCGGTTCGAAGAACACCCAGCGGGCCATCGGGCAGCGCGAACGGCTGCTGGCGCTCGGCTCGTTGTCCGCCGGCCTCACCCACGAGCTCAACAACCCGGCCGCGGCGGCCGTACGGGCCACGTCGACGCTGCGCGAGCGGGTCGGCAAGATGCGGCACAAGCTCGCCGTGATCGCCCAGGGCTCCTACTCCGCCGAGGTCATGGCGAACCTGATCGACATCCAGGAGCGCACCGCCGAACGCGTCGCCAAGGCGCCGGCGTTGAGTCCGCTGGAGGCCTCCGACCGGGAGGACACCCTCGCCGACTGGCTGGACGACCACGGCATCCAGGAGGGCTGGCGGATCGCGCCCACCTTCGTGCAGGGCGGCCTCGACGTGGACTGGCTCGACCAGGTCGCGGCGACCCTGGGCGAGGAGATCCTGCCGAACGCGATCGGCTGGCTCAACTACACCGTCGAGACCGAGCTGTTGATGGACGAGATCAACGACTCCACGGCCCGGATCTCCCATCTCGTCGACGCGGCCAAGCAGTACTCCCAGCTGGACCGGGCGCCCTATCAGGTGGCCGACGTGCACGAACTCCTCGACAGCACGCTGCTGATGCTCTCGGGGAAGATCGGGCAGCAGATCAAGGTCGTCAAGGAGTACGACCGTACCCTGCCGAGGATCCCGGCCTATCCCGCCGAGCTCAACCAGGTGTGGACGAACCTGATCGACAACGCGGTGCAGGCCATGAACAGCGTCGGCGGGGAAGGGACGTTGACCGTCCGGACCGCGCTCGAACACGACCGGCTGCTGGTGGAGTTCCGGGACACCGGGCCCGGGGTGCCGCCGGACATCCGCGGGCGGATCTTCGACCCCTTCTTCACCACCAAGCCCGTGGGCGAGGGCACGGGGCTCGGGCTCGACATCTCCTGGCGGATCGTGGTCAACAAGCACCACGGCACGCTGCAGGTGGAGTCCACGCCGGGCGACACCCGCTTCCAGGTGCTGCTTCCGCTGACCGCCGTGGACAACGGCTCGACCGAGGAGACCGAATGACCGACGTCAAGGGGATCGACCCGAGCGTGCCGCCGAGCGGCGACGGGTGCGTGGAGTGCGACGCGTCCGGCGGCTGGTGGTTCCATCTGCGGCGGTGTGCGCAGTGCGGGCACGTGGGGTGCTGCGACTCCTCTCCCGGACAGCACGCGACCGGGCACTTCCGGGACTCGGGGCATCCTCTGGTGCAGAGTTACGAGCCGGGTGAGGAGTGGTTCTGGAACTTCGAGACGAACGAGATGTTCGAGGCGGGGCCGGAGTTGGCGGGGCCGGCGAGTCATCCGGAGAGCCAGCCGGCGCCGGGTCCTGAGGGACGGGTGCCGGCGGACTGGGCGCGGACGTTGCGCCGATGAGCTCGGGACGACCTGTGTGACGGCGACTGCGGGCCCGTCGTGGCGGGTCGCGCGGTTCCCCGTGCCCCTGGGTCGGCCGACCCGCTGTCAGTGTCGAGTGCCAGGATGGTGTTCGTGTCACAGAACTCCACCGGTACGCCGATCATCGGGCGGGAGAGCGAGCTCGCCTTCCTCTCCCGCGTGCTGGAGCGCGCCCGGGGCGGACAGGCTCACGCCGTTCTGATCTCCGGAGACGCCGGGGTCGGCAAGACGCGGGTGCTGGAGGAAGCCGCAGGACGGGCCACGGCGGCCGGAATGACCGTGCTCACCGGACATTGCGTGGACCTCGGGGACGTCGGGTTCCCCTATCTGCCGTTCACCGAGGTGCTGGGCGCACTTGCCGCTGACAGCCGGTTCGCCGGACTCGTGTCCTCCCATCCGGCCGTGGAGCGGCTGCTGGGGGCCGGCTCGCCCGGCGACTCCGGTGGGCGGCTGCGGTTGTTCGAGTCGGTCGCCGCACTCTTCGCCGACCTCTCCGACCTCGCTCCCCTGCTGCTCGTCCTGGAGGACCTGCACTGGGCCGACCAGTCGTCCCGGGATCTGCTGCGGTTCCTGCTCAGCCGGGGAATCCTCCAGCGCCCGGCGGGCGGGGCGCCCACGCACCGGCTGGCCGTGCTCGCCTCCTACCGGGCCGACGACCTGCACCGGCGGCATCCGCTGCGGCCGCTGCTCGCCGAGCTCGTGCGGCTGCCGGCCGTCGAGCGGCTGGAGTTGCGGCCGATGCCCGACGGCGAGGTGGCGCGGCTGGTGCGGGCCCTGCGCGAGGGCCCGCTGCCGGAGACCACCGTGCGCCGCATCGTCGAGCGGGCCGAGGGCAACGCCTTCTACGCCGAGGAGCTGCTCGCCGCCACCGGGAGCGGGGAGGGCGGGATGCCCAGCGGGCTCGCCGACGTCCTGCTGATCCGGTTCGAGCAGTTGTCCGACACCGCCCAGCAGGTGCTGCGGACCGCCGCCGTGGCCGGGCGGCGCGTCGAGCACGACCTGCTGCGCGACGCCGTACGACTGCCCGAGGAGGAGCTGGAGTCGGCCCTGCGCGAGGCGATCGGGCGGCAGGTCCTGGTGCCCGGGGAGGGAGACACGTACGCGTTCCGGCATGCCCTGGCCCGCGAGGCCGTGTACGCCGATCTGCTCCCGGGTGAGCGGGCCCGGCTGCACGGGGCGTTCGCCCGGCTGCTGGAGGGGCGGGCGCACCGGGCCGAGAGCGCGGCGGAGCGGGCCCATCACTACCGCGAGAGCCATGACCTGGCCCCCGCGCTCGCCGCGTCCCTGGAGGCCGCGGACCACGCCGAGCGGGTCGGGGCGCCCGCCGAGGAGCTGCGGCATCTGGAGACGGCCCTGGACCTGTGGTCGGCGGTGGAGCCGTCCGCGCGTCCCGAGGGCGAGGGGGCCGACCGGGTCCGGCTGATGCTGCGGGCCTCGGCGGCGGCCGCGCACGCCGGGGAACTGCACCGGGCGGTCTCGCTCACGCGTGCCGCTCTTGCCGGCGTCGGCCAGGAGGCGGACTCCGAGCTCGCCGCCCGGGTGCGCTACACCCTCGCCGGGAACCTGATGACCGTCGACAACCTCACCGCGGCCTTCGCCTACAGCAGCGAGGCGCTCGACATGATCCCCGCGGAACCGCCCTCCCGTACCTGGGTGTGGGCCGCGGCCACCCATGTGCTGGCGGCCCGGCAGGTCGGGGAGAACGAGACCGCGCTGCGGGTCGCGCGGCAGGCCCTGGACCGGGCGGAGGAGCTGGGCGTGACCGACGCCCAGGCGGACCTGCTGATCTCCCTGGCGGTCGTCGAGGGCGGCGGCCGTCGGTCGGTGGAGGGCCGGGAGCGGTTGCGGCGGGCGCGGGAGCTGGCCCGCGACGCGGGCAACGCGCCGGTGGAGATGCGCGCGCTGTTCAATCTCGCCATCGGCACCTTCGAGGCCGGACACCTGGACGACTGTCTGCCCTGGATCACGGAGGGACTGGACCGCGCCCGCCGGGCCGGGCTGCTGTCGTCGCCGTATCCGACGGAGATGCGCTATCTCCACCTGCTGGTGCTGTACACGCTCGGCCGCTGGGACGAGTGCGTCCGGGCGGCGAGCACCGATGCCGAGGTGGTGCCCGCGGCCGGTGGGTACCGCGTCGCGCCGGCGCTCTACGTGGCGCTCGCGCGCGGTGACTTCGGGGCCGCCGACCGGGCCCGGACGCTGCTGGAGGGGCCGTTCGACTGGATGGCCACGCTCGTGGCGGGCATCGCGCTGACCGAGGCGGCGGCCCTGCGGGGGGACGCGGAGGCGGCCGTGGAGCGGATGCGGTCCACCGTCGCGGTCCTCACCGACGACACGGGCACGCCGCCCCACGTCACCGTGCGGCTGGCCGCCCTCGCGTTGTCCGCGGTCGCCGACCGGGCCGGCGAGCTGCGTCTCAAGGGGGACCAGGAGGGGGCGCTCCGGTGGGCGGAGACCGCGAGCGAACTGCTGACCCCTGCCAGGGCCGTCGCCATGGACGGCGGAGCGCCCCAGGGCCCCGAGGGGCAGGCCTGGCTGGCCCGGGCCGAGGCGGAGTGGACCCGGGCGGTGTCGGGGCCGGACGTCGGGTCCTGGGAGAGGACGGTCGCCGCGTTCGACTTCGGGGACGTGTACGAAGCGGCGCGCTGCCGCCTGCGGTACGCCGAGGCCCTGCTCGCCGCCGACCGGCGTACGGAGGCCGCGGCCGAGGCGCGGGCCGCGCGTGAGGTGTTCGTGCGGCTCGGTGCCTCGGTGCTGCTGGAGCGGGCGGACGAGCTGATCCGGCGCGGCGGGCTCGGTGAGGCCCCGCCCACCGCGTCGCCGCTCACGGCCCGCGAGCAGGACGTGCTGAGGCTGCTCGCGCGCGGACGCAGCAACCGGCAGATCGGCGAGGAGCTGTTCATCACCGGCAAGACGGCCAGCGTGCACGTCTCGAACATCCTGGCCAAGCTGGGCGCGGCGAGCCGCACCGAGGCCGTGGCCGTCGCCTACCGCAGGGGACTGATCGCCCCCGAGACGACGGCTCACGGCTGACGGCCGGTCAGCGGCGGGCGCAGTCCAGGCTGTCGAGGTCGACGGAGTCCGCCATGGCCTGCATGCCCTTGTCGTTGGGGTGGATGTGGTCCCCGCCGTCGAAGACGGGAAGCAGCCGCTCGTGGTCGTAGGGGCTGCGCAGGACGCGGTCGAAGTCGGCGACCGCGTCGAACTCGTCGCCGTGGCTCCGGACGAAGTCGTTGACCCCCTGGCGTACGGCCTCGGCGTCCGTGTTCCATTCCGGCCACCCCTTGAAGGGGGCGATGGTGGAGACGACCACGCACTTGTCGGCGTCGTGGGCCCGGTCGACGATCTCTCGGTAGCCGGAGATCAGGTCCGCGGCGGTGACGCCGCTGTGGGCCTTGAGGTCGTTGACGCCCTCGAAGAGGAACACGGTGCGCACGCCCGGCTGGGAGAGCACGTCCCTGTCAAGCCGGTTCAGGGCGCTCGGTCCGGCGCCGTCGGACAGCACCTTGTTGCCGGAGATCCCCTCGTTCGCCATGCCCTTGACCGTGGTGCGGGCCTTCTGCAGGCGGCGGGCGAGGTAGTCGGGCCAGCGTCGGTTGCGGTCGCTGGTGGACTGCCAGCCGTCGGTGATGGAGTCGCCGAACGCGACGACGGCGCCGGTGGCCGCGGGCGTGCGCACCGAGACCGCGTCGAGGTAGAGCCACGACCCGATCGGCTCGGTCCAGTGGGCGCCGCTCTCCTCGGCGGTGTGGTCGCCCTGGGTGGCGTAGGAGGTCTGCAGGGCCATCCAGTGGCCGGTGATCGGGCCCGTGGCGTCCGGGGTGTGGAGGCTGACGACGAGGTTCGAGCCGGCGGGCAGCGGGCCGGGCAGCGGGTCGCTGTACACCGTGGCGCCGGGTTCCACGGTGACGGAGGACGAGCCGTCGAAGGTGAGCCGCCGGTTGGAACCGCGCACCAGGGCGGCGTCCTTCAGCTGGAGGCCGGCGTAGACGCTGTCGAAGGTGACCGGCTGGTGGCCGAAGGCGTTGGAGAGCCGCACGCGCGCGTCACGGCCGCCGACGCTGGTGTGCACGACCATGCGGTAGCCGCGGTCGGCGGCCGACTCGCCGATGGCGTAGGCGCTCGCGCCCCAGGTGATCACCCCGTCGGGCGGGCCGACGGCGGCCGGCGCGGGCGTGGCCTGGAGGGCCGCGGCCGCGACCGTGACGGCGGCGAGCCGGACCCAGCGCACGGTACGGCGCCTCATCGGCCGAAGCCCTTCAGGGTGACCGTCTCCCCCGGCTTCAGTGTCACCGTGCGGGTGCTTCCCGCGTGGGCGACCGTCGTGGTGCGGCCGCCGGTGCTGCGGATCCTGGCTTCGGTCGGTTTCCCATCCCGCCAGCGTAGGTCGACGACGAAGCCACCGCGGGCGTTCGCTCCGCGGAGCAGGCCGGAGGCGGCCCAGGCGGCGGGCAGGGCCGGCAGGAGTTCCAGGTGGCCGGGGCGGGAGTAGAGCAGCATCTCGGTCATCGCGGCAGGGGTACCCAGATTCGCGTCGATCTGAAAGATTCCGCGGCCCTGTTCCACCTGATAGATGTCGAAGAGGTTGAACGCGGTGCCGTTGCTGCCGCCGCTGGAGGGGCGGAGGTTCTCGACCACCAGCCGGTAGGCGTTCTCGGCGTTCTTGAGGCGAGCCCAGCACAGGGCGCGCCAGGCGTTGGCCCAGCCGAAGCTCTGCATGCCGCGGGCGGTGAGCAGGGCGGTGGCGCCCTCGACGATCTCGGCCGGGGTGGAGCCGTCGGGTCGGATGCGGTCGCCGGGGAAGAGTCCGACGAGCGGGGACAGGTGGCGGTGGGTGGTCTCGCCGAGGTTGTCGGGGGACATCCACTCCTCCAGCCAGCCGGTGGTGGGGCTCACCTGGGGGAGGTACAGGCGCTTGCGGAGACCGGCGACCGTGGCGGCGAAGCCGCTGTCCTTCTTCAGCTCGGCCGCTGCCGCGCAGTAGTTGCCGAACAGGGCCCACACGAGTTCCTGGGCGTAGGTGATGCCCTTGGCGTCGAGGGGGCCGTGCTCGGGCGACCAGTCGCTGTCGGCGACCAGGACCTCGCGTGAGGTGCCCGGGAGGGTCATGGTCAGCAGCCGTGCCTCCCAGAACTCGCAGGCGCCCTTCAGCAGCGGGTAGATCTTCTCCAGGTGGGCCCGGGAAGCGGTGAACTCGTAGTGCTCGTACAGGGAGTTGCACAACCAGGCGTTCCCGGCCGGGTGCCACCACCAGCCTCCTCCGCCGAAGGGGTTGGTGGAGATGGCGACCGTCCAGCCGGCGTTCTTCCCGGTCGAGTTGCGGTAGCGGTTGCGGGGGTCGTTGAACAGCCTGCGGGTGAGGTCGGTCCAGGACGGGAGCTGGGCGACGCAGTAGTCCGTGAACGCGTCGAAGCACTGGGGCAGGCCGGTCCGGTCGGTCGCCCAGTAGTTCATCTGGAGGTTGATGTCGGTGTGGTAGTCGCCCATCCAGTCGGGGTCGTTGCCGTCGAGCCACAGCCCCTGGAGGTTCAGCGGCAGGCTGCCCCGGGAGGCCGCGATGGTCAGGTAGCGGCCGAACTGGAGGTACTGGGCCTCCAGTTCGGGATCGGGCACCCCGTCCCGGGCGCGGGCGTGCAGCCGCTCCCAGGTGTCGAGGGAGCGCTGCTCGGCGGAGGAGGTGCCGAGCGAGAGGTCCAACTGGCCGAACAGGGCGTGGTGGTCGGCGATGTGGGTGGACAGCAGGGTGGTCGCCGAGTGGCGGGCGGCCGCGCGGACCTTGCTGCGGGCGAGCTTGTGCGGGTCGAGGGACGGGTCGCGGAAGCCGGCGGCGGCGTCGGGGGCGTAGTCGGTGCCGCCGCTGAGGACGACGGTGAGCTCCCTGCACCCGGTGAAGCCGATGCGCGGCCCGTCGACACTGACGGTGCCGCCGGAGCCGTGGGCGGTGATCGCGGCCCCGTATCGCAGGCCGTTGGGGAGGGCGGCCCCGAAGGAGACCGCGGGCTCCTCGCCGTGCGTCCCCTCCAGCGTGACGGTGCCGGTGTAGCGGCCGCCCCCGCTCTGGGTGAAGTGCAGGACGATGACGTCGTCGGGATGGCTGGCGAAGATCTGGCGCCGGTAGGTGACACCGGAGCGGACGTACGACGTCTCGGTGACGCCCCGCGCGAGGTCGAGGGTGCGGCGGTAGCCGGAGACGGCGGACAGGTCGTGGTCGGGGATGTCCACGGTGAGCCGGGCCAGCAGGGTGAAGGAGCCGAAGTCCTGGCGGCCGTAGGGGAACTGACCGTCGGCGTCGAGGCTGTCGTTGAGGCCGCCGGTCCACATCGTCGCGTCGGTGACGAGGAGCAGTTCGCGGCCGGGGTCGTTGCTCACGAGGGCGCCGAGGCGGCCGTTGCCCACGGGCAGGCCCTGTTCGATCATCGAGTGCTCGTCGGCGGGTGCCTGCCACCACGGGCGGTGGCGGGCGTCGGCGGCGAGGGCGGGCGCGGTGAGCGGTCTTTGCGGCGCCGCGGTCGCCCTGAAGGCGGGCAGGGCGGCGAGCGCGGCGGTCATCGCGAGGACACCGCGTCGGGAGG
>NZ_RSAJ01000003.1 GCF_003933965.1 Streptomyces sp. RP5T
CTCCTACGGTCGGCCGGTGGCTTTCCTCCCGGGCCTGGGCGGCCGGGTGGGGGGAGAGCTCGTGCGGCACGGTTGTCAGGGACCGTGCCGCACAAGCGGTCAGTGGGGGTTGCCCGCCATCTCGTGCTCGGGGGTGCCGTCGGCCCCCGCGCTCTCGCCCCGACGGACGACGACCGGATCGGTGCGCAGGACGCGGGCGCCGACGGCGGTAGTCACGCACAGCAGGGCCAGCAGGACGAAGGCGTGGTCGAGGGAGACGAGGTGGGTCAGCCAGCCGATCACGGCGGGGCCCGCGAGCATGCCGACGTAGCCGAGCCCGGCGACGCGGGAGACGTTGGCCCCGGCGGCGGAGGGGTCGGTGTGCCCGGCCGCGCTGAACAGCTGCGGGATACAGCCGGACAGGCCCAGGCCGAACAGCGCCCAGCCGGTGAACACGACCCACATCCACGGGGCGACGATCACCAGGGTGATGCCGACGGCGGCCACACTCGCGCCGTACCGCAGGATCGCCACCGCACCGAAGCGCAGGACGAGACGGTCGGCGAGGAGCCGGCCCAGGGTCATGGCCGCGGCGAAGGTGCCGTACGCGAAGGCCGCGGTCGTGGCCGACGCGCCCATGACGTCCTTCAGGTGCAGGGCGCTCCAGTCGTTGGCGGCACCCTCGCACAGCATGACCATCAGCGCCAGCCCGGCCAGCAGCCAGACTCGGCCGGGGGTGCCGCGCCGCTCACCGGTCGCCGCCCGGCGGCCGGGCCTCCCGGCGGCGGGCAGCAGGGCGCGGGCCGAGGCCAGAGCCACGACTACGCCCGCGGCTCCCACGGCGGCCATGCTCAGCGCCGGGGTCAGGCCGGCGCCCGCCGCGCCGGCGCCGGCGAGTGCGGCGAGGACGCCGCCGACGGAGAACGTGGCGTGGAAGCCGGACATCACGGGGCGGCCGTACGCCTTCTCCACGTGCACGGCGTGGGCGTTCATGCTGACGTCCAGGCAGCCGTTGCAGAACCCGAAGACCAGCAGTGCGATGGCTAGGGTCCACGGGTCCTGGGCCAGACCGGGCAGGAACAGGGTCGCGCCGCACAGGACACCGCCCGTGGGCACCACGGTGCGGGTGCCGAGACGGTCGGTGAGGGGACCGGCCACCTGCATACCCGCGAAGGCCCCGACCCCGAGCACCACCAGCAGGCCGCCGAGCACGGCGTGGCTGATGCCGACGCGCTCCTCGATCGCGGGGATGTGCACCACCCAGGTGCCCGTCAAGGTGCCGCACAGGACGAAGTAGACGTAGGTCGCCACACGGGCGGCTCGCAGGGGACGTTCCATGCCGTCCACCGTAACGAACATTTTGCATGTTTTAAAGCCGGTCAAGTGAACACATTATTTGTTCGTTTCGTCATGGTGTTCAATCGCGGTATGAGCTACGCAGACCGGCACGGGCTGATCGCGAAGGTCGTCCGGGACTCCGGAGGCGCCACGGTCCAGGAGCTGGCGGAACTGACCGGCGCCTCGGAGATGACCATCCGGCGCGACCTCGACACCCTCGCCGCCCAGGGCGTCCTCGAACGCGTCCGGGGCGGGGCGCGCACCCTCCTGCTGCGGGGCGAGGAGCCCCCCTTCGCGCTGCGCGCCCGTGACGCGGTCGAGGCCAAACGCCGGATCGCCGCCGAGATCTCCGCGCTCGTCGCCGACGGCGAGAGCGTCCTGCTGGACAGCGGCACCACCTGCCTGGAGGTCGCCCGCCTCCTGCGCGAGCGGCCGGTCACCGTGATGCCGCTGTCCCTGCAGGCGATCCACCTGCTCGCCGAGACCCCGGGCCCGGCCACCCTGGTCGTGCCCGGCGGCCAGCCCCGCGCCGCCGAAGGAGCCCTCACCGGCCCCCTCACCCTGGCCTCCCTGGCTGCCTTGCGTTTCGACACCGCCGTCATCGGCTGCTGTGGGCTGAGCGCGGGCGACGGCCTGACCGCCTACGACCTCGACGACGCAGCGGTGAAGAAGGCAGGCATCGCCTCCGCCCGCCGTGTCGTCGCCGCCGCCGACGCCAGCAAGCTCGGCCACACCGCCTATGCCTGGGTCGGCCCCGCCGCCCAGGTGCAGACCCTCGTCACGGACACCACCGCGGCCGCCGCGGAGGTCACCGCGCTCGAAGCCGCCGGAATCGTCGTTCGTACCGTGTGACCGCACGCGCTCGGCCTCAGCCTGCGGACGCCCGGATGAACGCGGCAGCCCGCTCGCCGATCATCATGGCGGGGGCGTTGGTGTTCCCGGTGACCAGGGTCGGCATGATCGACGTGTCCGCCACACGGACGTTCTCCAGCCCGAGCACCCGCAGCTCGTGGTCCACGACCTTGCCCATCATGCAGGTGCCCGACGGGTGGTAGAAGGAGAACGACTGCGTGCGGATGAACTCGTCGATGTCCTGGTCGCAGTCCGACACGGGGGCGAGCCCTGCGTCGGCGGCCTCGCGCAGGTCCGACTGCAACAGGGACGTCAGCCGCTGCTCGCGGGCGATGCGCATGCACAGCCGGACACCCTCGCGCAGCCTCCGGCGGTCGTCGGGGTCGTCGAGGTAGTTGTGGAAGATGCGCGGCTTGGCATAGGGGTGGGAGTGCCGCAGCCGCACCGAGCCGCGGCTCGTGGGCCGGGCCACGTAGGGGCCGAACGACATCCCGGGTTCCAGCGGCGCGGCCAGGCCCTCGTCGCGGACGATGCCCAGCGCCGCGTGCACCTGGATGTCCGGGGCGGGCACGTCGTCTCCGGAGCTGAAGAAGCCACCGGTCTCGTTCCACGCCATCGGGCCGGTGCCCTGCTCCCGCAGCAGCCGCTCCTCCGCGGAGGTGTCCGGCCCCAGGAGCGGCTCGGTGTCGCTGAAGAAGCTGATGAAGCACCCGGTGTGGTCCTGCATGTTCCGGCCGACGTCCGGCAGGTCGTGCAGCGGGGTGATCCCGCCCGCGGCCAGTTCGTCGGCCGGACCGACACCGGACTGGAGAAGCAGGTGGGGCGAGTTGTAGGCCCCGAGGGACAGCACGATCTCCCGGTCGGCGTGGATCGTCCGGACGGTCCCGAGGTGGTCGACCTCCAGGCCGGCGGCGCGTGAGCCGTCCAGGCGCAGCCGCAGCGCGGTCGTCGACGGGAGCACGGTGAGGTTCGGGCGCCCCGCGGCCGGCTCCAGGAAGGCGATCGCGCTGCTGCACCGCAGACCGTTCCGCTGGGTGACCTGGTGGTAGCCCACGCCCTCCTGCTCGGCCCCGTTGAAGTCCCCGTTGTACTTGTGGCCCGCGTCCTGGGCCGCCTCCACCCACGCCGTCAGCAGCGGGTGCACCGAGTTCGGGTTGCTGACGGTGAGGGGGCCGCCGACGCCGTGGAAGTCGTCGGCCCCACGCTCGTTGTCCTCCGACTTCTTGAAGAACGGCAGGACGTCGTCGTACCCCCAGCCCGGGTTGCCGAGCCGCTCCCAGGTGTCGTAGTCGTAGCGGTGGCCGCGGACGTACAGCATCGTGTTCATCGAGCTGGTGCCGCCGATCGCCCGGCCCCGGGGCAGATAGGCGCGGCGCCCGCCGAGCCGCGGCTCGGGTTCCGTCTCGAAGTCCCAGTCGAACGCGGTCTTGAGCTGCTGCGAGAACAGGGCGGGGATCTCGAACAGGCGGCCCCTGGCGGGCGGTCCCGCCTCGATCAGCGCGACCGTGACCTCGGGATCCTCGGACAGCCGGGCCGCGACCGCACAGCCCGCCGATCCGGCCCCGACCACGACATAGTCGTACGATTCCCCGGACATTTCGCCTCCACATAGCTGGTTTCCGGAGAGGCTAGGGAGGCGGGGCATCTTCGGCCCATGCACGAAGTGAGCAATTCCGACGGCAGTCGTTACCCGTTCCGTGCATGTGCTGCATCCGTGCCGCTGCTTAGGCTCTCTTCGAAATACCGTGGCAAAGAGGGGACCCCGACTCATGTCCGACCCGGTCCGCAAGGATTACACGCCTCCGGAGCTTCGGCCCGAGGCCCTCGTCTCCGTCGGCACGGCCGAGGAGATCAGCACCGACGTCCTGGTCATCGGCTCCGGCATGGGCGGTTCCGCGCTGGCCTGGGCGCTGAAGGACTCCGGTCTCGACGTGCTCGTGGCCGAGCGGGGCCATTTCCTTCCCCGTGAACCCGAGAACTCGCAGCCGGCCGAGATGTACATCAAAGGCCGGTACAAGAACGCCGGTTATTGGTACGACGGCAGCAACGGCAAGCCGTTCGCGCCGGGCGTCTATTACTGGGTGGGCGGCAACACCCGTTTCTACGGCGCGATGCTGCCCCGATTCCGGCGCAGCGACTTCACCGAGGTGGAACACCATGAGGGTGTCTCGCAGGCCTGGCCTTTCTCGTACGACGACCTGGAGCCCTTCTACACCGCCATGGAGGAACTGCTCCAGGTGCACGGGCAGACCGGCGAGGATCCGACCGAGCCACCCCGCTCCAAGCCGTACCCGTATCCGGCGCTCCAGCACGAACCGGAGATCGAGCGGTTCTCCAGGTCGCTGCGCAGGCAGGGCCTGCACCCGTTCCACACCCCGAACGCCCTGAACATCAGCACGCAGGCCGACCGTGCCGCCGTGACGGCCGCCGACGGCTGTCCGGACGAGACCGGTATGAAGTCCGACGCCGAGAACCGGCTCCTGCTGCCCGCGCTGAGCGACGGCGTGAAGATCCTCACGGGTGCGGAGATCACCCGTCTGATCACTTCGCCCGACGGCCGGAAGGTCGTCGCCGCCGAGGCCCGGCACGCGGGCCGGATCATCCGCATCAACGCCAAGTCCTTCGCCCTCGCCGGAGGTGCCGTCAACTCGGCCGCCCTGCTGCTGCGTTCGGGCGGCGACGCGCACCCCCAGGGGCTCGCCAACTCGTCGGGCCTGCTGGGCCGCAACTACATGGTCCACAACAGCACGTTCTTCGTCGGGGTGAACCCGCTGCGGACCAACCCCACCAAGTGGCAGAAGACGCTGGGCCTGAACGACTTCTACGAGGCCGGACCGGGCACCCGCTTCCCGCTCGGCAACCTCCAGATGCTGGGCAAGCTCCAGGCGCCCATGCTGAAGCCGGCCCGTCCGTGGGCGCCGACCTGGGCCCTGAAGCTCATGGCTGCCCGCAGCCTCGACATCTACCTGACGACCGAGGACCTCCCGTCCCGGGACAACCGGGTCCGGGTGGACGGCGACCGCATCCTCATCGACTGGACGCCGACCAACCTCGCGCCCCACCACGAACTCGTGCGCCGGGTGACCCGGGCGGTCCGCAAGGCCGGCTATCCGCTGATCTTCACCCAACGCATGGGCATCGAGACCAACTCCCACATGTGCGGCACGGCCGTGGCGGGTCACGACCCGGCGGAGAGCGTCCTCGATCCCCTGTGCCGCAGCCATGACGTCGACAACCTGTGGGTGACCGACTCGTCGTTCTTCCCGTCCTCTGCGGCACTCAACCCGGCCCTGACGATCGGGGCGAACGCCCTGCGGATCGCCCCTGCCCTGGCGAGGGCGACGAAGGGCTGACGGCACGGAGGTCGCACGTCCCGCGGGTCACGTCCGTCGCAGTGTCGGCTTGCGCAGCAGATCGTGGCCGCGGACGGCCAGTTGGAGTCGCTGCTGGTTGTTGACCTGGGTGAGGTCGAGGCCCAGGATCTCGGAGAGCTTGTCGAGGCGGTGGTAGAGGGTGCGCCGCTGGATGAAGAGTTCCTCCGCCGCCCGCGCCTTGTTGCCGCCGCAGTCGAGGAACGTGCGCAGGGTGGGCAGCAGGGGGTTCTTCGCCAGCGCGTCGTGCTCGAGGAGCGAACCGAGTTCGTCCTCGACGTACCGCCGGAGCTCGGGCCCCTCCGAGAGGGCGACGAGGAGGCGCAGAGCCCCCAGGTCGTCGAAGTGCCGTACCTCCGCGGTCGAGGCCGCCGCGGCGACGGACGCCGCGCTGCGGCTCTGGCGCAGGGCCAGCGGAAGGGCCGTCGGCTCCACGATCCGGCTGACGCCGGCCCGGGCCCCGTGCTCGGTCAGCAGCGTCCGCACCCGGTCCGCGTCCGTGCCGGTGAGCAGACCCACGACCGCCACGTCGAAGTCCCCGGTGTCGCCCACGACGGCGGGCCAGCCGGCGTCCTGCAGCAGACGGGCGAGGATGTGGTCCTTGACGGGCTCGTCGTCCCCCGCCCACGCCGTGACGACGATCAGGTCCCGTCCCCGCAGGTCCTGACCGAGCGCCAGGCCGAGGATCACGAACCGCTCTCCCGTGATGTCGCCGAGCAGCAGCCGGTTCAGCAGCGCCGTCTGGCGCTGGGAGGCGCGGGCGCCGCTCTCCCGCTCGCTCAGCAGCGAGATCGCGATGGCGGCGGCGGCCCGCTCCAGCGTGCGCAGTTCGGGCGGGCTCGGCCGCCGGCCGCCGTGCAGAAGGTGCAGCCAGCCCCATGACTCGCCCCGGAGCACCACGGGCTGGCGGGCGCAGGGCGCGACCTCGCGGAACGAGGCCGCCGGGGCGGTGGGCACCCCGGGATCCTGCGTCGCGAGCGAGGTGTGGCGTTCGTGGATCGCCCGGGAATGCGCGCTCCACTCGTCCACGATCCGGTCGGCCTCCGGCGTCGCGCCGCCGTACGCCAGCATCTGGTGAGCGACGTCCTCCAGCACCACGGGGTGCCCCGTGCGCCGGGCCAGCTCCCTGACCACGCCGACGTAGTCCTCGTCCGCCAGCAGCAGGTCCATGAACGCCTGGCTGGTGGCCTCCTCGGCGATCAGCTGCTGGACGCGCATCCCGACCAGCACCTCGTGGACCTGGGCCGAGGTCTCGACGAAGGGGATCTCGTCGGTCAGTCCCACCAGGGGCAGGCCGACCGCCTCCGCCTCCTCGATCACTGCCTCCGGCATGGTGTCGAACATGCGCCCGGCCAGTTCGACGACGAGCACGGCCGCGTGGGCGTCCGCGAGTCGCCGGATGAAGGCCCGCTGCTCCAGCGAGGTCGCGCCCATGCCGAGGCCCGCCGTCAGCAGCATCTCCTGACCGGTGAGAAAGCGATGAATGTCCGGGATCTCCCCGGTGTGCACCCAGCGCACGGGACGGTCCAGATTCCTCTCCCCGGCGTACACACGCACGGTCGTGCGCCTGAACACCTCGAGCTCCAGGGCGGTACGGACCGTCAGGACTTCAGCCATGAGCCACTACCTCGGTGTGTGCAGGATCGACGGCCAATATTGCACACATCGTGCCTGTCGTCTCACCTCGTGTTTCCCCAGACTTCAGGGCAAGCCCGCAGGCACGACCCCGTGCAAGGAGTGCAGAGTGTCAGCCCAACACCAGACCATCAAGGCTCCTGTCGCCGTCAAGACGTCGCGGACCAGCCGTCCGGAAATCGTCGAGACCGTCGCGGACGTGATCGCCGATGTCCGGGCGAACGGCGACGCCGCCGTGCGCCGTTGGTCGCAGAAGTTCGACGACTGGAGCCCGGAGTCCTACCGGCTCGGCCCCGACCAGATCGCCTCTGTCGTCTCCTCGGTCTCCGAGACGGTCCTCGACGACCTCCGGTTCGTGCAGAAGCAGGTCCGCGGCTTCGCCCAGGCCCAGCGCGACTCCCTCACCGACTTCGAGGTGGAGACGCTGCCCGGAGTGTTCCTGGGCCAGCGCAACATCCCCATCGGCGCGGCCGGCGCCTATGTCCCCGGCGGCCGCTACCCCCTCACCGCGTCGGCCCACATGACGGTCCTGACGGCGAAGGTCGCCGGTGTCGAGCGGGTCGCCGCGACGACCCCGCCCGACAGGGGTGCTCCGCCGCCCGTCAGCATCGCCGCGATGCACCTGGCCGGGGCCGACGAGATCTACGTCATGGGCGGTGTCCAGGCCGTGGCCGCCCTGGCGCTGGGCACCGAGACGATCGACGCCGTCGACATGCTCGCGGGGCCCGGCAACGCCTACGTGGCGGAGGCCAAGCGGCAGCTGTTCGGCGAGGTCGGCATCGACCTCTTCGCCGGACCGACGGAGGTACTGATCGTCGCCGACGGCACCGCGGACCCGTTCGTGGTGGCGACGGACCTGCTGTCCCAGGCCGAGCACGGACCCGACTCCCCGGCCGTCCTCATCACGACCTCCGAGGAGGTGGGCAGGCAGACCATCGCCTGGGTGGACAAGCTGCTGCCAGGCCTGTCCACCGGAGAGGTCGCCGGCCGTGCCTGGCGCGACCACGGCGAGGTGATCCTGGTCCCCACCCTGGACGCCGCCTACGCACTCGCCGACGAGTACGCCAGCGAGCACGTCCAGATCCTCACCGCCAAGCCCCGCGAGGCACTGCACCGCATGCGCAACTACGGCGCCCTGTTCCTGGGCGACAAGACCTGCGTCGCGTACGGCGACAAGGTCATCGGCACCAACCACGTGCTGCCCACCCTGGGCGCGGCCCGCTACACGGGCGGCCTCTGGGTCGGCAAGTACCTGAAGACCGTGACCTACCAGGAGATCAGGGACCCCGCCTCCAGTGCCCGGCTCGGCGAGATCTGCGGCAGGGCCTCACGCATCGAGAACTTCGAGGGACACGCGCGCTCGGGAGACGTCCGTGCCGCGCGCTACGGATCGGCCCCGCTGGAGTGGACCGACCACACCTTCGAGCAGAGCTGATCCGCGGTGACGGATCGCGATTTATGCCGGCCCCGCGAAGCAGCCCGGCAGCCGTCCGACAAGGAGCACGTCCCCCTCGACCCACGGAGATCGTCATGTCAGCCACCGACAACGAGGCGCACTCAGCGCCCACATCCGCCGCCGTGAGCCGCTCGGACGGGGCGCAGAGCCCCGTCTCCTCGGCCGCGGACGCGGAAATGCTCGCCGTGCTCGGCTACGAGCAGAAGTTCGACCGCAAGGTCAGCCTGTGGGGCAACTTCGCCCTCGGCTTCGTGTACCTCTCGCCCCTCGTGGGTGTCGTGGCCCTCTTTGCGGTCGGTCTGGCGACCGCCGGCGGGCCGTCCGTCTTCTGGATCGGCATCGTCGGGGCCGGGCAGTTCCTGGTCGCGCTGGTCTTCGGCGAGGTCGTCTCGCAGTTCCCGCTTGCGGGCGGCCTGTACCAATGGGTCAGACGGCTGTGGAACGGCCGCTATGCCTGGTTCAACGCGTGGACCTACATCTGTTGCATCACCATCGGCATCACCAGCACCGCACTGTTCAGCTCGGACTTCGCGGCCAGCCTCTTCGCCGGCACCGCCGACGAGCCCGCCATCAGCTCCACCCCCGCCCAGCGCCTGTGGATCGCGATCGCGGTGACCGTCGTCTGCCTGATCTGCAACTGCTTCGGCACCAGGACGCTGGCCCTGATCTCGAAGATCGGACTCGCCGCGGAACTGATCGGCATCGTCGTCGTGGGCCTCTACCTGCTGGTCTTCGAGCGGCACAACTCCGTCTCGATCTTCTTCGAGACCAGCAGCTCCACCCACGACAACTACGTCATGGCCTTCATCGCCGCCTCGCTCGTCGGGCTCTTCCTCTTCTACGGCTTCGAGGCGTGCGGCGAGATCGCGGAAGAGGTTCCCAACCCCTCCCGCAGCATCCCGCGGGCCATGCAGCTGACCGTGGCCGTCGGTGGAGTGGCCGCGCTGTTCGCCTTCGTGGGTTACGCCCTCGCGGCTCCGGACCTCGCCTCGATCCTCTCCGGCAAGGACACCAACCCGATCCCGTCGATCCTGCAGAACTCCGTCGGCACCATCGGCACGAAGGTGGTGCTCACGGTGATCATGACGTCCTTCATCGCGGGTGTGATGAGTCAGCAGGCCGCCGCCAGCCGGATCGTCTTCTCCTTCGCCCGCGACGACATGTTCCCCGGGTCCCGCGTCTTCTCGAAGATCTCCCGCAAGCATCGGGTCCCCTTGAACGCGCTGCTGGCGGTGAACGTCCTTCCGCTGCTGCTCTTCGTGTTCGTCTACTACTCGCCCGACTCCCTCACGAAGATCGCGGCGTTCCAGATGCTGGCCGGATACGCGGCCTTCATGATGGTCGTACTGGCCGCGCTGCGGATGCGCCTGAAGGGCTGGCGCCCCGCCGGAGCCTGGACGCTGGGCCGGTGGGGCTTCGCGGTGACCGTGGCCGCCCTGACCTACGGCGTGCTCGGCATGGTCCTTCTCGCCTGGCCGACCGGTGACTCCGCAACCCCCTTCGTGGACCGGTGGGTCGCGCTCATCGGCTTCCTCATCGTCTCGGCCGTGGGCCTGGTGTACCTGTTGACCGCGAAGCCGGAGCGCAAGTCCACCGCGCCGGAGGGTGACGCCATGGAGGTGGCGGAGCGCCTGCGCAGCCGTGCCGAAGCCCTTGCCCGTACGACCTCAGGGAGCACCGCATGACCCGCGTTCTGTATCTCTACGGAGGCTGGCCCGGGCACAAGCCCTACCAGGTGGCCGAGGAATGGGCCCTGCCGATCTTCAAGAACCTCGGGTTCGACGTCGACGAGACCAACGACATCTTCTCCCTCGACGCCGACCTCACAGGCTACGACCTCATCGCCCTCAACTGGAACAACGCCCTGCTGTCCGAGGGCCTGACCGCCGCCCAGGAGTCGAACCTGCTGGGCGCGGTGGAGAACGGCACCGGGATCGCCGCCTGGCACGGCGCGGCCGCCGCGTTCCGCACCAGCCTCAAGTACCACTGGCTGATCGGCGGCAGCTTCCTCGAACACCCCGCCGGCGAAGGCGTGAAGTACCCCTACGAAGTCACCGTCACGGACACCGGCCACCCGATCACCGCCGGGGTGAAGGACTTCCGGGTCGCCTCCGAGCAGTACTACATGTCGGTCGACCCCAACAATCACGTCCTGGCCGAGACCACCTTCACCGGCGAACACCTGCCGTGGCTGGAGGGAAAGACGATCCCCCAGGCATGGACCCGCACCTGGGGTCGGGGCCGCGTCTTCTACAGCGCGGTCGGACACGACCTCGACGACCTCCAGAACCCGGACGTCACCCGCCTGTGCACCCAGGGCTTCGCCTGGGCCGCCCGTCAGAACGCCTGATCTCCTCACCCCCCAGCTGATTGGGAGCACACCATGCCCGTCCTCACCGGAGGCCAGATCGTCGCGCGGACCCTGCGCAACTACGGGGTCGACGTCGTCGCCGGAATCCCCGGCCACGGCATCTGGTCACTGACCGACGCCTTCCTCGACGACGAGTCCAGGATCCCCTTCATCCAGACCTTCCACGAGCAGAGCGCCGTCCACCTCGCCGACGGCTACTACCGCGTCACCGGTCGCCCGCAGGCCGCGGTGACCTCTATCGGCGCCGGCGCCAGCAACACCGTCATCGGCATGGGCACCGCGTTCACGGACTCCACCAGCGTCCTCGTCGTCACGGGCGGCCCGCCGACCCACATGCGCGGCCACGGACTGCTCCAGGAACTCGACCGCTACACGGCGAACGACTTCCCCAAGGTGGCCGAGGCCGTCAGCAAACGGCACTGGGTCGTCACCCGGGTCGAGGAGCTTCCCTTCATCCTGCACCGCTGTTTCAACTCCATGTTGACCGGCCGCCCGGGCCCGGTGCACCTCGAAGTCCCCATGGACGTACAGGCCGAGGCCGCGAACGTCGAACTCCACGACCTGGAGCGGCGTGTCCCGGTCGGCCGCCAGCACCCCGACCCGGAGGCGGTGGACCGCGCGGTCGACGTGCTGCGTACGGCGACCCGGCCGGTCATCGTGGTCGGCGGCGGCGCGATCACGTCCGAGGCGTCCGACCAGGTCCTCGCGCTCGCCGAGCGGTGGCAGATCCCGGTCGTCACCACCTGGAACGGCAAGAGCGCCTTCCCCGAGGACCACGAGCTGTTCGCCGGCAGCGTCGGCCAGACCGGCACCATGACCGGCAACGCGATCGCGAGCTCCGCCGACGTCGTGATCTCGGTCGGCTGCCGTTTCACCGACTGGTCCGCCTCCAGCTACGCCAAGGGCATCAGCTTCTCCATCCCGCCCGCGAAGCTCATCCACATCGACATCGACCCGCACGAGATCGGCAAGAACTACCCCGCCGATGTGGGCATCGTCGCCGACGCGCAGCGCGCCGTGGCCGCGATCGTCGACTCCCTTCCCTCGAAGGGCGTCGACCGCTCCGAGTACCTCGCCGAACTCGCGCGGCTGAAGCAGGACTGGGAGGAGAAGCTCGCCGGCCGCCGCGACAGCGACCGGTTCCCGTTCACCTCGCAGCGCCCGCTCGGCGCCCTGCGCAACGTGCTCCCGCGTGACGCGATCATCGTCGCGGGCTCGGGCAACACTCAGGGAGCGGTGAAGCAGACGTTCCCGGTCTACTCACCGCGCACCCACCTCACCTCCGGCGGCTTCTCCTCGATGGGCTGGGCGATCCCGGCCGCCGTCGGCGCCAAGCTCGCCCGGCCGGACAGTCCGGTCGTGTGCGTCCTCGGAGACGGCGACTTCCTGATGACCTCTCAGGAGATCGCCCTGAGCGTCACCGCCGACGCACCGGTGATCTTCGTGGTCCAGAACAACGCGGGCTACATGTCGATCCGAGGCGGCCAGCGCAAGCAGACCTCGCGGCACATCGGCGTCGAGTTCTCGCACCCCGACGGCTCGCCGTACAGCCCTGACTTCGCGGCCATGGGCCGGGCGTTCGGGATCGAGTCGTGGAAGGTCAACGATGCCGCGTCCCTGGAGCCGACCCTGCGCAAGGCGGTCCAGTCCGGAGCGCCGGCCGTGATCGAGGTGCCCACGGACCGCGATGCCGCGGGCCCCTGGGTCCCCGGCTGGTGGGACTTCCCGATCCCGGCGTACATCACGGACGAGCGCCAGGACGAGTACGACCGCATCAGGGCCACCGAGCAGCACCTCTGACGGTTGGCCCGCGGGTTGTTCGGTTCGGGACGGTGTGCTGATCCGCAGGCAGCGACGGTTGCGTCGCGACGGATGCGGGGTAGGCCATCGTCCCGCCGGGAGCCCAGGATCACGACGGGAGACAGGCGGCGAAGGCGGCGCTGTGCCGGAAGGCGGCGCGCCTTCCGCCCTTGTGTTCCCGGGGCGGTGCGTCGCTCGATGGGCGTGGCACCGCCCCGGAGGAGCTTCGCTCCGGCGGCCGTGTCAGCGGTCGAGGTGGGCGATGAGCAGGTTGGGGTCCGTGTTCGTGAGGTAGGCGGCGCTGGGGACGTAGACCCTGTGGCCGTGGACCGCGACGGAGGTGGGGGTCTGCAGGCCGTCGGCCGCGGTGAGCACGGCGGTGTGGGTCCCGTCGGGGCGGACGAGGTCGACCCCGTTGCCGTTGTGCGCGGCCAGGAGGGTGTCTCCGCGGCCGGTGAAGGCGAAGTCGTCGATGGCGCTGATCCCCTTGGCCCGCACCTCGACCGGTCCGGCGGAGCCCCGAGTCGTGACGGGGATACGGAGGACGGTGCCGTGGTCGGAGTTCGTGGCCCAGACGGCCCCGTTGTGCAGCTTGATCCCGTTGGCGCCGGCGAACGTGGTGGGCTGCAGGGCCTCCCCACCGGCCCAGACGGTGGCCTTGCCGCCGTGCACGGGGAGGCGGTAGATGACTCCGTGCACGGAGTCGGTGACGTAGAGGCGGCCGGTGTGCTGGTCCAGGGCGAGGCCGTTGGGCAGGCCGTCGGCGGGCAGGGCGGCGATACGGCGCGGGCGGCCGCCGGGGCGGACGGCCCAGATGCCGGTGAGGTCGGCGGTGCCGGTGGCGTAGGTGGCATAGAGGGTGCCGTCGTCGGCGCGGGCGATGCCGCCTACGAACGCCCTGCCCAGGTTGGGGGTGTCGGCCTCGGCCGGGGCCGGGAGGGTGGCCAGCACGTGCGTCCGACCGCCCGGGATGAGCCGGACGACCTGGCGGGCGAAGGAGAAGGTCAGGTACGCCGTTCCGGTGCGGTCAATGGTGATGTTCTCGGGCTGCTGTGAGGAGGCCAGATCGAAGTGGTCCGCGATACGGGGCGCCGAAAGCGGCATGGTCGCGGCGGTGACGGTGGATGCGGCGGTCAGTAGGGCAGCGGTGGCCGCGAGCGCGGTGAGGGAGGTGCGGAACAGCATGGGCGCTTCTCCTGGTGCGGAATCAGTGGGGCCACTTCGCGGCCCGTGGGGCTGGCGCGTGGGCAGTGTGCGAGGGAAGTCGTGTCTGCGCGGCTCAAGGAGCGACGATCTTGATCGTGTACCGGGTGCGGCGGATTCGGCGATTCGCTCGGCCGCGAAGGTGTTGCCGTTCAGCCCCGCTCCGTTGGACGCGGCGAGCTGCTTGGCTGCGTCGAAGGGCACTGCGAGGGCCCCTGCTGTGGTTCCGGGTGTGTGGTTCGTCGACGAGTCGTACGGCCTTGCCGGGATGGCGATGCTGCCGGCATCGACGATGGTGATCTGCAGGGCGGTGGCGTCCCTTCCTTGCTCCGCGCCTGGTCGCTACTGGAGGTCGGCGCGCACGATGTCGAACGGCAGGTGCGGGTTGGTGATCTGGAACTGGAAGTTGACGATCAGCAGGTCACGGCCGTCGACGGCGGCCGTGGAGGGGCTGTGCATGCCGTGGCCGTGGACCGTGCGCACGAGCTTGGCCCTGGTGTAGTCGTGGCTGAGCTTCAGGACGCTGATCTGGCCCTCGGGGTGGTCGAGTTCGGTGACGGCGGTGAGGGTGTCACCGCGAAGCAGCAGACCGTCGCCGGAGACGCCCTCGGCGCCACCGAGGTCGACGCGGACGACCTTGTGGGTGCGGACGTCGACGCGGTAGAAGGCGTAGTCGTTGTAGTCGGCCAGCAGGACGTAGCGGCCGTCGCCGGTGACGACCAGGCCGTTGCCGTTGAAACCGTCGTTGTAGAGCATCGGTGAGTGGCTCAAGTCCACCCCGACGTGCAGGGGCTGTTGGACGTGCTCGCTCTTCAGCTGTGCGGCGGTGATGTGCCACAGCGCGGGGTGGGTGGAGTCGGAGATGTAGGCGTCGCCGTTGGGGGCCAGGGCCACGTCGTTGAGGAAGACGTCGGTGCGGCCGGTGTCGAAGACGTGGAGCAGGGCGCGGCTTCGTGTGTCGTAGACGAAGACCTTGCCGGTGGCGCCGCCCGCGACGATGAGCCGTCCGGTGCGGTCGGTCTTCATACCGGCGACGGAGGTGCGGCCGTCCTCGCCACCCGGCAGGAACACCCTGGTAGCGGGCTGGTGGACGTCGCCGCGGTAGATGGTGCCGTCGGCGGTGCTGCCGACGTAGAAGTAGGGGGTGCCCTGCTGGCGGGCGATGCCCTCGGGGTAGGTCTTGTCGCCGGGGATCGTGTAGCTGGTGGGCAGGGGCGCACGGTGGTGTGCGGAGGCTGCGGCGGGCCTCCCGGTCGCATGAGGGGTGGCGAGAGCGGGAGTGGCGGCACCCAGGACGAACAGCGAGGCCACTGCGGCGGCCGTAACGCGAGCATGGCGCGATCGAACTGACGGCATGACAAGTCCTTCTGTGATCGGCGGAGTTGATGGAAAGGGGGGAATGCTCAGTTTCCGGCGGGGAAGAGGGAGCGGTTGGCGATGTCGATGATGAACGGGCCGATGTGGGAGGGGTAGCGGTCCACGATCGCCTTCTTGTACGCCTGGCCGTCGTTGCCGAGCAGTTCCCGGGCGTCGGTGAGGTAGCGGCGTACTTCCTCGTAGATCTCCGGCCCGGTGGGCAGCCCGTGGCCGGCGAGGATCGTGTCGTAGCCGGACTCGGCGGCGAGTGCGTCGACGGCCTGCTGCCAGCCGGCGATGTCGTTGTTGCCCAGGTAGAGGTGGACGTCGTTGTAGACGAGGTCCTGGGCGACCAGGACGCCCTGCTCGGGCAGCTTGACGAGGAGTTCGTCGGCGGCCTCGCCGCCGGAGACGGCCTCGAATACGAACGTGACGCCGTCGATGACCTCGGTGCCCGGAACGAGGGCCACGTCCGGGGTGAAGTCGGTGACCGGAATGACAAGGCCGGTGGGCAGACTGCTGTCGCCACGCGCCACGATCTGCTCCCGCACCTGGGCCAGGGCATGGACGGGGGCGCCGAAGCGGGCGGCGCCGTTGTAGTGGTCCGGGTGGGCGTGGGTGACTATCAGCCGGTCCAGCGGCTTGCCCAGTCCCTTGGCGTAGGCGACGGCCTCGTCCGCGTAGGCGGGAAGGAGCTGGGCGTCGATCGCGATGATGCGGGACGGCGTCTCGATCAGCTGGGTGGTGGTGTGGAAGGTGTCGGCCGGGGACATGTAGCTGTGGAGGCGGACCGCGCCCTTGTCGAGGACCGTGACCGTGCCGTTCATGGGGATGCTCCTTGCGGTGAATGACGGTCTTTCGCCGTCTTGATCTCCTCCACTGTCGTCGTAAAGTCGCAGGTAGACGAGATAGCATGACGACATGGAGTGGTAATTCGAGGACATGTGGAGATCGTGATGGTTTCCGCGGGCCCTGACATCGGCGATCTGCCGGAAGGCGATGCCATCCTCCGGCTCGACTTCAATGCGCCCGAGGAGCGCGTCCCAGGGTTCGAGATCATCGATCTCGCGACCCTGCACGAGCGGCGCCGGCGCCGCGGCAGACCGACCGACCTGGTGCACCGGGTCGACTTCCACGCCCTCACCCTCATCACCGAAGGCAGCGGCGAACACGCCGTCGACTTCGTGACCCACCCCTGCCGGCCCGGAACCCTGCTGTGGGTCCGCCCCGGCCAGGTGCAGAGCTTCGTACGGCCGGGTACTGCCAACGGGACCCACCTGCTGTTCACGCCCGCCTTCCCACCCCACACCAGCAGTGCCGACCGACTGGTGAACGACTGGTACGGGCCGGCGTGCCGGCAACTGGGCGCGAGCCCCACCTACGCGGTGCTGTCCACTCTGCTGGGCCAGCTGCGCGCCGAGTACCACCGGCCGGTGGAGGCCATTTCGGCGGAGATCCTGCAACTCCTGCTGGCCACGGTGCTCTTGCAGATCGATCGGCTGCCGCACCCGGACAGCGGCGCCGACCCGGGCGCGGGCGGCGAGGTCTACGCCCGCTTCCGGGCCGAACTGGAACGCCGGTACGCCACCACCCGCCGTGCCGCCGACTACGCACAACACCTCGGCTACACCGTCAAAACCCTCACCCGCGCCTGCACCGCCGCCACCGGGCAGCCCGTCAAGCACGTCATCGACGGCCGCGTCGCCTTGGAGGCCCAACGTCTGCTCGCCCACACCGACGAACCCGTGGCGACCATCGCCCGTCGCCTCGGCTTCGACGAACCCACCAACTTCGGAAAATTCTTCACCCGCCACACTGGTGTCGCTCCCGGCGCCTTCCGTCAGGCGCATCAGAGTCGGCAGTGAAGCTGCAAAGTCTCGGCCAGGGGCCCAGCAGCGAACACGGGGCCGTGTGTCGCCGTTTCACGATGGCGAGTCCCCGCTCGTCATCGAGCACATCGCCCACTCGCACGAGGGCAGACTCAAGGCGTGGGCCGCTCTGGGGCCGAACCCGCCCACCTCTCCGGCCCACCCCGCCGGGGTGGGCCGGAGAGGTGCAGCGCCGCTGCGCGTCGGAAGGGAAATCCGCCCCACTCGATTCTTGGCGCGCCTCTCAACTGCAGCGAAGGACGCTGTGGCAGTTGAGATCGTCCGTCCAGGACCAGTTCTGGACGCAGGTTGGACACAAGGATCGGAAAAGACTGACAAGGGCCGAGGGGGACTGAGGCGTCAAACCTCGCCTGACCTGGGAAAACGGCTAAGGTGAGCAATGATCGACAAGGGTCGCCAAGATCCTCGAAGGACTCGTAATCCGTCGGCCGTGGGTTCGAGTCCCACCCGCCCCACCATTAACGTGCTCCGACCTGCGGAAACGTCTCTTCAGTATCTCTGAGTCACCGACTCTGCTGTGGCTGGAGGCGTGGTCGGTGCGGTGTGTGCTGGTCGGCCATCTCGACGCCGGCGTCACCGAGGGTGTTCATGGAGCGCATCGGCCTCAATCGGTACGTCCGAGCGCGCGGATCCGGTGCTCGCAGGTGAGCCGGAAGCCGTGCGTGAGGCGTGCGTCCAGGTCCGCAGCAAGGATCATCGCGATCAGGCGACGCCGGATGCCGTGGTGGCGCGGCCGCTGAGGTCCGGTCCGTGGCCGCCCGAGTCAGTTTCCGCCGAACGGCGGGTGCATACGTTTTCTCCCAGACCCGCTCCGTGAAGCGGGACGAACGAGGAGGCGGGCCCGTGACGGAAAGCCAGTTGGACACGTGTGTGATCGGGGCGGGACCTGCCGGGCTGGCGGTCGCGCGGGCTCTGGCGGAGCGAGGGCTGCCGTACACGCATCTGGAGCGGCACACCGGGCCCGGCGGTATCTGGGACATCGACAATCCCGGAAGCCCGATGTACGAGTCGGCCCATTTCATCTCCAGCAGGACCCTGTCGGGATTCGGCGGCTTCCCGATGCCCGACCACTTCGCGGACTACCCGCCGCACCGGCAGATCCTCATGTATCTGCGGTCCTTCGCCGATGCCTACGGGCTGACGGACCGCATCGAGTTCGGCGTCGAGGTCGGAGGGGTCGAGAAGAACGCGGACGGCACCTGGACGGTCACCCGGTCCGACGGCCGGGAGAGCGTGCACGGGCAGGTCGTGGTGTGCACGGGCTCGCAGTGGCACCCCAACGTCCCCGAGCTGCCGGGGGAGTTCAGCGGGGAGGTCCGGCACACCGTCGGCTATCGCAGCGCGGAGGAGCTGAGGGGCAAACGGGTCCTGGTCGTGGGGGCGGGGAACTCCGGGTGTGACATCGCGTGCGACGCGGCCCGGACCGCGGACCACGCGGTGATCAGCATGCGGCGCGGGTACTGGTTCATCCCCAAGCATCTGTTCGGCCGACCGGTGGACACCATCGCCGACAGCGGGCCGCACCTGCCGATGTGGCTGGCGCAGCGGGTCTTCGGCGCCCTTCTGCGGGTCCTCAACGGCGATCCGACGCGGCTGGGGCTGCAGAAGCCGGACCACAAGCTGTTCGAGACCCACCCGGCCATCAACTCGATGCTGATCCACCACCTCCAGCACGGGGACATCACGGCCAAGCCCGGGATCGCCCGCACCGAGGGCCGGACCGTGCACTTCACCGACGGCACGAGCGACGACTTCGATCTCGTCCTGCTGGCCACCGGCTACGTCCACAAAGTGCCGGTCGCGCAGCAGTACTTCGGCGACGAGCAGCACCCCGACCTCTACCTGTCGTCGTTCTCACGCGAGCACCAGGGCCTGTTCGGCGTCGGTTTCGTGGAGACCAACTCAGGTGCCTACCAGCTCTTCGACACCCAGGCGCAGCTGATTGCCGGGTACCTCCACGACGTGCGGCACAGGCCGTCGAGCGCGGAGCGGTTCGCCCGCATGATCCGCGCCGACCGCCCGGATCTGACCGGCGGGCTGAAGTTCGTCGCATCGCCCCGCCACACCGGCTACGTCGAGAGCGGGGCCTTCGTGAAGTACCTGGCCAAGGTCGCGGGGGAGATGGGCTGGCGTACCGAGGGCCGGCCGCCGTCGTCGACACGGTCCCCGCGACGTGCGGAGGCGACGGCATGAGCGGGTTCGACTTCACCGACAAGGTCATGCTGGTCACCGGCGGCGCGGGTGGCATCGGCAGTGCGCTGTGCCGCCGCTTCGCCTCCGGCGGCGCCCGGGTCGTCGTCGTCGACATCGACGAGACCCGGGCCGAGAAGGTCGCCGCCGGGCTGCCGGGTGCCGGACACCGGGGGATCGGCTGCGACCTGATGGACCGCGCCCAGGTGGAGCGGCTGTTCGAGCTGGTTGCCGACGCCTACGGGCGCCTCGACGTCCTCGTCAACAACGTCGGTATGACCAGCGCCGAACGCTTCGACGTCCGCAGTGTCGAGAGCATCGAGCGGGAGATCACCCTCAACCTGACCTCCCCGCTGATCACGACCAGGATCGCGATCCCCCTGCTTCAGGCCTCGCCGGATGCCCGGGTGGTCACCACCGTCTCCCTCGGCGGGATCTTCCCCCTCGGCGAGACCCCGGTCTACACGGCTTCCAAGTTCGGGCTGCGCGGCGCGATGCTCGCCATCGGGCTCGACCTCAGGAGCAAGGGCATCCTGGCCGGCGCGGTGCTGCCGTCGGCGACCGACACCCGAATGCTGCGTCAGGAGGCCGTGGACGGTGGCAACTCCCTGCAGTTCCAGGAACCCCCGCAGCAGCCCGCCGACGTCGTCGCGGCCGTGGTGAGCCTGCTGGACAAGCCCCGCCTGGAGGCCTATCCCCGGGCCGGTGAGTCCCGTCTGGTGCGGTTCGCGATGCTCGCGCCGAACCTGCTGCCCAAGGTCTTCCCGCTGTTCCGCAGGCGCGGTGATCGCGGCGTGGCCCGCTATCTGGAGGACCTCCGCAGCCGCGGACTGGCCCGCCAAGCCGACGGCCGCTGGGAGCTGGTGGAGGAGGCATGACCACGAACGGGATGCTGCATGTCGTCAACCCCGCCACCGGCGAGCCGGTCACCACGGTGCCCGCCGCGAGCGCCGACGACGTCGCCAAGGCCGCCGAGCGGGCCCGGCAGGTCTGGGAGGCAGGGGTGTGGGCGCGGTTGCCGGCCCGCGAACGCAGTGCCGTGCTGGTGCGGCTGGCCGACCTGATGGAACGCGACGCCGAGATCCTTGCCCGTATGGACAGCGAGGACGCGGGCAAACCGATCACGGAGTGCCGCACGGGCGACGTTCCGGGCGCGATCGAGTCGATCCGCTGGTTCGCCGAGGCAGCCGACAAGGTCTTCGGCCGTGTCGCGCCGAGCCGTCCGGACGGGCTGGGTCTCATGATGCGCGAGCCGGTCGGGGTGGTCGCGGCGATCCTGCCGTGGAACTACCCGCTGGCCATGACCGCGTGGAAGGTGGGGCCCGCCCTGGCCGCGGGCAACTGCCTGCTGGTCAAGCCGGCCGAGGCGACCCCGCGTTCGGCCCTGCACCTGGCCGCGCTCGCCGCCGAGGCAGGACTGCCGGACGGGGTGCTCACCGTCCTGCCCGGGTACGGCCGGGAAGCCGGGGCGGCCCTCGCGCGTGACCCTCTGGTGGGGGCGCTCTCCTTCACCGGCTCCACCGCGACCGGCCGTCGCATCCTCAAGGACGCCGCCGAGAGCAACTTCAAGCGGGTCTCACTGGAGATGGGCGGTAAGAGCCCGCAGGTGCTGATGGCCGACGCGCTCGACCACGGGGACGAGCTGATCGACCACATGATCGAGGCCGCGTTCCTGACGACGGGGCAGAACTGCACGGCCGGCTCGCGTGTCCTGGTCCACCGCGACATCGCACAGGAGGTCCTGGAGCGGTTCACGGCCGCGGCGGGAGAACTCGTCATCGGTGATCCGGCCGACCCGCGCACGCAGCTGGGGCCGCTGATCAACCGTGCCGCCTTCGACCGGGTCGCGGGGGCCGTGGACGCGGCCAGAGCGGGTGGGGCCCGGGTCCACACCGGGGGACTGCCCCACGGGCTGCCTCCGCGCGGTGCCTACTGTCCGCCCACCGTGATCACCGGCGCCCCCGACGGCAGCGACGTCCTCACCAGGGAACTGTTCGGCCCCGTCGTCACCGTCCAGACCTTCGGCTCCGAGGACGAGGCGGTACGCATGGCCAACGCCACCGAGTACGGGCTCGCCGCGTCCGTATGGACCCGGGACCTCGACAGCGCGCTTCGGCTGGCTCGCGGCATCGAGGCCGGTGTGATCTCCGTGAACGCCTACAGCGAGGGTGACATCACCACCCCCTTCGGCGGCTGGAAGCAGTCCGGATTCGGCGGTGTGGAGAAGTCCACCAACGCCTTCGACCAGTGGACCCGGGAGAAGACGGTCTGGATCCGCACCCGCTGACCCAGGGCCTCTCGCGTGGATCAGGACTCAGGACTCAGGACTCAGGGCCCAGGTCTCAGAGGCGCTCCGAACGCATCTGCTCGCGCAGATGGACCGGCGAGGTGCCGTGCCAGCGGTGCACCGCGCGGCGCAGTGCGCGTTCGTCGGAGAACCCGGCCCGGCGGGCGATGTCACGCAAGGTCAGTTCGGGGCGCAGCAGCAGCTGTTCGACGCGTTCCCGGCGCACTCCCTCGACCAGTGCCTCGTACGTCGTGCCGCAGTCGGCCAGCCGGCGACGCAGCGTCCGCTCACTCGTCGCGTGCCGTCGTGCCTGCTCGGCGAACGAGGGGATCACCGGGAGGCTCTGGGCGACGGAAACCTCCAGAACCTCCAGGAGGTCCTGGAGGCCGCGGCGTGCGGCCATCTGCGCGTCGAGCATCTCCAGAGTCGACGCGTAGGTCACCGGATCCCGGCCGGGCATCGGAGCCCGGGCCCACGCGGGGTCGATGACCATGCGGTTGGCCGGGGCGCCGAAACGGACCGGGCAGCCGAACAGGGCACCGTGCAGGTCGTTCCGGCGCGGCGGGGGACAGGCGAACTCCACCACCTTCGGCGCGAAGGCCGGGCCGACGGACAGCCGGGACAGCGTGACCACGGAGGCGAGCCCCTCCTCGATCAGGAAGACGGCGACAGCCGGGTCGATGGCCGGATCGGGGAGGTCGGCGCGCAGCACGAAGGCGTCGTCCTCCTCGCTCGTACCGGCCGACCACACCACCATCGCCCCGGACAGGTTCTGGTACTTCACCCCTGTCTCGATGGCGTGCCGCAGGGTGTCGTCGGCCATCAGGGCGAAGCCGAGCAGGCCCCACGCGGTCAGATGCTGTGCCGCACCGACCTTCAGCCCCAGGTGCTCGTCCCGGGTGAGCTCCAGCGCGCGACGGATCACCGCGCTGCCCTGCCGGTAGGACACCCTCAGCGCGGCGGAGCGCATGACGGTCTCGTCCAGCCCGACCTGCTGCAGCAGGGGCCGCAGGTCGATGCCGCGCGCGTCGGCGACCGCGACGAGATGGCGCAGGATGTTGGGTTGGATCGTCGCCGACGTGCTGCGGCTGGTCCCCGGCGGGCTCGCCGGGCCGGGGGCAAGGGACATCGCACTCACCTTCTCCTCGGCCACCACTGTAGGCAGCCGGGCGGCACCGGTCGCGTCCCTGGCCCCCCGGGTCCCCTGTACGGCCTCTGGCGTCCTGCGCCCGCCCTCCCCCGCCTGGCTACGGTTTCCGGAATCCCCCTCGCATCGACTCGCCGACCCTCTCCACGCACACAGGATCGAAGGCGCGAAGGCACATGTCCCTCCATGCACCACGCGAGGCGCCGTGCGGGCGCCCCGTCTCCAAGGCCGACGCCCGGCGGGCCGCGACCGTCGTGTTCGCCGCGCAGGGCGCCTGTGTCGCCGCCGTGTACACGACCGTCCCCGCCGTGACGGAACACCTGCAACTGGCTCCGCTCCTGACGACCGCCCTGCTGGTCGCGGTGGCCCTGACGGCAGGGGTCGGCAGCTTCCTGGGCCTGGCCGCGATCCGCCGCGCCGGTCCCGTCGCCACCATGCGCGGCGCCATGCTGACGGCCGTCGCCGCCCTGATGCTGATCGGCTGGGCCCCCGGTCAGCTAGCCGTCACCGCGGCCTACCTCCTCTTCGGGCTCGCTGTCGGAGCCCTCGATGTCAGCGTCAACACCCGGGCCGCCGAGATCGAACGCGCCTACGGGCGCAGCATCTTCGGCTCGTTCTACACGGCATGGAGCGTGGGCGGCGTGATCGCGGCGCTGCTCACCGCGGTGGCGGCCCGGCTGGGGTGGTCCGTGGCCGCCGGCCTGACCTTGCAGGCAGGCATCGTCCTGCTGCTCGCCGTCTGTCTGCGGACCTACGCCCTCCCCGCCCCCCAGGAGCCCTCGGACGCCGTCCCGCGGGCGCCGCTCGGGCGCCGCGTGTGGGTCCGGCTCATTCCGTTCGGATGCGTTCTCCTGGTCGTCTACGTCGTCGAATCCACCGTTTCGGCCTGGTCGGCGGTCTACCTTCGGCAGACCCTCGCCGCGACGCTGACGGTGGCGCCGTTGGCCTACGCGGCCTACCAGGCCGGTACGGTCATCGGCCGTGCCGGTGCCGATCGGTTCGTACGGCGGCGCGGAGCGGTCGCCGTCGTGCGCACCGCGACACTGCTCACCGCAGCCGCCCTGGCAGGCCTGGCCGCCGCGCCGAGCTGGCCGTTCGCCGTTCTCGCGGCCGGGGCGGCGGGCCTGGGAGTGTCCGTGCTGGCTCCGCTGTGCCTGGCCTCCGCCGCACGGCTGCGTCCCGCGGCATCGGAGGCGGTCCTGGCACGCCTGAACCTCTTCAACTACGTCGGCGTCATCACCGGTGGTGCCGTCAGCGGGCTCCTCGGCTCCACCGGCCACTTCCGCCTCGCCTTCGCCGCACCGGCCGCCCTCGTGGCCCTTCTGCCGGCCGCCGCCCGCCATTTCACCCAGCCTTCGGACTCGGCCCGTACGGAGAGCCTCGCTCAGGCGGGCCCAGCGGGATGACGGCGGACGCACCGTCGACGGCGCGGCTCCCGGTGCCGCTGAGGATGTCGACGCCCGGTGTCAGCGGGCCCAGCATCGCCACCACCGCCGTCAGACCATCGAAACACCGCAGGACGCCCGGAGGCGTTGCACCTTCGTGGACGGCGCCGACATTCCGGTGTCGTCGGCCGTCCCGGGGCGGTGTCGGGACGCAAGGACAGGAACGGACCGACGACGACGGAGGGGCGGAGACGCGGCGCAGGACGGCACGCGCCTGTTTGGCGCAGGTGCGCCGCAGGTTCGCGGTCGCCCGCTACCGAGTCGGCTGTTGTTCGTGTTCGATGCGGGCGGGCATCAGGACGCGGGGACGGACGCAGTCCCAGGCGCCGGCGGTCGACCGGAGCAGGACGGCCCGCCCGAACCTGGGTTCGGGCGGGCCGCTGGGGAGGTCAGGGATCAGGGATCAGCACAGACAAGGATCCGTACCTCATCCCAGGCTGGAGACGTCCCTGTCCCTCAGCGCGCCGGAGTAGGCCTGTACCTCGTCCACGTCGCCATGCAGGTACTCGCCCCAGCCGTCGTCGGACCTGGCCCGGCCGATCTGGAGGGCACCGGTGCTGTGCCAGCCGTTGGGGAGGCTCGCGGTCGCCTGGGCGTTGGTGTAGCCGTTGAGGTAGAGCCTGATCGTGTCGGTGGCGTCGTCGTAGACCACGGCGAGGTGCTGGCCTTGGCCCTCGCCACCGTCCGCGCCCACGATCCGGGACACCACCTTCTCGGGGGCTCCGGTCTCGTCCTTCTCCGGCATCACCAGCTGCCAGGTGTGCGTGGACGGCTCGTAGCGCACCTTGAAGGCGTCGGTGTGCCGGCCGGCCTGCGAGAGCACGGTCATCGGGTGGGTCGGCGCGGAGTCCGCGAGGCGAACGACAACGCCGAGAGTGAAACTGTCCCCGGTGTCCACGACGGGCCCGTCAGCAGCGGCGTACCCGCTCTCGCCGTCCAGCACCAGATGCCCGTCGCCGACGAGGGGCGGCGGCACGTAGGTGCAGTCCGGGTCGATCTCCGGGATACAGGAACTGTCGGAGCCCCGGTAGATCGAAGCCCCCGCCCCGAGCCGCAGCGGCGCGCCGTCCGACTGCTCGGGGCTCAGACCGTCCGTTGCGCTGTCCAGCGACCAGTGGCCGAGCAACTTCGGTTTGCGGTAAGCAAGTTCGGCTACCTCGTCCGGCACCACGACCCGGTCGTGAACCTGTACGTCACCGATGTCCCCGTGCCACTGGTCCTCATAGCCGGCAACCCTGAGGGCGCGCCCGATCTGGAAAGCGCCTGCCGCCTCGGCGGGAGCCGCGTCGGCCGCGGTACCGGCCTCGTGGCCGTTGACGTACAGCCGAGCCTTTCCGGTCTCGGCGTCGTACAGCCCCAGCAGATGGGCCCACTCGCCGGTCTCGGGGGCGCCGCCGGACACCTGTGCGCCGCCGATCGCGAACGACCATGCGGCCCCGGAGTCCTGACGGCGCAGCCCGAGGCCGAAGCCGGGCGCCCCATCGGCGTCCTGGCTGACGACGGTCATGTTCCGGTCGGTTTCGGCGGGCCGTACCCACGCGCTCACCGCGAAGGTCTTACGGATGTCGGTCACCGAGGTGTCCGGCGTGAGAAAGGCGTGGCTGCTGCCGTCGAGGCCGACCGTGGTGGTGGCCGTGGTGCCTGTGGGCGCCGGGCCGCCGAAGGTCACGCCGGTCCCGGCACGGGCGGCGGTGCCGTTCTCGGCGGCGGCCGAGGTGGAGTCCGCCGGGTCGTCCAGCTTCCAGCGGGCGACGGGAGCACGGCCGGCCTTCACGTTGAAGTCGTAACGCGACTCCCCGCTGCTTCGGCCCGACCGGTCGATCGCGTGGACCGTCAGCGACTTGGGCCCTGCCGAGAGCGGCAGGTACGGAATGGTCACGGCCGCCCCCGGCCGCTCCGCGGAGACGGTGTCGTAAGGGCCGCCCGTGAAGCCGTATCTGTACGACACCACGTCGTCGGAAGGCGAGTCCATGGTGAAGTGGCCGTAGATGCCCACTCCGTCCACCCAGAACACGTCTTCCGGGTTGGGGTATTCGGGAGAGGTGATCGTGGCCTTCTCCGGGCTCACGTCGTCGTACACGAACGAGCAGACCGAGCCGTCGCCCGCGTCGCTCCACGCGGAGGTCGCCTTGCCGTCGTTCGCGCGGACATGCCAGGAGACGACGGTGTTCGCCGGGATGTCGTTCGGCATCGTCCAGTACTGGCGCGACCCCGAGGAGAGAATGATGGTGGTGTAGGTACGCTGCTGTTCCACCCCGGCCGCGTCCGTCCACCAGGCTTCGAACTCGCCACTGAGCGGGCTGGATTCGGAGGGCTGGTTGTCCTCCTCCGGGTCGTACAGCACCGCACTGAGCCTGGGCGGCGCCGAAACGTATGGCGTGTCGTCACCGGTCGCGCATGCCTTGCCTCCCGACTGGAGGTCTTGGACAAGCGGCTGATTCGGCGGCAGGTTGCCCACCGCGTACGCCGTCCCGGCAGCCGTGGCCAACAGTGCCGCCGCACAACTCCCGACCACGGTCTGTCTGCGTCTGCCTGTCCTCGTGAACCTGGTCAAGTGGCCCTCCCCTGTGAGTGCTTGACGCTCGTGGATCACACGAGCGCCTGAAGCTAACAGAGCCCACTGACAGCGCGGCAAGGGTTTCCCGGCCGACCTGTTCCACAACTTCGTCGTGGTCGAAGCAGGACACCCGACAACGCCGGGAATGCTCGGCAGAGGCACGGAGGTGCGGGTGAACACGGCGGACGCGACTGCTTCTGCGGTAGGCGTACTGCTCATCGTTTTTCAGGGGCCATTGAGGAGCCACAAGGGCGGCAACAGGCCGACAAGCACTGCACGGGACTGACATGGATCAGCACGTCTGACCTGCAAGAGCGGCGTTGATCGGCGATGATCGGCAAGGCCCGTCAAGATCTTCAAAGGACTCATGATCCGTCGGCGGTGGGTTCGAGTCCCACCCGCCCCACTGTGCAGGTCTTGGGCCTGCGCACAGGTATCGGCCTGATTCTGGACCCCGGCTGGACGCGAGGATCCGGAAGTGGTGTCGCCCGGTGACTCCAGGGGTGTCGGGAGACGGCCCAGGTCACAGCGGGACGACCTCCAGACGGCCGGGCCGGTCGGGAGTTCGGTGCGCGTCGGCGCCGCGCGAGCTTCAGTGCCTGAGGTCGATCGTGCGGACAGGCTGCCCTGTCGTGCGGGCGATGGTTTCGAAGTCGCGGTCGTAGTGGAGCAGGGTGAGTCCCGCTTCTTCCGCGGTCGCGGCCACCAGGAGGTCCACGGGGCCCGCGCTGCGGTGTTCTCCCTTGGCGGTCAGCTGTTCCTGGATGACGCGGGAGCGGCGGTAGACGCCGTCGGGCATGGGACACCAGGCGTAGTGGGCGTCGAGTGCCGACTTCACGCGGGCGCGGTCCGTGGTCGAGCGGGCCGAGTAGAGGACTTCCAGTTCGGTGAGGTCGCAGATCGCGACCAGGCCGGCGGCGATCCTGTCGTCCCATTCGGCCGTGTTCTGGCGGAGCAGGACACGGGCAAGGGCGGAGGTGTCGATGAGGTAGTCGGCGACGGTCACGCGTCCGCTCCGGCGCCGCGGTCATCGTGCGCCGCGCCCGCGCTCTTGGGGCGGTATGCGTTCTTGTCCAGCAGCAGGTCGATGTCCAGTGCGCCCTCGGCCACCAGTTCACGGGCCTCGTCGAGGGCACGCAGGCGCCGGTAGCGGGCCGTGACCTCCCGCAGGGCGGTGTTGATCGTGTCGCGCTTGGTGGAGGTGCCGAGCTCTCTGGCGGCTGCTTCCAGTGCCTCGTCGTCGAGATCGATGACCGTCCGGCTCATGGTGGCCTCCTCCGCTGGAGTGTATAAAGTCGAGTGTATCAATATACAAGATCTTTTGTATCTCTCCTTTGTTGCGCGTTCGACCCCATGGAACGCCTCACGCCCAGTACCAAGGGTGTCCACCAGTCCCCGGCAGGTAGAGATCAATGGTGAGTGGGCCGAGCGCCGTGAGGGAGCCCAGGACCGGGACGAGCGGTAGCCGACGGGGTCTCGGAGGGCGGGGCGCGTCTTCCGTGACGGTGATGCTGCTCTGCGGGGTCTCGGGCATGTCCGTTCCAGGGCTTCGTGGGCGAGTGGAGTGTGCGGACGGCTTACTGCCGCTTGTGCCGGCGGCGCCGACGCCGGCACGAGCGAGGTGCTTCCGTGGACCGTGGGGCCGCCCGTCAGGGCGCGGGTGGCGATGCCGCGGGCCATGTTGCCCGGCCCGACGGTGACGATCTGCACGGTGCTGTCGTCCTTCCTCGCGAGGTGCTCGGCCGCTACTGGGCGTGGACCCGCACGACGCTGAACGGCAGCTGCGGATCGGCGATCTGGAACTGGAAGTTGACGATCAACAGGTCACACCCGTCGAACGCCGCCGTGGAGGGGCTGTGCGTGCCGTGTCCGTGGACGGTGCGCACGAGCTTTGCCCGGGTGTAGTCGTGGCTCAGCTTCAGGACGCTGATCTGGCCTTCGGGGTGGTCGAGTTCGGTGACGGCGGTGAGGGTGTTCCCCCGCAGCGGCAGACCGTCGCCCGAGAGGCCCTCGGCGCGCCGAGGTCGATGGGGACGACCTGGTGGGTGTTGAGGTCGACGCGGTAGAAGGAAGCGGCTCATGTGAACACCGTGGACATCCGGCGCACCTCTCTTGTGTCGTCTGCTTGCGATCGATACTCCGCGGTCGATGTTGGTGATGTATCTTGGATACATACATCGTGGATGTTGGAGGTGTCCGATGTCCGTCACGCAGATTGATCTCGACGACGAGGCGCTGGCCGAGGCCATGCGGCTCATGGGTGTCACGACGAAGAAGGAGACCGTCAACGCGGCCCTTCGGGACTACGTGGCGCGGATCAAGCGGCTTGAGGCTGCGGAGAAGCTGGCCGCGCGAGGTGCGCGTGGCGAGTTCGAGCAGGCCGCAGCGGCGCATGACGCGGAGAAGCGTGCGCGGCGCGAGGCCTTCGAGTGATCACTTATCTGGTCGACACCTCGGCTCTGTGGCACCTGTTTCGCACCCCAGGTGCGTTGCGTCCCTGGGAGGGACACATCGCCGCCGGGGTGTTCCACCTCTGCGAGCCGACACGTGCCGAATTCCTCTACTCGGCGACCAGCCCGTCTCACCGAGATGAGCTGGCCGAGGAGCTGGACGCGCTCTGCCTGCTCTCCCCGGTTCCGAAGAACGCCTGGCGGTGGGTCGACACCGCCCAGTACAAACTGACACAGAGGGGCCAGCATCGGGCGACGGGAGCGATCGACCTGTTGGTGTGTGCGACAGCTGTACATCATGGGCACACCGTCCTCCACGTGGACAATGACTTCGCGACGGTGGCCGGAGTCCTCAAGGAAGTCCAGCAGCGAGACGCGCGAGCCTGATCTCCGGAGGCAGGAACACGTCTGTCAGCTTCTGACCTTGGTGATCGATGTCTCCGGGGCGCATCACCACGACCTGTCCCCGCATGCGCGAGGCCGACAGCTTCGGCGCATCGAACGCGGCCGCCACCTCAAAGCGATCCCCATGTGCGCGGGGCTGGTGCACGCAACCTACGCGGCCGTGGGGCCCGGCGAGATCTCCGCGCTTCGCCGGCATCTGTTCGGGCCGTGGATCGATGCCGAGATCGAAGTCGACCTCCTCCGGGAAGGGCACATCCTGGTCCGGCGGAGTCCTGAGATCTCCGGGCTCCAGCTCGACTCGCTCTCCATTGCCGACGGTACGCGCACGGAGTGGCCCCCACTGGTTTGGACGGACCGCATCGAGAGCAGCGACTCAGCCTGAGTGGTCGGCACGGGGCTGTGTTCCCGCCGTTGCGGGTCGGGCGGCGCGTTCGTTGCGGCGGTCGTCCGGGTTCCCGGCATGCGGGAGTCGGGCTGCCCTGAACGACGGCGAAGCATCTGAACGAGGCGGCCTCCACCGCGGCCTGCTGCCCGCGCGGACGCTCCTTGCGTGCCTGTCGGCGTCCCCGGTCGCTCGCGCCTGCCCGCTTGGGCCCGATGGGAGAACAAGAGCCGCCCGCCCTTCCTCCGTCAGGCATGGGGGTCGCGCTGACGCCGGTGTGTCAGGCCGCCACGTCTGCCTCCCTCTTCGGATGAACCGCTCAACGGGCAATCGGGAGGAAATGGACTTACGGTCGAGCAGTACGCGCTTGCGGAGCCGCTGCTGCTTCCGCCTGCTGACTCTCGTCACGACACCATCAGGAGACCACCTGCCATGGCCACAGCATCTGAAACCCCGGTACTGGACACCCTCGCCGCGATGACGGTCGACTCGGTCGAGCGGTGCGGGCTGTCCCCGGACGTGTTCATGCTTACCCGCATCGCGGCCCTCGCTGCTTCGGACGCTCCGCCGATCTCCTACGTCGCCCACATCGACCCCGCCCTTCAGGCCGGCCTGACCGTCGACCAGGTGCAGGATGTCCTGGTCGCCATCGCCCCCGTCGTGGGCACAGCCCGTGTCATGACGGCAGGCGGCAACATCACCAAAGCACTCGGCATCGCGATCACCGTCGCTGACGCAGAGACAGAGGCCAGGAGCCAGGGCAAGGGCTGAGTGCGCAGACGTCGCCCGAGGTCCGGAACCAAATCCACCTGAGCAGCCCGTCGGTGATGACCTCACCTCCGGCGTTTCCGGCTGACCGGGACTCCGGGAACTCCGGCCGTCCGTGTCCCGCGCGGAACTCCGGGCCCCGTGTGCCGGATCTCCGTGTGTTCCCGTCAGCCCTGCATCTGCTCCGTCAGGCCCAGCTGGCTCATGATGGCGCCCGTGTCCATGTAGGCGCGGCCTTCCTTGATCCGGTTGTCCTCGAGCTCGTAGATGTCGCACGCGTGCACCGTGACGTGGCGCCCCGTGGCCGGCACGGTGCCCGCGTGCAGGACCAGGTCGCCGGTCTGGGTTCCGCTGCCCGTGTACTCGACGACCACCGTGTCCCCGTGTGACGTGAGGTGGTCGAGGGTGAACTTGCCGTCGGGCATCGCGTCGAACATGGCCTTCGCGAGCTGGGTGAAGCCCTCCGGACCCTGCAGCGTCCTTCCGCTGCCCTCCTCGGTGAGGGTGCAGTCCGGAGCGACGGACCCGGCGATGGAGTCGTAATCCCGCTCGTTCCACGCCCGGAAGAGATCGCGGACGAAGGTTTCGTTGTCGGTCATGGGAGCCTCCATTCGGGAACGTCCCCCTGTTTCCATGCTGACTCGCCGCGTCCGGACATGCATCTGCTGCAGGACGGCGGGCTGTTGTGGCGAGCGAGGACGATGACACGGTCAGCGTTCGGGCCGCGGCCTGCGGGGCATCAGCAGGTGCGCCGCGACCGCCAGGGCGATCGGGAGGAGGCTCACGATCAGCAGGGTGAGCCTCAGGCCGTTGGTGAAGTCCAGCCCGAGGGCCAGTCCGGACTGCTGGAGCAGGTTCGGGTCGTATCCGGCGGTGCCCGGACTGTGGGCCAGCGCGCTGCGCGTCGCGTCGACCGCCTGATCGGCCTCGGTCACCGACAGTCCGCGCTCGTCGGCGTCGTTGAGCCACTGTCGTTGGAAGAAGAAGTTGAGCAGCAGGAGGTAGACGGCGGGGCCGAGCGCGTAGCCGGTCATGCCGAAGGCCGGCTGGACGGCGGCCACGGCTCCGGCCTTTCCGGGCGGGGCGTGCGCGAGGATGGTCTCGGCCACCGCGGAGGAGGCCACCAGCGAGCCCAGGTTGGTGAGCCAGGTGGCCAGTACGACGATCCACAGAGCCATGGTGGGTGTGGCGGTGGCCGCCATGAGCAGCCCGCCCGCGGCCATCACCAGCAGGCCGGTGACGAGGACGGGCCGGGGGGTGTACTTCCCGATGAGGCGTCCGGCGAGGATGACGCCGGCGGCGACCGCCAGGGTGCCGGGCAGGAAGAGCAGGCCGATCGTGCGCGGGGACAGCGAGAGGATCACACTCCCGAACTGCCCGAGGACGAAACTGAACCCGGCGACGAGGAAGTTGAGCGTCAGGCTGGCCAGCGCGGCCACGGCGAACGGACCGCTGCGGAACAGCGACAGGTCCAGGACCGGTTCCGGTGTCCGGCGTTCACGGATCACGAAGAGCACGCCGGCGACCGCGCTGATCACCAGCGGCAGCCAGGCCTGGAGCTGGGAGATCCCGTTCTCCGCCTCGGCGACGCCGTGGACGAGGGTGAGCAGGGCGAAGCCGACCAGGCTGACGCCGCCGACGTCGACCCCGCGGCGCTCCAGGACCGGGGACTCGGTGACGTACCGGGTGGTCAGCCCGAGTGCGATCAGCGACAGCAGGGGGGCGAGCAGGAACAGCCAGCGCCAGCCGACGGCCTCCACCACCCAGCCCCCGAGCGCGGGGGTCACCCCGCACAGCACCATGTCGATGGCCATGAAGATGCCGATGGCCGCCGGCCGTCTCTCGGCCGGCACCGACACCTTGAGCAGGGCCATCGACACGCCCAGGACCGCGGCCAGCGCCAGGCCGTCGAGGAGGCGCGTCACCAGCAGGAACCCGTAGTCGGGGGAGATCGCGGAGAGCAGGTTGACGACGATGTCGCCGACCAGCCCCAGCATCAGCAGCCGCTTGAGCCCGAACGCGTCCCCGAGACTGCCCACGGCGAGCACGGCGGCGGCCACGACCAGCGTCGAGGCCCCACCCAGGAACCCGACGACATCGGGCGGCACGTGCAGCGCCCGGCTGACCTGCGGCATGTTCAGGCTGAGGACCAGTGGGTCGACGGCCGTGATCGTGAAAGCGAGGGCGAGTCCCGAGATGATCGGGAGGAACGCGACAATGGATCGCGGCTCCGCAGCCGGCACAGCAGCACCTTCCGTACGCCGGTCGTCGCCGACCGTTCACCGACCGACCGTAGCCGGGCCACCGCTTTTGGTCCGTCTTCCTCGGGTCGACGCACAGGGCTCACACCTGTTCGGGCCAGGGGGCCGTCGCAGGTGGCCAGGAGCGCCGACCGCTTCGCGGGAGCGTGGGACCGCCTAGCGGGCCGAAGGGAACCGGGCGGGTCGCGCGGAACTGGCGGCGCGGGTCGCGGAGTTCGACGCCCGGGGGAGCGGTGGAGGCCCGGATCGCTCACGGGACGCGGGCGCGGAGGTGCCGGACGGATCCGGGCGAAATGGCGTGCTGTTGCTGGGCCGTGGTTGCGGTGATCTACTCGGAAGAGGCCCAACTCGCATGAACGGTCTGCTTCGTATCCGATGCGGTACGGCGAGTGAGCGTGGCCATCCCCGCGGAGAGCCAGAGGTGCCTCGTCGGCGGCCCGGCCCCGGGGCGGCCGTATCGCGTGCCGCCGAGTCACAGAACAGGAGCGTGGTGATGGCTTCCGCAGGTACGAGCCCCGCGCCACAAACGGTCAGCGACTGGCGTCGCGAATACGCCTACACACTGGGGGAGCAGGCCTACGTCTACGGCTTCCCCTACATCTACAACGCCGAGCTGCGCCACGGCTGGGTGACCGAGCCGCCCGACCCGAAGATGAGGATGCACTCCGCCGTCGACCACTTCTGGCATGCCCGGACGCTCTTCGACGCCTCCGACCAGGAGGGACTGGCGCCCAACGTCGACACCCTCTACTCGTGCGCCTGGGTCGACCTGAGCACGGAGCCCGTCATCCTCTCGCACCCGGAGATGGGCGACCGCTACTTCACCTTCGAACTCACCGGCATCACCTCGGACAACTACGACTACGTCGGCCGACGGGCCACGGGGCCGCACGCGGGCGACTTCGCCCTCGTGGGGCCGGGATGGGAGGGAGAACTCCCCGCAGGAGTGCGTCGTACGGCGACCGCCCCCAGCCCCTGGATCCTGGTGGCCGGCCGCACCCTGATCGACGGCGAACACGATCTGCCCGCCGTCCACGCGCTGCAGGACCAGTACCGGCTGACCCCGCTGCACCTGTACGGGAAGCAGGGCGTGACCGTGCCGGAACGCCGCGACGTGCTCGTACCCGTCGATCCGGAGCGGGATCCGCTCGCGCCGTGGAAGACGCTTAACGCGATGCTCGCCGAGAACCCTCCTCCGGAGCGCCACGAGATCCTGCTCCGGCAGTTCGCGGAGATCGGCGTGGGCGCCGGTCTCGACGTGGAGGCACAGCCCGAGTCCGTCCGGCAGGGACTGATCGCCGCCGCCACCGCCGGTCTGCCCATGCTCCAGGAGCAACTGCTCAGCGGTGACTGGGCCAAGCTGATCAACGGCTGGCGTTACCCGCCGCCGCAGATGGGGCATTTCGGGGACGACTTCATCAAACGGGCCGCGGAACAGGCCCTCTTCGGTATCGCCGCGAACGATCTGGAGGAGACGGTGTACCTCGTCGCCTTCGACGACGCGGAGGGCGAGAAACTCTCGACAGGCCGTTATGAGATGCGCTTCGAGGCCGGGGCGCTGCCCCCCGTCGACGCCTTCTGGTCCCTGACGGCCTACGACGAGGCCAGGAACCTGATCGCCAACCCGATCGACCGCTACTCCATTGGAGACCGCACCCGAGGACTGGTCACCGAGCCGGACGGCGGCCTGATCCTCCACCTCCAGCCCGACTCACCCGGCTCCGAACGGGAGAGCAACTGGCTGCCCACACCGCAGCAGGGCATCTGGTTCGTCGCGCTGCGCATGTACCTGCCACGCCCTGAAGTCGTCGACGCGCGCTGGCAGTGCCCGCCGATCACACGCGCCGGCTGACCGGTCGACGCCTGCTGACCGCCCTGCCGGTGGCCGAATGGGTCCGCGGCTACCGGCGGGGGCTGCTGCGCGGTGACGTACTGGCCGGCCTGACGGTGTGGGCGTTGATCGTGCCGGAGTCGGTGGCATACGCGGAGATCGCCGGAGTCCCTCCGCAGAACGCGTTCTACGCGGCTCCCATCGCTCTCGTGGGCTACGCGCTCCTGGGAGGTTCGCGCTTTCTGGTCGTGGGGGCGACATCGGCCGCGGCCGTGCTGTCGGCGTCCACCGTCAAAGGCGTCAGCGGCGATCCGGGCGCCGCCGTCGGGCTGTCGGCGGCGCTGGCGGTGATCGTGGGCGCGGTGCTGGTGGTGGCCGGAGCGGCCCGGCTGGGGTTCCTCACCAACTTCCTGGCGGAGCCCGCCCTGGTCGGCTTCCTCTTCGGCATGGCCCTGACGATCATGGTGCGGCAGACGGGGAAGATCCTCGGTGTCTCCAGCGGGGAGGGCGACTTCTTCCAGCGCCTGGTGAAGCTGCTGAGCCAGACGGGCGACTGGTCGTGGACCACGATCGCCGTCGGCGTGGCCGCGGTGGGCTCGCTGCTCCTGCTGGAGCGCCTCCTGCCGCGGCTGCCGGCCTCGCTGATCGTGCTGGCCGCCGGACTGATCCTCTCCCAGGCCCTGCACCTGAGCGACCACGGTGTGCAGACGGTGGGCAGGATCCCGGCGGCCGTGCCGGTCCCTCACCTGCCCGGCATCTCGTCCGCCGACTGGGCCGAACTCGCCGCCGGCTCCCTCGGGGTGGCGCTGGTCGTCTTCGCCGAGTCCTACAGCATCGCCGGCCGCTTCGCCCGCCTCCACGGCCACGAGGTGAAGGCCGACCGCGAGATGGTTGCGATGGGAGCGGTCAACCTCGGGGTGGGTTTCTTCCGCGGCTTCGCGGTCTCCGGCAGCGCGTCCCGCAGCGCCGCCGCCGAGGGCGCGGGCGGCCGCAGCCCGATGGTCTCCCTGGTCGCGGCGGGGCTGGTGCTGCTCACCGGGGCGTTCCTGACCTCGCTGTTCACCCCACTGCCCGAGGCGGTGCTCGGGGCGATCGTGATCGTGGCCGTGAAGGGTTTCCTGCGGGTCGGGGAACTGCGCCGCTACGCCACGCACGACCGGCCCAGCCTCTGGATCGCTGTGACCGCACTCGTCGGTGTGCTGGTCTTCGACCTGCTGCCCGGTCTGCTGCTCGCGGTGCTGCTGTCGCTGCTGCTGTTCATCGCCTATTCCAGCACCCCGCGGGTTGCGGTCCTGGGGCTGCTGCCCGGCACCGGCGTGTGGGGCGACCTGAAGGAGCACCCACGAGCCGTGGCCGCACCGGGAATCCTCGTGGCCCGGCCGGACGGGGCGCTCTTCTTCGGCAACGTCAACCGTGTCCGTACGGCGGTGAAGGAGCTGGTGGCGGCATCCGACCGCCCGCCCCGTGCCGTCGTGGTGGACCTGACGGCGAGTTACCGGCTGGGCCTGCCGGTCCTGGACACCCTGGCGGACCTCGCCGCGGACCTCGACCACCAGGGAGTCGAGCTCCATCTGGCCCGGGTCCGGGCCCGCCCCACACGCGCACTGTCCCGGCACCCCCTGCACGCGACCCTCAGCCCGGACCGCCTCCACCCGACGGTGACCGATGCCGTGGACGCGCTGAGTGACGGATGGGGACCGGCGTGACCTGGGAGTCCGGTTGCCGGGGCCAGGACACGGTGATGTACTCGAACAACAGGTGCGTGTTGGAGCACCCGGCCCGGTAAACCCCACCAAGCACGGCGCAGACGCCGCCGCGTGGCGCACCGGGAAGAGCCGGGATGCGTCGTAGACGTTCGCCGGTTTCCCCGTTCGCGTCCCCGAGTTCACGTGGTGGCCGCAAGCCGTGCTGTTCGGCCCCAGGAGAGGAACCCGGTGCGATGGCATCCTCAGGCAACAGCAACCATTCCGGACGAGGTCTGCGCCACGACCTCGCCACGGCGGCAGTCGGCATCGGCCACGCGGCGGCTTCCACCGGAAAGGCCACCGCGGCGGCCGTACGCAACCCGCGGGACACCATCGACCGCGCCAGGAAGGTGACGCGGGCCCTGCCCCTCGCATGGCACTCGGTGAAGCCGACGCTGACCGGGCGGGTGGACGACTGGCGCCGCGAATACGCGTACACGCTGGGGGAGCAGGCCTTCGTCTACGGCTTCCCGTACATCTACAACGCCGAGCTCCGCCACCGCTGGGTGACCCAGAAGCCCGAGTCGGAATCGACGCCCTACATGGCCGTCAACCACTTCTGGCATGCGAGCAAGCTCTGGGACGTCTCGGACCGGGAGGGCGTGTCGCCCAACATCGACACGCTGTACTCCTGGGCGTGGGTGGACCTGAGCGAGGAACCCCTCATCCTCTCGCACCCGGACATGGGCGACCGCTACTTCACCTTCGAACTGGTCTCCTTCACCTCCGACAACTACGACTACGTGGGCATGCGGGCGACCGGATCGGCGGCCGGTGACTTCGCCCTCATCGGCCCGGACTGGAGCGGGGACCTCCCGGAAGGCGTGCGCCGCACGGCGAACGCCCCCACCCCGTGGGTCCTCATCGTCGGGCGGACCCTCATCGACGACGCGGACGACCTCCCGGCCGTCCACGCGCTGCAGCGGCAGTACCGGCTGACGCCGCTCCACCTGTTCGGCAAGGAGGGCGTCACGCTCCCGGAACGCCGCGACGTACCGATACCGGCCGACCCCGCCGAGGACCCCCTCGCTCCGTGGAAGACACTCAACGCGATGCTGGCCGAGAACCCCCTGCCGGAGCATCACGACGTCCTGCTCCGGCAGTTCGCGGAGATCGGCATCGGCCCAGGACTGGACGTCGGGGCCCAACCGGAGCCGGTGAAGGAGGGGTTGATCCGGGCCGCCGCCACCGCCTTGCCCATGCTCGAACAGCAACTGCTCAGTGGTCAGTGGGCCGATCTGGTCAACGGCTGGCGGTACGCCCCCGGGAAGGTCGGGCACTACGGGGACGACTTCCTCAGGCGGGCCGCGGAGCAGTCCCTGGTGGGCATCGCCGTCAACGATCCCGAGGAGGCGGTCTATTTGACGGCCTTCACCGACAGCGACGGTGAAACGCTGGCCACCGGCCGCTACGAACTGCGCTTCGGCGCGGGGACGCTGCCCCCGGTCGACGCGTTCTGGTCCCTGAGCGCCTACGACGAGAGCCGGAACCTGATCCCGAATCCCATCGACCGGTACGCCATCGGAGACCGCACCCGAGGGCTGGTCACGGACGATGACGGAGGTCTGGTCCTCCACCTGCAACCGGACTCGCCGGGGCCGGAGCGGGAGTCCAACTGGCTGCCCACTCCGCAGCAGGGCATCTGGTACGTCGCACTGCGCATGTACCTCCCGCGCGCCGAGGTCATCGACGCCCGGTGGCACTGCCCGCCGATCAAGCGCGTCGGTTGACGGAGGACAGACCACACAGCCGGGGTGGGACGCGGAGGCGTCCCACCCCGGCACTGTCTCACCGGAGGTGCTTCGCCGGCCTGGTGGCCGCGTTGAGCAGGTACTCCAAGGGGCCGCGGCGGAAGAAGCGGGACCAGACCGCGGCGAACACGGTCGCCCCGAGGACGAACATGAGCAGGGGCAGCCAGGACTGCTGGGTGCCCGTCCCGGCCGGCAGGGACAGTGCGGACTGGGCGAGGAAGTGGCCGACGTAGGCGGTCAGGGACATGGTGCCCACGGCGATGACCGGTTTCGCCAGGCGGCGCAGCCGAGGCAGGCGGTCCATCGCCACCGTCGCACCGACGACCACGAGGATCGCGACGCCCACGCTGCCGATGATGTCGAAGGTGGTGCCGCTGTGCGGCCCGGCCGTCAGGAGCAACGACGCCGGCATGTCGGGGAGCGACCCGCTGTCGAGGGCGGCCGCCCCGGAGCCGCCGGACGACGGCCCGTCCTCCGCGAGGCTCCGCAACGCGCCCTTGCCGGCGAGCAGCAAGGACATGCCGTACGCGGTCGAGGTGAGGGCGGCACCGAGCACGGCCAGGCGCCGTTGGACGGTTCCGGAGGACAGGTCGAGGCGGCCCAGCGCCATGCCCGCGATCACGAACGACATCCACGTGAGCGCCGGATAGAAACCGGTGAGCAGCAGATCGAGCACTCCCACCTCGCTGAGGCGGCGGAGCGGGTCGTAGGCGTTGATGCTCTGCTGGGCCGACGGACTCAGCAGCGCGTTCAGGGCGAACGCCAGCTGCGGTGTGACGAGTGCGAGCACGGCCGCGGTGATCGCGAGTGTCCTGGCACGCAACCGCACCAGGGGCAGGGCCAGCAGAAAGTAGACCCCGTAGAAGCCGAGGATGATCACGCCCCCGTACTCCATCGCCATCGCGCTGCCCAACGCCAGCAGGACCACGGCGCGGATCGCGATCCGGGCCTTCGCCTGCCGGCCCGCCAGGCCGGTCTTCGGCTCCCGGCTGCCGGCGAGCAGCATCAGCGAGAACCCGGCGAGGGTGGCGAACAGGATCGACGAATGACCGTCGGCCATGTAGCGGATCCAGCCGGCCACTCCGTGGGTGGCGGACAACGGGGGGCCGATGTGCACGACGTACATGCCGAACACCGCCAGCGCGCGCGCCAGATCCACCCCGACCAGGCGTCCCGTCGAGGGACGGGGCGAGGCCGGCACAGCGGACTCCGGGAAGGTACGGGGCGGCGGAGGCGAGTGCTCCTGCGGAGCTGACGTCTCCTGCGAGGGCTGCATCTTTGTCATTCGGAGAATCTCGCGTGGAGGCAAGGGCGCGGACCATCCGGCAGCCTTCGGTAACGCCCCCGCCGATCGGCGGGGGACGCCCTGCCGACGGGCGGAGTCTCCTCCCCGGCCGGTCCGGTGCGACCGGAGGGCGATCTTCTCCAGCCACTCGGCGGGGGTGGACCCGACAGTCGCCGGATGGGGCGCGGCACGGACGGGCTTCCAGGCTGGAGGCATGACACACCGTGCGCGACACGACGAGCGCGAGGACTCCCTGCGAACATCGGCCGACCTACCGGGCCGTGACGCCGTCCCCGGCAGGGGCGAGTTTCTGGAATTCCTCGGTCTGACGCTGGCGGCGGGCGCCTTCGCCCTGATCGTCGCCCACCCCGAGGTGCCCGAGGTGCTGGTGCACACCCTCGCCACGAGCACAGCCGGACTCGTCCACTGAGCCCGCGGAGGAAAGGAACCTCGTGAACACCGCATCCGCCCCGACGACGGATGAGGCTTCCCTGTCCGCCCGGGAGACAGCCAAGGCACTGGGCGCGTACGTCCGGCCGCACCGGTGGGCCGTCGCCCTCGGCCTGCTGTGCGCCCTGGTCGGGGCCGCCGGGGGGCTGCTCCAGCCGCTGGCCACGAAGGCACTGGTGGATCGGCTCGCCTCCGGGGGGACCATCACCGGCATACTGATCGCGCTGACCACGCTGGTGCTGCTGGGCACGGCGGTCGAGGCCTTCGGAACGTATGTGCTGGAGCGGACGGCGGAGTCGGTGGTCCTGGCCGCGCGGCGCACCCTGGTGGGGCGGCTGCTGCGGCTGCGGCTCGCGGAGTGGGAGCGGATCCCGCCGGGCGATCTGATGTCCCGGGTCACCTCGGACACGACGCTGCTGCGGGCGGTCAGCACCCAGGCGGTCGTCTCGGCGGCCACCGGCGCGGTGGCCTTCGTGGCGGCAGTCGTCATGATGGCGTACCTGGATGTCGTCCTGCTGGGTGTGACGCTCGGGGTGGTCGTGCTGGTCGGCGGGGCCGTCGCCCTGGTGATGCCCCGGATCGCCCGCGCCACCGAACGGTCGCAGGCGGCGGTCGGGGAGATCTCCGTAGGGTTGGAGCGGGCTCTCGGGGCGTTTCGCACGGTGAAGGCGTCCGGTGCCGAGGAGCGGGAGACCGCCCGGGTGGAAGCGGCGGCACGGCGGGCGTGGCGGCACGGTGTGAAGAGCGCGAAGTGGGAGGCCGTGGCAGGCTCGGCCGACGAACTCGCCGTACAGCTGGCCTTCCTCGCCGTGCTCGCGGTCGGCGGGGCGCGGGTGGCGTCCGGGGAGATCCCCGTGTCCACCCTCATCGCCTTCCTGCTGTACCTCTTCTACCTGATCGAGCCGGTGTCCAGGCTGATCGACGCCGTCTCCTCCTTTCAGGAGGGTGCGGCCGCGATCTCCCGGATCGCGCACGTGGAACGCCTGCCGGCGGAGCCGACCGACCGGCACAAGAGTGTGCTGCCCGGACGGGGGAGAGGGGTACCGGGTCCGGCGTCGGTCCGCTTCGAGGACGTCTCCTTCCGCTATCGCGCGGGCCTGCCGTACGTCCATCGACAGGCGAGTTTCGAGGTGCCGGGCACCGGGATGACGGCCTTCGTGGGCCCCTCCGGCGCGGGCAAGTCGACGGTCTTCGCGCTCATCGAACGGTTCCACGAGGCAACCGGCGGCCGGGTCCTGGTCGACGGCAAGGACGTACGGGAGTGGTCCCTGCCCGAGCTGCGGGCCGCCATCGGGTACGTGGAGCAGGACGCTCCGGTGCTGGCCGGCACACTGAGGGAGAACCTGGTCCTCGCGGCGCCCGGCGCGACGGACGAGGACATCCGCGGCGTCCTGACCCGCACGAAGCTCGACACCCTCGTCGGGCGTCTGCCCCACGGCCTGGACACCCCGGTCGGGCATCGCGGCTCGAAGCTGTCGGGCGGCGAGCGGCAGCGCGTCGCCATCGCCCGCGCCCTGCTGCGCAGGCCACGCCTGCTGTTGCTGGACGAGGCGACCTCGCAGCTCGACGCGGTCAACGAGCTGACGCTGCGGGACGTCATCACGGACGTGGCCCGGGAGACCACCGTGCTGGTGGTGGCCCACCGCCTGTCGACGGTGACAGGCGCCGACCGCATCGTCGTCATGGACGCCGGCCGGGTCCGGGCCGTGGGCACTCACGAGGAGCTGATGGATCAGGACCGGCTCTACGCGCAGCTGGCGGCCGGCCAGCTCCTGGCCCCCGTTGCCGGCCATGGCGTCGCTCACTCCGCGCCGAGCGGGATCCGCAACCGCACCCGGTAGCCGCCCTCCGTGGTCGGGCCCGCACTCAGGGTGCCGCGCAGGATCTCGGCCCGTTCCCGCAGACCGACCAAGCCCTGCCGCGAACCCGGGAGAGCGAGGGAGGGACGCGTGGGCGCGGTGTTGGTGACGGTCACCCCGACGTGGCCGCCGTCCTGCCACAGATCGACGCGAGCGGTGGCGCCGGGGGCGTGCTTGCGGACGTTGGTCAGCGCCTCCTGAACCGTGCGGTACAGGGCCCGCTGGGCGGGTGTGCCCACGGTGGGCGGCAGTTCACCCGTGAGCTCTGCGTGAGTCCCGCTCGTCTCCACCAGTTTGTGCAGGTCGGCCAGGGTGGGCTGAGGGGTCAGCTCGGTGGCGTGGCCGCCGGAGGCGCGCAGCAGCGTGACCATGGTGCGCAGTTCGTCGAGCGTGGTGACGCTCAGCGAACGGATCGTGCGGGCCGCCTCCTTGGCGTCCGCGTCCTTGGCCGCGACCTGCAGGGCTCCGGCCCGTACGGCGATCAGGCTGACCTGGTGGGAGACCACGTCGTGCATTTCGCGTGCCAGCTGGGCGCGTTCGCGGGCGAGCACGGCCTGGGCGTGCAGGGCCCGCTCGTGCTCCCTGGCCTCCTCGATCTCGGCCAGCCGCCGGGCCAGGTCCCGTTGCGCCTGGAGAAGCTGGCCGAAGAGGACCGGGGCCGCGGCGGTCGCAAGGCCGTACACGAAGAAGACCAGCGTCATGGTCCGGTCGACCTCGGCCATGGGCCACGGAGTACTGCTCGCGACGGCGGACAGGGCGACGCACAGCGCGAGGAGCCGACGGTCGCGGGAACGCTCGGCCAGGGTGAACAGCGCCACGAGCACAGCGACGGCGACATCCTGCATCAGCGCGACGGGCAGGGTGAGCAGAAACACGCCGAGCGGGTACCTGCGCCGGAACGCCAACGCGGCGCAGCCGACCGCGGCCAGCGCGACACCGAGGCGTGTGTGCTCCCACATGTTCAGCCATACGTCCACGGCCGCCGTCGCCACCAGGACGATGTCGACGACCGGCGCGGGAACCCGCTGCCACGCGGCACGTGCGCGGCTCATCGGCCGGCCTGCGACCGCGGGTGCTCGTCGAGCAGTCCGGCTCGCTGTGCCAGCAGCGCGGCCTGCACCCGGCTCGTCACCCGCAGCTTCGTGAGGATCGCGCTGACGTGGTCCTTGACCGTGCCGGCACCCAGGTGGAGGCGCACTCCGATGTCGGCGTTCGACAGTCCGTCTGCCACCAGCACGAGGACGTCACGCTCGCGGGCGGTCAGCAGCCGTACCCGGGCGGCCCCCTCGTCCACGGCGGCCCCGGCGCCCGGGTGGCCGTGCAGCAGGGTGCGTGACGCCTTGGGGGAGAGCACCACGCCGCCCGCGGCCAGGGTGCGCACCAGGTGGGACAGCTGCTCCGGCTCGGTGTCCTTCAGCAGGAATCCGGCCGCACCGCAGTGCAGCGCGGTCAGGACGTACTCGTCGGCGTCGAACGTCGTCAGCATCGCCACCGCCGGAGCGTCCGGCCCCGCCCGCAGCTCCCGCAGCACGGTGAGCCCGTCGACGTCCGGCATCCGGATGTCCAGCAGCACCACGTCGGGCCGCTCCCGCCGGACCGTTTCCACGGCGTCGCCGCCGCTCGCGGTCGCGACGACCTCGATGTCCTCGGACGCGCCCAGAATGAGTTCGAAGCCCGAGCGGACCAACGCCTCGTCGTCGACCACCACTACCCGGATCACGCGCTCCGCCTCACCTTCGTTCATGCCGTCCGGCCCATGCCGTCTCGACCCTAAAGCCATGCAGAGCCCCGGTGACCAGGGAAGCGGCGGCTTCAGCCACACGGCGGGGCAGGACCCACCGGTCGGCAGGGACGGCACAGCCGCCTGCCGGATGGTTCCGGAACTCGTCCAGGCAGCTCGGTTCCCGCAGACAACCTCGAAGAGCGCTGCTCCCTCATACCAGTCGAACCACCGGGACACCCGGAGAGGAGCGTCCATTGGCCCGTCAGTGGTCCCGCAGGAAGTTCGTGGTCTACTCGCTCGCGGCGTCCACGCTGACCGTTGCCGCGCCGCTCGGCTGTGACGCGGCGCCGGCGGAGGGCGCCGAGCCCACCGCGGCCACGCCGCGCCGGCCGTCCGGCGTCCTGGTGACCGGCGCCGACGAGGAGATGCTGGTCCTGGAGATCACCGAGGCCAACAAGGTCGTCGTACGGCTGCCCCGCGTCGAGGTCGGTCAGGGCGTCACCACCGCCGTCGCCATGATGATCGCCGAGGAACTGGACGCCCGGCTCGCCGACGTCGACATCCCGCTCGCCGACGCCCGGGCCAAGGGCAACCAGTTCACGGGCGGTTCGAGTTCGGTGAGTTCGCTGTACGGTCCGGCCCGTGAGCTGGCCGCCCTGGCGCGTGCCAAGCTGGTGACCGCGGCGGCCAGGCGCTGGCGCCTTCCCGCGCGGTTCCTGCGCACCCACAGCACGAGGGTGATCGCACCGGACGGGCGTTCGGCCACCTTCGGGTCGCTGACCGCGAGCGCCGCCCGGGTCACCCGGCCGGCCGTGTCGAGCAGACCCAAGCCCGCGTCCCGGCACCGGGTGATCGGGCGGCCGACGACCCGGATCGACGCCCGGGACATCGTCACCGGCAGGGCCACGTACGCCGGGGACCTGACGGTGGCCGGGGCGAAGCCGACCGTGGTGGCCCGGCCGCCGACGCTCGGCGGGAAGCTCGTCTCCGTCGACTCCCGGGCCGCACGCGCGATGCCCGGCGTCCACGCCGTCGTCAGGGTCGCCGGTGGGGTCGCCGTGGTGGCCGAGTCCTTCCACCACGCCTTCAAGGCGAGGGACGCCCTGCGGATCACCTGGGCGCCGGGCCCGCTCGTCTCGCTCTCCGATGCCGCGATCCGCTCGCGGCTGCGGGCCGCCGTCCCACGGCTCGACAGCCCGCCGCGCGGATCGGCGCAGACGGAGGGCGAGTTCGAGTTCGCCTTCGTCAGCCACGCGCCCATGGAGGTGCTGACCGCGGTGGCGGACGTTCGTGCGGGCCACGCCGAGATCTGGTTCTCCTCCCAGTCGCCGATGGACGCGCGGGAGAGCATCGCCTCGGCGGTCGGGCTGCCCGCTTCGAAGGTGAAGGTGCACGTCGTACGAGGCGGCGGCTCCTTCGGCCGGCGGCTGAACCACGACGCCGCGATCGAGGCCGCCCTCATCTCCAAGGCGGCGCGCAGGCCGGTCAAGCTGATGTGGAGCCGCGCCGACGACATCCGGCACGGCCGGATGCGCCCGGCCAGCCACCACCGGATCCGGGCCAGCCACGCTCGGGGCAGGGTGGTGGCGTTCGCCCACGCGGTGGCCTCGGTGAGCGAGTCGTACGAAGCGCAGGGCGTTTCCGCTCAGGGGCACGTCGGTCACGCGGTGACGCCGGCCGCCGGACCTGCCGCCGGCCCACTGCCCAGCGACAGCGGCCTGTACAACTTCGGCCGGGTGTCCGGGAACACGGGATCGGTCGAGCTGGCGATCCCCCTCGGCGCCTGGCGGTCGGTGGACTCGGGGACGATGCGGACCGCGGAGGAGATCGTCGTCGACGAGGTCGCGAGAAGCCTGGGGAAGGACCCGGTCGCCTTCCGGCGCGGCACACTCAGGAACAAGGCCGTCAAAGCCGTGCTCGACAAGGTCGCGGACGCCGGTGACTGGGGCCGGACCCTGCCGCAGGGCCAGGCACAGGGCGTCGCCGTCCACGAGGAGTACGGCTCCTGTGTGGCCTGCCTGGTCGAGATCGACGCCACCGACCCGATGGACCCTCGGGTGACCAGGGTGGTGATGGCGGCCGACGTCGGAACGGCCGTCAACCCGCGCGGGCTCGAGGCCCAGCTCATGGGCACCGCGATCGACGGCATCTCCACCGTCCTGCGGGCCGGTCTGCACATCGACCGGGGCGCCGTCCGCGAGAGCAGCTACGCCGACTTCCACTACGCCCGCCAGCGGCACGCTCCGCTGCGTTTCGAGGCACACATCATGCCCTCCCGGCGGGAACCGGGCGGGGCGGGTGAACTCGGCGTCCCGGCCGCGGCCGGCGCCGTGGCCAACGCCTATGCGCGGGCGACCGGTTCCAGGCCCCGCCGCTTCCCGCTCGACTTCTGACCCGTCCTCCGAGAAGGTGCCGATGCCGTCCTACTCCTTCCTCCTCAACGGGAAGCCGGTCACCGTCGAGGCCCCGTCCGACATGCCGGTACTGTGGGTCCTGCGGGACATGCTGAACGTCACGGGACCCAAGTACGGCTGCGGTGTGGGCGTCTGCCGTGCCTGTACGAGCCATCTCGACGGCGAGGAGATCCAGCCCTGTGTCGTGCGGGTCGCGGACTGCGCGGACCGCGAGGTCACCACGATCGAGGGCCTGGCCGACGGCGACAGGCTGCACCCCGTGCAGCAGGCATGGCTCGACAGGGATGTCGCGCAGTGCGGCTTCTGCCAGCCGGGCCAGATCATGGCCGCGGTGGCTCTGCTGAAGAAGACGCCCCACCCGACGGACGCCGACATCGACGCCATCGAGAACGTCTGCCGCTGCGGTACCTACTCCCGGATCCGCGAAGCGATCAAGAAGGCGGCGGCGAACGGCTGACGGTCGGCCGTGCAGGTCAGGGCGTCGGCGAGTGGGGGCCCGGACCCATGGCTGCGGGGCGGGCACAGTGCCGGGGCGGTGAGCGCGTCGAGTGGCCCGGCCGCGGCCGGGCGGACCGAACGCAGGACCTGCAGTTCGGTGAGGTCGCGGAGAAGCGGCGGGACCGCGGCATCGATCAGTCCGTCTTCGGCGTCGGAGAAGAAGACGGGGAGAGGGCCTGCTCGGCCCAGATCGTCTTGCCGGTGAGCGTGTGGCGGGTGCCCCAACCCTGGGTGAGCTGGGCGACCAGGAGCAGGCCGCGGCCGCCCTCGTCGAAGGTGCGAGCGCGGCGCAGGTGGGGGCTGGTGCTGCTGGCGTCCGAGACCTCGCAGATGAGGTTGCGGTCGCGGATGAGCCGGAGCTGGATGGGGGCGCCGCCGTAGCGGATGGCGTTGGTGACGAGTTCGCTGACGACCAGTTCGGTGACGAAGGCGGCCTCGTCCAGGCCCCAGGCGGAAAGCTGACGGATGGCCTTCTTGCGGGTCTCGGCGACCGCCGCGGGATCGGGCGGTACGTCCCAGGTGGCGACGTGGGTCGCGTCCAGGGCGCGGGTGCGGGCCATCAGCAGCGCCACGTCGTCGTCGGGCTGGTCCGGGAGAAGCGTCCGCAGCACGGTGTCGCAGGTGCTCTCCAGGGACGCGGCGGGCCGGGACAGGACCCCGCGCAGGGCGGCGAGGCCGTCGTCGACGTCACGGCCGCGGGCCTCGATGAGGCCGTCGGTGTACAGCGCGAGGACGGTGCCTTCGGGCAGCTCCATCTCGGTGACCTCGAAGGGCAGGCCGCCCAGCCCCAGCGGAGGGCCCGCGGGGACGTCGGGGAACACCACGGTGCCGTCCGGCATCGCCACCGCGGGGACGGGGTGGCCCGCGCGCGCCATCGCGCACCGCCGGGAGACCGGGTCGTAGACGGCGTACAGGCAGGTCGCGCCGGTGTCGCCGGCGGTGCCGGCCGTGCTCTCGGCCTCCGCGGACAGGCGGATGACCATGTCGTCCAGGTGGGTCAGCAGTTCGTCCGGCGGGAGGTCGACATCGGCAAGGGTGCGTACGGCCGTGCGCAGTCGGCCCATGGCGGCCGACGCCTGGACGCCGTGGCCGACGACGTCGCCGACGACGAGCGCGACCCGGGCGCCGGACAGCGGGATGACGTCGAACCAGTCGCCGCCGACGCCGGCCTGCGTACTGGCGGGGAGGTAGCGGGAGGCCACGTCGACGGCGGCCTGCGGGGGCAGCCCTCTCGGCAGGAGACTGCTCTGCAGGGTCAGGGACGTACGGCGCTCGCGGGTGTAGCGGCGGGCGTTGTCGATGCACACGGCGGCCCTGGCGGTGATCTCCTCGCCCAGGAGCAGGTCGTCCTGCTCGAAGGGCTCCGGGCGCCGGTGGCGGGAGAAGGTGGCCACGCCGAGGGTGATGCCGCGGGCGCGCATCGGCACGGCCAGCACGGAGTGGAACCCGTAGCGGCGCATCCGCTCGGCCCGGGCCGGGGTCTGGCTCGCCACCTGGTCCAGCGCGGAAGCGGTCATGTTCTCGATCAGCGGCCGGCCGGCGGTCAGACACCTGGCCGCGGTCGACTCATCCGGGTAGGCGGCCACCGTCCCGCGCCCGACCACGACCTCGGGGCAGCCCTCCAGCACGGACTGGTAGGCCACGCGGCGCAGCATGACGGGGCTCGGGGGCGAGCCGGCGCGCGGATCGTCGCCGCCTTCGATGGCGGGAAGCAGGTCGACGGTGACGAAGTCCGCGAGCTGGGGGATCGCCACGTCGGCGAGTTCCTGCGCGGTCCGGGCGAGGTCCAGGGTGCTGCCGATGCGGATGCTGGCCTCGTTGAGCAGGGCGAGGCGCTGTTTGGCCAGGTGCTCCTCGGTGATGTCGTGCGCGGACAGGAGCACTCCGCGTATCTCGCCCCCGGCGTCCCGCACGGGGGTGAGCGAGGTCGTCCAGACGGTCTCGCCCTCGTGGCCCGCCAGGTGCAGGATCTGCTGCAGATGCTGCTGTTCGCCGGTCTCCAGCGCCCGCCGCATGCACTGTTCCGTCCGGTCGCTCTCCGGGTCGACCACGATCTCCGACACGCGCAGCCCCTGCATCGCCGCCTCGGGCAGGCCGATCACCCGCTCCATGTCGGCGTTCGCCCGCCGCAGCCGCAGGCCGGTGTCGTAGAGCGCCGTCGTGACCGGGGAGCGGGTGAACGCCCACATCACCAGCGTGTCGTCCTGGAGCGGGGGAGCCGACCGGATCAGCGGGGAGAGCAGGAGCCACTCGCCGCCTCCCGCGTCCTCGCCGTCGAGCTCCCGGCGGTGGGCCAGCAGGTTCACGGCGAGGTGGTGGCCGTCCCGGTGCCGGAGGGTCGCCGTCCCGCTCCACCTCGGCAGCGTCCTCAGGGAGCGAAGCATCTCGACGGGCGGCTCCCTGGCGAGCAGCGATGCCGCGGGCCTGCCGACGACTTCCGCGGCCCGGTAGCCGAGCAGCCGCCGTGCTCCCTCGCTCCATCCGGTCACGATGCCGTGCGCGTCCACGCGGGCTCCGGCCGTGGCCGACTCGTCGACGGGGTCGCCCGGCCGCCGCGCGGCCCGGTCGTCGCCGCCGGTTCTGGAGCTGGTCATCGCGTTCATCCGCCCTCGCTTCGGTCTCTCCACCGTGCGTCCCGGCCCGGCGACGAGCAACCGATGAGAGGCAGTCGGACATATATCCTCATCAAGGGCATATAGCGAAGTATCCATGCATCGGGGCTGGAGGGTCGTGCCATGACTGTCGCCGGTGAGGAGACGTGGCCGGACGCGGCCGAATGGGCCGGGAAGATCTACAGCGGCGGCTGGCGGCAGCCCGGGGGCGGGGTCCAGCAGGTGCACGAACCCGCCACGGGGGAGCGGCTGGGCGAGGTGGGTGTGGCGGCGCCCGCGGATGTCGCCCGGGCCGGTGCCATGGCCGCCGGAGCGCAGCGGGCCTGGGCCGAGCGGGCCCCGCGGGAGCGTGCAGAGGTCCTGCTCCGCGCGGCTCAAGCGCTGCGCGAGCACCGCGGGGCGATGCGCGAGTGGATCGTCAGGGAGTCCGGGGGCGTCCCGGCGAAGGGGGACTACGAGATCGAGGCCGGGCTCGCCCAGCTGGCGCAGGCCGCCGGACTCGCGTCGCTGCCCCTCGGCGAGATCCTCAGCCCGCCGGCACCCGGCCAGACCAGTTACGCATGGCGGGTACCGCTGGGCGTGGTCGGTGTCGTCAACCCCTGGAACGCCCCCCTGCTGTTCGCCATGCGGGCCCTGGCACCTGCGCTGGTGCTGGGCAACGCCGTTCTGCTCAAGCCCGATCCGCACACGCCGGTGTCCGGCGGGGTCGTCGTGGCGCGGCTGTTCGAGGAGGCCGGACTGCCCGAGGGGCTGCTCCACGTGCTGCCCGGAGGCCCCGGCGCCGGTGAGGCGGTCGTGGCCGATCCCCACGTCGCCATGGTCGTGTTCACCGGCTCCACCCGGGCGGGGCGTGCGGTCGCCCGCGCCGCGGGCGACGGGCTCAAGCGGGTGGCCCTGGAGCTGGGCGGCAAGAACTCGATCATCGTGCTCGACGACGCGGACATCGACTCCGCCGCGGCGGCCGGGGCGATGAGTTCCTTCGGCTACCAGGGGCAGGCCTGCGTCGCCGCCGGACGTCATCTGGTGCACGCCGACCTCGTGGAGCCGTACACCGAGGCGCTGCTCGGGCAGGCGGAGGCGCTGCGGGTCGGAGACCCCCGCGAGGAGGGGGTGGCCCTCGGGCCCGTGATCAGCGAGCGCCAGGCCGCGAGGATCGAACGCATCGTGGACGAGAGCGTGGCGGCCGGGGCGCGGGTGCTGACGGGCGGGCGCCGTGACGGGCTGTTCTACCCGCCCACCGTTCTGGACCAGGTCGCGCGGACCATGCCCGCCTTCACCGAGGAGATCTTCGGGCCCGTCGCCCCGGTCGTGGCGTTCCGCACCGACGAGGAGGCCGTCGCGATCGCGAACGACACCGAGTACGGCCTGGCGGCGGCCGTGCACTCCCGTTCGGTGGCGCGGGCCGCGGCCGTCGCCGAGCGGTTGCGCACCGGCATGGTGCACCTCAACGACGTCTCCGCCAAGGACGCCGCGAACGCCCCGTTCGGCGGGATGGGCGCATCGGGCAACGGCTCCCGCATCGGCGGCACCGCCAACCTGGAGCAGTTCACCCAGTGGCGCTGGATGACGGTCCCGGGCTCCGCGTGACCGGGCCGTCGGCCTCGTGATCACCGCGGCGAGTGCCCGTGTGACCTGGGTCGCGCACCTGTCCGGCCGGGCCGCGCGACCGGAGGATGCGGGTGCGGGACGCGGGTGTCCGGCAGGGGCACCCGGGGTGTGTCGGGTGCCGGATCGCGGGATGGCGCGGCGCGGAGCGGGAGGGCAGGGCGCGGACCGCGACGACACCGGAACCGGCGCGATCGACGCGCTCGGCGAGCAGCGGCGGCCCGGCATCCCCGGCCGCCGGACCGCGGTGCCTCAGCGGGCCGTGGCCACCGCCGCGCTGTCGCGCAGGAAGTCCGCGAAGGCCTCGGCGGCCGGGGTCAGCGCATGGTCGCTCATGCGAACCAGGAGGATGCGGCGCACCGGGGCGGGGGGCAGGAGCGGCAGGACGCCTACGCCTCCCCGGATGCCCTCCAGGGCCAGCGTGGGGGCGAGGGCGACGCCGATGCCGGCGGCGACCATGGCCTGGGCCTCCTGGTAGTCGTGGGCCTCGTAGGCGATCTGCGGCTCGAAACCGGCCGCGCGGCAGCTGCGGGTGAGGGCCTCCGCCACCGGGTGGTGGTCGGCGCGGGTGATCCACGGGTCGTCGGTGACAGCGGCGAGGGCGGCCGAGGGGCGGTCG
>NZ_RSAJ01000400.1 GCF_003933965.1 Streptomyces sp. RP5T
GGTCCGGGACCGGGTGCCGGACAGCGGCTACCTGTTCTACAAGTGGGCCGGGCACCCGGGCGCGCACACCGACGAGTGGGGCGCCGCTCTCACCCCCGAGGGGATCGTGGCCCAGGCGACGCGGATGGTGGACCTCCCCGGCTTCCGTTCGCTGAAACTCAAGGGCGGGGTGCTGCCGGCCGAGGAGGAGATCGCGGCTGTCCGTGCACTGCACGCCGAGTTCCCCGGGCTCCCGCTGCGCCTCGACCCCAACACGGTGTGGAACCTGGAGACCGCGCTCGACGCGGCCCGGGAACTCGCGGGCGTCCTGGAATACCTGGAGGACCCGGTCGCCGGCGTGGAAGGCATGGCCGCGGTCGCGGCGCGGACGACATTGCCGCTCGCCACGAACATGTGCGTGACCTCGTTCGACGACGTCCTTCCCGCTGTGATGCGCGACGCCGTGCGGATCGTCCTGGGCGATCACCACATCTGGGGCGGCCTGCGGGCCACCATGGCACTCGGGGACCTGACCCGGGCCGTCGGCTGGGGCCTGTCCATGCACTCCAACCCCCACCTCGGCATCAGTCTCGCCGCGATGACCCACGCGGCAGCCGCCATCCCCGTGCTCGACCACGCCTGCGACACGCACTACCCGTGGAACGCGGCCGAGGATGTCGTGGAGGCCGGCCCGCTGCGCTTCACGGACGGCTCGTTCCCGGTACCCGAGAGCCCCGGCCTCGGCGTCGAACTCGACCGGGGGGGTCGACCGGCTGCACGACGTGTACCTGGGTCTGGGGCGCGAACACCGGAACGACCGGGCGTATCTGCGGAGCGTGCGGGCGCAGCAGGCACCCCGACGATAGGAGCCACGCCGGATCCCAGCGGCGACCGGTACCGCCTACCTCTGTTCGATCGCGGCCGTCGACCCCCGCACCACCAGATGCGTCGGCAACGTCCGCTGCAAGGGCTGGGCATCCTCCCCGGCGGGCGTGCTCAGGATCCTGAACAGCAGGTCGACCGCCGCCCGGGCGGCCTGCGCCTTGGCCACACCGACGGTGGTCAGCGGCGGGGCGGCCATCCCCGCCAGCGCGATGTCGTCGCAGCCGACGACGCTCATTTCGTCGGGCACCTGGACGCTGGGCGCGCTGAAGCGGCTGATCAGGCCGAAGGCGACGATGTCGTTGAAGGCGACCACCGCGGTGGCGCCACTGGCCAGCACGACGTCCGCGGCGCCCGTGATGCCACCGTCGAAGTGCGGCGCGACGCTGCCGGTACGGATGATCTCCACCTTGCCCGATTCCGCCATCGCGTCGATCCCGGCGGCCCTCTCCTGGGCGGTCCAGGTGCTGCGCGGGCCCCCGACGTAGGCGATCCTGCGGTGGCCCAGGGCGTGCAGGTGGGTGAGCGCGTCCGTCATGCCCTCGACCATGTCGGCAGTGACGCTGGGCAAGCCGGGCTCCCTGCGGTGCAACACCACGATCGGCTTGTGGGTGATCCGGTCCAGCGACTGCAGTTCTTCGCTGCTCAGGTGCGGAGCGCACAGCACGATGCCGTCGGCCTCCGGTGCCATCGTGCGGATCGCATCCAGTTCCAGGCCCTCGACCCGCTCCGCGTCGCTGACGAACACGGCGTGTCCCAGGCCCCGGGCGCGGGCCTGCACGCCCTTGCAGCTGTCCGCGAAGAACGAGTCGAGCAGGTCGGGGACGATCACGCCCACGTGGCCCGTACGGCCGGTGATCAGCCCGCGGGCCGCCCGGTTGGGCTGGTAGCCGAGCCGGCCGGCGACGGCTTGGACGCGCTCCCGCGTCACTGCGCTGACCGTCCCGTCAGGATCCAGCACCCGGGACACGGTGGACCGGGAGACCCCGGCCGCTTTCGCAACTTCTCGAATCGTCACCTGCACGTGCCGAGGTTTACTCCCCTTCCCACGAGCGTCAATGCACGTCCTGAGGAGGCCGACCCCAGCGCGGTGTGGCCCGGCGGGCGCGGACGCCGTCGCGATCCAGCCCTGAAAGAGACATGGATGACCACATCTACGACAGAAGAGAAAATGTCAGCCGGAAACGCGCCTGCGGATTCTACGGTGACTCCCCCGCGGCAGGTGATCCGCGGAAGGTGATCCATGGGGGAATCATGTTTCTGTCACGCGGAGTCCGCACAACTCGAGAGCGGCCGTCAGAGCCGGACTCGGAGTCGGCGGTGCCGGTTCCCGGGCCCGGCGGGTGGGTGGCCGTGGAGTCTCTGGGGCGTGCCGTGTTCGCGGTGCTGGATACCGACGGCCGCACCGACTACGCGGAGTGGTTCGAGGAGTTCCGGGAGGATCCGCAGGGCGTGGTGAAACCCGCGCTCTCTCCGGCCGTCGGTTCCGGAGTGACCGTCACCTCGGCTCTCCTGTACGTGCTCCCGGTGGCGGCCTGGCTGGTGAAACTGGTCGCCGAGCGCCTCGCGGGGCAGGCCGTGGACACCCTCGGCCAGACCGTGCGGGCGAAGATCGGACGCCTGCTGGAAGATCGCCGTGGCGGGGCGGTGCCCGCGCTGGACCCGGACGAGGAGCAGGTGGCCCTCGCTGCGCTGGCGGCCTGGGCCCGGAGCATCGGCGCCGACGCCGAGCAGGCGGGCACCGTGGCCAGGGCCGTCATCACCGTCCTGCGTGACGGAGGTGCGGGTTGACGGCCGGTGGCGACCGGCAGCGCGGAGTCCTGTCGCCGACCGGCGCCCGCTATGTGCTGCTGATCGTCACACTGATCCTGGCGGGTGCGTTCGTGGGGCAGGTGATCCACAATCTGGTGCTCGGCCGTTCGTGGGCCGCGGCCGTGCTGACGTGTTCGGGCAGGGGGGCTGCCCTGTTCCCCGACTCCGCCTTCGACCGGGCGCTGTACGTGTCCCGCTGCACGGGACCGGTGCAGCGCCGCGAGGCCGAGGTCTCCCTGGTGGGCTCGGCGACGGTACTGCTGCTCGGACTGGCCGGTCTATGGGTCCTGCCGCGCAGGCTGCTGCGTCGCGCGGGTCCGCTGAAGTCCGTACCGGCGCGCTGGCAGGAGCTCGCCGACCGGGTCTCCGCCGAGATGGGGGTACGGCGGCCGCCGCGACTGGTCTGGGGTGCCGCCCCCGTCCGGGAGGCGTTCGTGCTCGGCCGGGGCGAGCGCTCCCGCGTCGTCCTGCCGCGCGGCCTCCGGCTGCTCCCCGAGGCGGAGGCGGAGGCGATCGTCCGCCATGAGGTGGGGCACCTCGCGGCGGGCGACACCGTACTGGTCTGGCTCACCCGTGGCCTGTGGTGGGCGCTGCCGCCGGTACTGCTCGCCGCGCCCCTCGTCGCCGCCGTCCAGGGCTGGCGGCTGCCGGAGACGAGCCCTCTGCGGACGCTGTCCCACTTGTTCTGGGCCGAGTACGGCGCGCGAGCCCTGCTCCTGCTGGTGGTCGCCGTGCTCGTCACTCAGCTGATCATGCGGTCGCGGGAGCACGAGGCGGATCTGGCCGCCGTACGAGGGCAGTCGGTCGCGCAGTGGGAGTCCCTGCTCGGCGGGGCACAGCCGGCCGGGCGGCGGAACTGGCTCGACCGGGCACGCGCCAACCACCCCACCCACGACCGCCGACTCTCCGTGCTGCGCGCGCCGCTGACGCTGCTGCGCCCCAGCCTCCTGGACACCCTTGTGGTCGGGCTGCTCGCGGCCGTCCTGCTGGACTCCATGGACGGCCTCGGCAACCTCCTCCTCAGCGGCACCTCGTGGAGTTCGGCACCGGTCGGCGCCCTGTCCGCCGGGCTGTTCCTGGCCGTCGGCTGGGGCCTCGCGGTGTGGCGCGACACCCAGGCCCGCGGCGGCGCCAACAGCGCGGCCCTACGGTGGCTTCACCTCGCCCTGGGCATGAGTGCCGGGGCCGGGCTGCTGGTCCGGTTGCAGAGCACGGGGACCACGGCGATCGGGCCGATGCGGGGCTGGCCGCTGCTGATCGTGCTGCCCCTCGCCGTCATGGGGGCGGCCTCGCTCGGCGCCGCGTTCGCCCGTCTGTGGAGCAACCGGCGCGGTGCCGAACACATCACCTTCCGGGCCCAGTTGGCCGTTGTCACCATCAACGCCCTGCTCTTCGGCGGCGCGTTGTGGCTGGCGATGGACTTCTGCACGCTGCTGAAGGCAGCGTTCACCCAACCGGTGCCGTACGCGGCGCTGCTCACCGGCCCCTACTCGGCATCGAGCGGCACCCGTGCCGTCGGGTTGGCGGCGGTCGCCGCGACGGCCCTGTGGGCGGCCCTTCGCCGGGCCCGGCCGATGGACAGTCACTGGCTCCCGGTGCTGGGCGTCGCCGGTGCCGTCGTCGCCTCGGTCGTGACCCGGCTGGGGTACCGGCCGTCGGCGATGCCAAGCGACTGGACCGCGACCTGGCAGCTCGATGTGCTGACCTCGCTGTGCGCGGGGGCGGTCTGCGCCGTCGCCCTGGTCGTCTGCCGGGGTTCGGACGGTCTCGGCACCGCCCTGTACGCGGCTCCCGTGGCGTCCGTACTCACGGCCACCGCGCTGTGGGCGGCGCGCTTCGGTTCCTGGCGGCATCCCTTCGACGTATGGGCCACGGTCCTGGTCGAGGGCTCCTTGTCCGGTCTCATCGTCGTGCTCGTGGTCCTGGCCGCTCCGGTGGGGTTCCTGCCCGCATGGGGCGCCGGCCGCCGGACCGTGACCGGCGGCGCTGCGGCCTTCACCGTGCTCGCGGCGATCGCTGCCGTCGTGGCGCTCGAACACTTCGGGGACGCTGTGCTGTTGCGCTGAGACCCTGCCTCCGAACCTCCGGCGTAATGCTCAGGACTTGCGGACCGGCTCCGGGAGGGCACGCGCAGGGCGTACCGCCCCGAATGATCCGTAACGTCTCCGAGTAGGCCCGTGTTGGAACGCGGGTCGGGAAGGCACGCCCATGCTCAGCCGAGTCACCACGATGGATCCACCCGGTCCGGCTCTCTGATCGATGAGATCGTGAGGGAGGGCGCCCGCCGAATGCTCGCCACCACACTGGAAGCGGAAGTCAACCAGTGCACAGCCGAGTTGGCGGCCGGGACCGACGAGTACGGACGACGTCTCGTTGTCCGCAACGGCCACCACCGGCCCCGGACGGTGGGCACCGCGGCCGGGGCCGGTCGAGGTCAAGGCCCCGCGGGAGAACGACCGCCGCGTCGACGACGAGACCGGCGAGCGCAAGCGGTTCTCCTCGAAGATCCTTCCACCGTGGTGCCGCAAGCACCAGAAGATCTCCGAAGTACTGCCGCTGCTCCACTTTGCGCGGCTTGTCGTCCGGCGGCTTCGTCCCGGCGGTGGAGCACTGCTCGGCGGCACCGCCGGCCTGTCGGCCGCGACAGTGACACGGCTGACCGTCCCCAGATGGGCGACCGAACCGACCATGCGTCAGATTGGACAAGTTGGGGGCCCGTCCAGGCGTGTCAGCTGATGTGCTGCCCGGCCTGCGTAAGTCGGATCACTTGAGTTGCTGCCACCACCAGGCAATGGAGGGGATGTTCAGGGGGGAAGAGCCGAGGTCAGCGGGCGGATCGGTGGTGACCGATAGGGGGGGCGCTGCGTAGCGGGGGTTACGGGCGTGCCATAGGACGATGTTGCTGACCGCCCGGCGGCAGCCGTCCACGAACAGGTTGAGTTGCGGGCTCGCTTCGGCAGTCAGTTGATCGCAGAGTCTCACGAAGAGCGCCATTGTGCGGTTCCAGATCGAGACGACTTCTGCCCCGGCATCCTGCAGCGAGCAGTGCCGCTCCCTTCGGAGACATACGACGATGTTGTTAGTGCCTCCTCCGTCGTGAGCGTCCTTGGAGATGGAGCACAGGTCGTTCACCCATGCCTGGAGGAGTGTCGCCATCTCGGCAACGGCTTGGAGAGCGGGCTGGTCGAACTCCTCTGAGGGAATCTCCTCCCCGTTGCAGATTTCCAGGATCCCCAGAAGGGGCATGCCGCCTGCGGCATTCAGGCGGATCGCCACGTGGGTGTTGAGGTCGGGCGTTTCGTGGCGGAGGCGGTAGCTCGCCTCCCAAGGGAGTGCCTGGAAGTATGCGGTCTGTTGATTCGTGAGCCGTTTGTACTGAGTGGGTGTGGCGAACCGGCGAAGGTCGCGCATGATGTCGAGGAATTCCGGCAGGAACGGAGTGTCGAGCAGGGCGGAATCGGGGAACTCCTGAGCGCGGCTCAGCGCGCAGGTGGCGGCGATGATCTCGTCCAGTGAGGTCAGCGACTCGCACCAGTCGTCGTAGGCGAAGCCGAAGTACGTCCACTTGCCGCCAACCACGAGGCGTTCGACTTGCCCGCGCGGGCTCCAGTTGGAGAGCAGGCGGGAGGCACCGCTCTCCAGCAGCCGTTGCCGGGTGACGGGATCCTGGCTGATCATGCGAGAGCGCATCCATTGGGAGGCCTTGAGGTCGATCTGGTTTGCCTCCGGGTTCAGGTACGGGGGATCCGGGCTGTACAGCGCCGGTAGATCGAGCGCCGCTGATGCTTGTGGCGGCTTCGCGGTCATGTGGTCTGGTTCCTTCGGTCATGAGATGGAACGAGCGAGGAGCAGTGGACGTCCGCGACGTCGTACGGCACGTGTTGGCGATCGGGTGTGGGGCCGTCGATCAGTCGGGTTTGGAACCGGTCCCCGGGAGCTCGAGGCTGTGTAGTGCCTTCAGCGCGCGGAGATGCGGGCCCTCGAAGAAGTCCCTGGCGGGTCCGGGCCGAAGGGTGTCGATGTACAAAGCGGCGTCGCCCGCCTGCTGCTGGGCGTAGGCGATCATCTGGCTGAGGTCCCAGTCGGCCGGCAGGAAGTCGATGCCCCGCTCGGCGTCCTCGTCCCGGTCGAGGAGGATGTTGACCGCTTGGAGGAGGCGGCCGAATGCGATGCCGTGGGTGCGTTGGCTCGGGGCGCCGTCGTACCAGGACCACAGGTCGCAGAAGATCAGGACTGTGGCGCTGCCGACCGCGTAGGTGTAGCGGTCCAGGTCGGCTCGGTTGTGGATACGGAAGTCCTTGAGTACCCAGTCGGCCATGCGGTCGGCCATGGCCGAGATGGCCTCGCAGACGCGTGGGGCGATGTCCGGAGGGATCAGGGAAATCCACTGGGGCAGGCCCTGTGTGACATCGAGCAGCTCCGGGTGCCCCCTCATGAGCGACTCGAAGTGCGCGGCGTCGCTCTGTGTCTGCAGAGCGATGCTGACCTGACGCAGCAGCAGCGCCCGGTCGCCGGCCGGGATGTCCGGGTGGTCTTCGATCTCGTCGATGGCGCGCAGCATGAGGTAGGTGCCGGTGCACGCCTCGTTCAGCCTTGGCGGCATCCTCATGATCGGGTCATACCACGTCGTACTGTGCGCACGGGCCATGGTGTGCGCCTCAGCGAGTTGTTGACTTGATGCGGTCATGTCTGTTCCTCACATACGTCTGGGGCTTCACGGCGGGTGGAGTGCCGTGGCCCTTTCACTGAGGTGTGTTCGTCGGGGCGCGCTCTGCCCGTCCAGTGGCGCATTCCAGCGGCGTGATCTTGATCCGGTGGCCGTCTGTCACATCGCCGCGCTGTGTCTGGAGGACGTCGTCTGCTGTCCCGGCCCGGGGCAGCGCGTCATCGTCCGGCAGATGACGGGGCGGTCCGAGGACCGGGGTGCGGACGGTCGGAGCACGCAGGACCTTAGGCCGTGCCGGGTGAGCCATCAGCACTGCGATCCGTTCCGGCGCTGGCAGCGTCGTGCGGTGACGGTGCGAGGGAGGTCGCTGGTGGGGTGATCGGATTGCTGGGGGTATCGGTCACGGGTGTGCAGGGCTGCGGGCTGGAGGTGGTGGGAGAGGGAGCGGGTGCGCTCGTCGCGGTGGGTGGCAGTGGCGTCGGCGGAACGGAGGTTGGCGGGGTCGGACTTGGTGCGGAAGTGGTCCGCGGTGACGGCTGGCTCGCCGCATTGCGCGGCGCTGGAGGTCTCGGGGTGGGCTGAGGG
>NZ_RSAJ01000401.1 GCF_003933965.1 Streptomyces sp. RP5T
CCCTCGACGAGCACCGACGAGGCCCCCCAGCCGGCCGCCCCCACGCGGGCGACCGGCGGATGGGCCCCGCTGCGCCCGCTCGTCCTGCGTCTGCACTTCTACGCCGGGGTGTTCGTCGCCCCCTTCCTGCTCGTCGCAGCCGTCACCGGCTTCCTGTACGCGGGCGCTTTTCAGGCCGAGAGGATCGTCTACCGGCACGAGATGACCGTCGCCGCCGTCGGCGACAGCAAGCTGCCCCTCTCCCGGCAGGTGGCCGCCGCCCGCAAGGCACACCCCGAGGGCACGGTCTCGGCGATACGCCCCTCGCCCGAGGCCGACGCGACGACCCGGGTGCTGCTGTCGGGCGTGAAGGGCGTCGACCCCGACCACACCCTCGCCGTGTTCGTCGACCCGTACACCGGCAAGGTCCGCGGCGCCCTGGAGCAGTACGGCTCGACCGGCGCACTGCCGCTGCGCACCTGGATCGACGAGTTCCACCGTGACCTCCACCTCGGCGAGAACGGCCGCCTCTACAGCGAGTTCGCCGCCAGCTGGCTGTGGGTGATCGCGGGCGGCGGCATCGTGCTGTGGTTCTCCCGCCGCCGGGCCCTGCGCAAGGTCCGCGGCACCAGCGGGCGGCGCCGCACCCTCGGCCTGCACGGCAGTGTCGGCGTGTGGGCCGCGGCCGGCTTCGTCTTCCTGTCGGCGACCGGACTGACCTGGTCGACGTACGCCGGCGCCAACATCGACGAACTGCGCACCTCGCTCGGCCAGTCCACGCCCTCGGTCTCCGCGGCCGCGGGCGGCGACCACGCGGGCCACGGCGCCTCCGCCTCGGCCGGTGACGCCGAGCACGGCGTCGGCCTCGACAAGGTGCTGTCCGCGGCCCGCGCCGAGAAACTCGGCGACCCCGTCGAGATCGTCCCGCCCGCCGACGAGACGTCCGCCTATGTCGTACGACAGGTGCAGCGCAGCTGGCCCGAGAAGCAGGACTCCGTGGCCGTCGACCCGACCACCGGCGAGGTGACCGACACCCTGCGCTTCGCGGACTACCCGCTGCTCGCCAAGCTGACCCGCTGGGGCATCGACCTGCACACCGGCGTTCTGTTCGGCCTGGCCAACCAGCTCGCCCTGATGGTCCTCGCGCTGTCGCTGGTGCTGCTGATCGTGTGGGGCTACCGCATGTGGTGGCAGCGCGGCCGGGGCTCCGCGTTCGGGCGGCCGGTCCCGCGCGGGGCCTGGCAGCAGGTCCCGCCGCAGATCCTGGTGCCCGGTGTGGTGCTCGTCGCCGTCCTCGGCTACTTCGTGCCACTGCTCGGCATTCCGCTGGCGGGCTTCATCGCCGCCGACGTGGTCCTCGGCGAGATCGCCCACCGGCGGGGGAGGAAGACGGCTGCCTGAGGCCCGACTAGGCTGTCAGGGCGGCGAGTTCCCTGTTCGCCCGCTCGGTGATGAGGCTCAGCACCCGCCCGGCCACGACGAGGTCCTCCTCGGGGATGCCCTCGTAGACCCGGGCGGTGATGGGCGCGGTCTCGGCGGCGGTCGTCTCGAACAGCTCCCGGCCGGCGTCCGTGATCAGCACCTGGGACGGCCCATGGGGAGCCACCAGTTCCTCGGCGATCAGTTCGTCGAGCACGGAGCGCGCCTGAGCGGGGTCGGTCTTCAGCGCGCCGACGACGTCCTCGATCACGCCGTCACGCTCGACCGGTCCGTCCGCCACGGCGGCCAGGCGCAGGGTGACGGACTGCTGGAAGGTCATGCCCCGGCGGGCGAGGGCGTGTTCGAGGAGTGCGCGGGCCGCGTAGTGGGCCAGGGCTATGACGCGGGGGTTGAGAGCGGGAGTGGTGGTGGTCATGACTGCTCCTTGAGGTTCTCGTTCGTCGGATCGAGGGGGGCGTCGAGCAGGGCCGTCAGCTCACGCTTGAACTCCCGGGTGCGTGCGCTGCCCTGGCCGCCGAGCGGTGCCAGCAGGTGCTCCAGCAGCACCTGTACGACGTCGATGGCCTGCCGGGTCCGCTCGCGGCCCTCCTCGGTGAGCGCCAGTTGCACCGCGCGCGGGTCGCGCGGGTCGCGAGCGCGCTCCAGGAGGCCGGCGCTCTCCAGGGAGCGCGCCAGCTTGGAGACGTAGAGCGGTTCGAGCCCGGTCCGGTCGGCGAGGCGTCGCTGGCTGGGGCGCTCACCGCCGCGCTGCATGCCGTACAGCGAGGCCACCACCGAGTACTGGGCGTGCGTGAGGCCGAGCGGCGCCAGCGCGCGGTCGACCGCGACCCGCCACTTCATCGACAGTCGCCAGACCAGGAAACCGGGCGTCGCGCCCTCGTATGCCGTACTCATGGCCGATACAGTACATGGCTACTATATCCATGGCTACTGTTCTTCGCGGAGGGCATGACGGCAAACGCCTCGCCGGGCTAGGTTGGGCCTCATGAGCAATCTTGATCGCCAGGCGGTTCCCGCCCTGTGCGGCGGCCGCGGCTTCGTGGCGGCGGAACCCGTGCGCGAACTCCTCAGCCCCCGCCGCGTGAAGCTGGGCGAGTCCAGCGAGGTGCGCCGACTGCTGCCCAACCTGGGCCGCCGCATGGTCGGCGCCTGGTGTTTCGTCGACCACTACGGCCCCGACGACATCGCCGACGAGCCCGGCATGCAGGTCCCGCCGCACCCGCACATGGGCCTGCAGACGGTGAGCTGGCTGCACGAGGGCGAGGTCCTGCACCGCGACTCCACCGGCAGCCTCCAGACCATCCGCCCCCGTGAGCTGGGCCTGATGACCTCCGGCCGGGCGATCAGCCACTCCGAGGAGAGCCCCAAGTCCCACGCCCGCTTCCTGCACGGCGCCCAGCTCTGGGTCGCCCTCCCGGACGGCCACCGCCACACCGACCCGCACTTCGAGCACCACACCGACCTTCCCCGGGTCACGGCGCCCGGTCTGACGGCCACGCTCATCCTGGGCGACCTCGACGGCGCGCGCTCACCCGGAACGGCCTACACCCCCATCGTCGGCGCCGACCTGGCCCTGGCCCGCGGCACGGACGTACGCCTGCCGCTGGAACCGGACTTCGAGTACGCCGTCCTGTCCATGTCCGGCGAGGCCCACGTGGACGGGGTGCCGGTGCTGCCCGGCTCGATGCTCTACCTCGGCTGCGGCCGCACCGAACTCCCGCTGCGCGCCGAGTCCGACGCGGGCCTGATGCTCCTGGGCGGCGAGCCGTTCGAGGAGGAACTGGTGATGTTCTGGAACTGGATCGGACGGTCCCAGGAGGAGATCGAGCGGGCCCGCGAGGACTGGATGACGGGTTCACGCTTCGGCGAGGTGAAGGGATATGACGGCGCGCCGCTGTCCGCCCCCGAACTCCCGCCGCTGCCGCTGAAGCCGCGGGGGAGGGTGCGCTGACGCGCGGGAGCGGGACGGCGGTTTCCTCGGCGGACGGGCCTCAGCCGTAGGGGTCGAAGGGGATTCCGGCCGGTTTGGAGTGGGCGAGGGCGTAGGGGAAGTCGGCGTCGTCGATCTTGAGCGTGGCCGAGCCGAAGTCCGCGGAGAGCAGCTTGTCGCGGTAGCCGGCGGGGTAGCCGTCCCAGCCGACGAGCCGGGGGAAGAACCAGCCGCCCGTGGCGTTCTCGGGTGGCTCGTCGCCGCCGGTCGCGAAGCGGAAGCAGTGGGTGGAGACACCGTCCTTGTGGTAGACGATCTTCGGATGGGTGCCGTCGAAACGCACCGCGGAGGCGGCGGCCATCTGGTACCCGGAGTGCTGGGACACCGACACGTACTGGACTCGGTCCTCCGCGACCCACACCACGACGTGCTCCCAGTCGTGGGTGTGCCCGATGGCCGCCGGACCCAGCGTCGCCTGGTCCTTCTCGAAGTAACTGGCGTACATCACGGCGCACCAGCCGTTGTTGCACTTCGCCCGTGCGTACGTGTTGGCGTTGGCGAGCTGGGCGTAGTCGTGGCACTTGCCGTTGACGTCGCCGCCGAGCCTCAGCCCCGGGTTGATCGTGCCGTCGGCGCCGATCGCGGCGGTGGCGTAACAGCCGTCCCGGTCGTAGTCGTAGGCGGGGGAGAAGGTCTGCTCCAGACCGTCGGCGTTCTGGGGGAGCAGGGTCAGGACGTTCGCGTGGGCGGTCGCGGGGACCGACACGACGAGGGCCAGGGCGGCGCCCAGAGCCGTGGTCAGGGATCTCAACGCGCGCATGTGATTCCCCTGTTCAGCAGTAGAGGTTGCCGCCGGGGGAGACCCCGAGGATCGACGTGAACCGGTTGTAGGCGTCGACCCGGCTCTGCACCTGGGCCGGGTTGCGCCCGTCGCACTCCAGGGAGCCGTTGATGCTGCGGATCGTCTGGCCGAAGCCGGCCTGGTTGACCATGGCGTTGTGCGGGGTCATGGTGCCGGGGCCGGACTGGGTGTTCCAGTACCACAGGCCGGTCTTCCACGCCACGGCGGAGTCGTTCTGCACCAGCCAGGGGTTGTTGAGCAGGTCGACCCCCAACGCGTCGCCCGCCGCCTTGTAGTTGAAGTTCCACGAGAGCTGGATCGGGCCCCGCCCGTAGTAGGCCGCCTGACCGGCCGGGCAGCCGTACGACTGGTTCCAGTCGCAGTAGGTGGGGTAGTTGGCGGTGTTCTGCTCGACGACGTACACCAGCCCCCCGGTCTCGTGGTTCACGTTGGCGAGGAAGGCCGCCGCCTCCTGCTTCCTCACCGTGTCGCCGCCCGTCGTGGCGAAGCCGGGGTACGCGCCGAGCGCCGCGACCAGGCCGCTGTAGGTGTAGAAGGAGTTCCGGTTCGGGAACATCTGGTTGAACTGCGCCTCGGAGACGACGAATCCCGACGGTGTGCCGCCTCCGCTCGCGGGCGCGTTCCACTTCTGGTTGGCCGTACCCGCGCAGGTCCAGATCTGGAGCCGGGTGCCGTTGGCGCTGTTGTTGTCCCGGACGTCCAGGCACTTGTTCGCGGCCGGGTTGACGATGTCCCGCGCGCCGGAGACCACCCACTGCTGGTTGGCGCCGCCCGAGCAGTCCCAGAGCTGTACGGCGGCCCCGTCGGCGGTGCTGCGGTCGACGACGTCCAGACACTTGCCGAGCGCCCGCAGGGTCCCGTCGCCGGGGTTGGACCAGATCTGGGCACCGGTGCCGTTGCAGTCGTAGAGCTGGACGGCCGTGCCGTTGGCGGTGGAGGCGCCCGCCACGTCGACGCACTTGCCGGCGAGGCCGGTGATCGTGCCGGAGGCGGCGTGCGCGGGCGTCACCGTGAGCAGCGCGGTGAACACGGCGGCGAGGACGGCGAAGACCGCGAGACGGCCTCCGCGGAGGGATGAGGACATGAGTGGGCACGCTCCTTGGGGGGTGTGGGGGCGGCCGCCCCTCGGTGAGGAGGGGCGGCCGGAGGGCGGAGCTCTACGGGTAGCTGGTCAGGTTCGCCACGTTGGTCGAGGAGTTGGACGGACCGCCGGTGCCGTTGACGACGTGCCGGATGGTGCCGGTGCCGCCGAGGGAGACGGTCACCATGCTCTGGAAGCGCACCCCGGAGGTGTTCGGCGCCTCGATGGCCCGTTCCGCGACCACGGCCGGGTTCACGTTGAAGTAGCAGTAGCTGCCGAGACCGTAGGCCTGGTGGCTGGTGACGGAGTCGGCGACCTTGTAGGCGGCGTAGCCCTGCGTCGAACCGTTCGTCCAGGCAGCCTGGTTGGGCGGGTCGTAGGGCATCTCGTTCTGGTAGAAGTACGTGCGGCCGCCGTTGCCGTTCCAGACGGTCTGGTACTTCTGGTAGTGCTCGACGAACAGGCCGTACGCGGTGACGTTGTCGCCGTTGACGACGAGGCCCGTGTCCGCGGTGTTGGTGGTCCAGCCGACGCCGCTGCCGTGGTCGGCGCGCCAGATCCACATGTGGTCGCCGATGACGTTGTCGCTGTTGATGACGAGGCTGGTGGTGGCCTTGCCGACGCCCGCGCCGCCGACGCGGAAGTACACGTCGTGCAGGGAGGTCGGGTTCGCGGCGTGGGAGGCGGCGGAGCCCGTCGGGCCGACCTCCATCAGGGTCGGCGAGTTGGTGGTGCCCGCGTCGAAGAGGACGCCCGCGACCTTCACGCCGTCGACGTCGGCCACCCTCATCGCCGTGACGCCGTTGTCCGGGACGAACGTGGCGAGTCCGAGACCCAGTACGACGGTGTCGGCGCGGTTGACCTGGAGCGTCTGGTTCAGGTGGTACACGCCCGGGGTGACCAGGAGGTTCTTCCCCGCGGACAGGGCCGCGTTGATGTCCGCGGCACTGGCGCCCGGCTTCACGACGTAGAAGGTGTCCAGGGAGAGCGAGTTGCCGGCCGGCGTGCCGTTCGCCCAGCTGGTGCCGGTCGAGTTGGACCGCACCGACGGCACGAACACCTTGTACGCGCCGTCGCCGTCGACGTACAGGAACGGCTTCTCCCGGCTGACCGGGGACTGCGCGACCGTGGTGTGCGGCGGGTTGGGGAAGGTGGTGCCGGGGACGCCCTGGCTGCCGACGAAGACCATGTTCCAGTTGGATCCGGTCCAGCTGCCGAGCTGCGAGTTGCGGGTCAGCCACTGTTGCTGGCTGCCGGAGTCGACCTGTCCGTCGATCTTCGTGTCGGCGAGCAGACCGCCGCTGGACCAGCCGTTGTCGTCCAGGGCGAGGTTGCCGCGCAGATGCATGCGCCGGTACGCGGCCGCCTGCGACACCGCCCAACGGTCGCCGCCGTTCACGGGGTTGACGGACAGGTTCTCGGCCCCGCGCCAGAAGTTCTGGGTCGCGTTGCCCTGGAACCAGTCGGCCTCGGCGTGCACCGCCCCGTTCACGGTGACCGCGTCCGGGGTCAGGCCCAGCCCCGCGACCTGGGTGTAGAAGCCGACGTTGGCGTCCGCGGTGTAGGAACCGGGCTTGAACAGGACGGCGTAGCGCTGGGAGCCGAACTGGTTGGTCTCCTGCTGCTGGAAGATCGAGTTCAGCCGCGACTGGATCGTCGAGGACGACATCGACGGGTCGAAGACGACCACGTTGGGGCCGAGGTCGGGGTTGGTGGCGGACTGGGTCACGGGGACCACCTGGAAGCGCTGGGCCGCGCTGCCGTTGCACGTGTACTGCACGAACTGCACGTTGTCGGCGGTCGAGGCGCCCGAGTCGTCCAGGCACTTGCCGCTGTTGCGGTTGACGAAGTGGTAGGCGCCGCCGCCGTCGTGGACGGGCAGCCACTGCTGGTTGGCGCCGCCGCCGTAGGTCCACAGGTGGACGGGCGCGTTGTCGGCGGTGGAGACGTCGGCCACGTCCACGACCTGGGCGGTGTTGTTGCGGTTGTCGATGCGGACGTAACCGTCGCTGGTGGCGGTGAAACTCCACTGCTGGGCGGTGGTGCCGTTGCACGCGTACTGCTGCACGACGGTGCCGTTGGCGGTGCCGGCCGACCTGGCGTCCAGACAGCGGCCGCTTGCCGCGTTCATGACAGTCGAGAAGCCGCTGGGTAGTGCGGTGGCGGCGGCGTGAGCGGGGGTGGTCGTGGCGGTCAGCGCGGACGCGGCGGCCACGGTGACGAGCGTGGCGGCGCCGGTTCTGCGGAGGCGCGTGAGGGTGTGCATGGGCAGAGCCCTTCATGGGGTGTGGGGGTGGCGCGCGGTGTGTCTGGCTGACCCGTGAACCTAAAGGTATGGACCACTTGCGTCAAGAGATGAAGTAAGGTTTGAGGGAAGTGCGTTGGGTGGCGGGACGGGAAGTTTCCGGATCGGCAGCCTTGGGCGGGCGACGAGGGGATACCCGGCTGCATGTTGTCGGCCGGGAGGGAACCGCGTTGTGATCACCGTCGCTGTGTCGCTGCTGCCCGCGCTGGGGGTGCTGCTGTACGCCATGGACCGGATCGAGGACCGCCTGTCGGCCAGGCCGTCGTCGCCGCGTCACGCCAGGGGCCGCCATCTGCGCCTGATCCGCGGCACCGGCCCGTCCCGCGC
>NZ_RSAJ01000402.1 GCF_003933965.1 Streptomyces sp. RP5T
GTCGTGGGCGCGTATGCGGGTGTGGGCCGACGGGCCAACGGGCCAACGGGCCAACGGGCCAACGGGCCAACGATGCACACGCGCGTGGCGCGGCCTGCGTTCCCCGCTCGGGGCGGACCCGGGCCTCTGAGGTGCCCGCAGCGCAACGCCGCTGATGCGGCCCCGGGAGATGGAGCCGTTCCGGTGCGAAGTGCTCTCCAAGACGTCGGCCACATCCCCGACGCGGCGCCCGTGGCACATGAGCACCACCCCGCCGGTCCGGCAGCCCCTCAGCCCCCGGGCGTCTGCGCCCTGCTCACGTCGTAGACACCCGCCACGTTCCGCATCGCCCGCATCAGCGCGGGCAACAGCGCCGCGTCCGGGAGCTGGACCGTGTACGTGTGGCGTACGCGCTGCTGGCTCGGGGGCTCGACCGTGGCGGAGACGATCTCGGCGCCCTCGCCGGCCATGGCCTCGGTGAGGTCGGCCAGGAGGTGCGGGCGGCCGAACGATTCCGCGAACAGCGTGACCCGGCACTCGGCCGTGTCGCCCCAGCGCACACCGACCTCTCTGCGCCCTGTGTCCTTCATACGGGCCACCCCGGCGCACTCGACGCGGTGCACGGTGACCACGCCCCCGCGCACGGCGAAGCCCGTGATCTCGTCGGGCGGCACGGGCGTGCAGCAGCCGGCCAGCCGTACGGTCGCGCCCGGCTGGTCGACCAGCGCGACGGCGGCGCCGGAGCGTTCGGCGGTCCGGTCGTCCGGGGTCCGTGGCTCGGCGATGGTCCGACCCGCGCTGTCGGGCGTGTCGGCGGTCGGCGGCTGCACGACGGACTCCCGGACGGGGATCGCGCGCGCCGCCGTCGCCGGAGCGGGCGCATCAGCGCTCTCGTCGGCCGCCCCAGCGGCCGTCCCGCTCCCCTCCTCCACCTCTCCCGGCGCCTCGGGCGAGGGATGGGTCGCGATCCACCGCTGGATGGCGATCCGGGCGGCGGGCGTGTGCGCGTGCTCCAGCCACTCCTTGGACGGCTCGGCGGCCGGGTCCTGGCCCATGAGGAGCTGGACGGTGTCGCCGTCCTTCAGGACGGTGCTCAGGGTCGCCAGACGCCCATTGACACGAGCCCCCAGGCACGCGTGCGCGTCCTCGCCGTACTGCGCGTACGCGGCGTCCACACAGGTCGCGCCCTCGGGCAGGCCCAGGGTGCCGCCGTCGGGCCGGAAGACGGTGATCTCGCGGTCCTGGGCGAGGTCCTCGCGCAGGGTGGACCAGAAGGTGTCGGCGTCGGGCGCGGCCGCCTGCCAGTCGAGGAGCCGGGAGAGCCAGCCGGGCCGGGTGGGGTCCACCCGTTCACCGTCGGCCGAGCTGGGCTCCTCGGAAGGGCCCACGTACGGATTGCCGAGCGCCACCACACCGGCCTCGGCGACCTTGTGCATCTGGTAGGTGCGGATGAGGACCTCGACGACCTGGCCGTCGCCACGGGCCACGGCGGTGTGCAGCGACTGGTACAGGTTGAACTTCGGTACGGCGATGAAGTCCTTGAACTCCGAGACGACCGGCGTCATACAAGTGTGCAGTTCGCCGAGGACGCCGTAGCAGTCCGCGTCCTCACCGACCAGGACAAGCAGCCGGCCGAAGTCGGCGCCGCGCAGCCGGCCGCGCTTGCGAGCCGTCCGGTGCACGGAGACGAAGTGCCGTGGCCGGATGACGACTTCGGCCTGGATGCCGGCCTCGCGCAGCACCCCTCGCACCTCTTCGGCGATCTCGGCGAGCGGGTCGTCCGCGCGGGAGGCGTTGTCGACGATCAGTTCGCGTGTGTGCTCGTACTCCTCGGGGTGGAGGATCGCGAAGACCAGGTCCTCCAGCTCGGTCTTGAGGGCCTGGACTCCGAGGCGTTCGGCGAGCGGGATGAGGACGTCGCGGGTGACCTTGGCGATGCGGGCCTGTTTCTCGGGGCGCATCACGCCGAGGGTGCGCATGTTGTGCAGCCGGTCGGCGAGTTTGATCGACATCACGCGGACGTCGTTGCCGGTGGCGACGAGCATCTTGCGGAAGGTCTCCGGCTCGGCGGCGGCGCCGTAGTCGACCTTCTCCAGCTTGGTCACGCCGTCGACGAGGAAGCGGACCTCCTCGCCGAACTCCTCCCCGACCTGATCGAGCGTCACCTCGGTGTCCTCGACGGTGTCGTGGAGCAGGGAGGCCGTCAACGTGGTGGTCTCGGCGCCGAGTTCGGCGAGGATCAGGGTCACGGCGAGCGGGTGCGTGATGTACGGCTCACCGCTCTTGCGCATCTGGCCGCGGTGCGAGGACTCGGCCAGGAGCCAGGCGCGGCGCAGGGGCTCCAGGTCGGCGTCGGGGTGGTGGGCGCGGTGGGCCTCGGCGACGTGGCCGATGGCGTCGGGCAGCCGGTCGCGGGCGGCGGGGCCGAGCAGCGCGGCGCGGCCGAGGCGGCGCAGGTCGATCCGCGCCCGCCAGCGGGCGGCCGGGCCTGCTACCGGACCTGGGGTCGCGGGGTTCGTCGCCTCCGCACTCATGGGCACCTCCGGCTGCGTGGACCGGCGGACGGGGTGCCCCATGGCGGACACGGCTCAGGGGATGGCATCTGTCCCCCGTCCGGGCCGGTGCTTGATGCTACCGAGCCCATCACGCCCGACTGACCGCCTCTCGGCGAGCGTGAAACGGATCACCCATTCGAGCGAAGGTTTGTAGGTTTACGATTTCGCGCCACCTGACCAGCGACCGGCTGCGGTTCTGAATCGCACAGGGGGTCGGAGGCTGCGGTTCCACGCCTCCGGGACTCTGAACGTTGCGATTCATATGGTCAACGCACAGCGTTTTCAAGCCAGTCGGCGTCGATCTCGCCCTCGGCGACGATCACCGCGGGGCCGGTCATCTCGATCTCGCCGTCGGCTCGTTCGGTGATCACCAGGGTGCCGCCGGGCACGTCGACGGTGTACGTGGCCGGGCTGCCGGTGGCCGCCGGGTCGGCGCCGTCCCTGCGGGCGGTGGCCACGGCGACGGCGCAGGCGCCGGTGCCGCAGGACCGGGTCTCGCCCGAGCCGCGCTCGTGCACGCGCATGGCGACGTGGCGGGGGCCGCGGTCGACCACGAACTCGACGTTGACCCCGCTCGGGTAGGCGGTGGCCGGGCTGAAGGGCGGCGGGGAGTTCAGGTCACCGGCGTGCGCGAGGTCGTCCACGAAGGCGACGGCGTGCGGGTTGCCCATGTTCACGTTCCGGGCGGGCCAGCTGCGGTCGCCGACGGTCACCGTGACGTCCCCCTCGGGGAGCCGCGCCTTGCCCATGCCGACGGTGACGTCACCGTCCTTCGCGATGTGCACGGTCTTCACGCCCCCGCGCGTGGCCACCGCGAGGTCGCCCGCGGTGACGTGCCCGGCGTGCTGGAGGTAGCGCGCGAAGACGCGTACGCCGTTGCCGCACATCTCCGCGATCGAGCCGTCACCGTTGCGGTAGTCCATGAACCACTCGGCCTCCCCGGCCATGTGCGCGGCCTCGGGGTGCTCGGCGGACCGTACGACGTGGAGCAGGCCGTCACCGCCGATGCCGGCCCGACGGTCGCACAGGGCGGCGACAGCGGCGGGGGACAGATCGAGAACGTTCTCGGGATCCGGGACGATCACGAAGTCGTTCTCGGTGCCGTGACCCTTGAGGAAGGCGATCGGGGTGCGCATTCTCCGATCGTAAGCGAACCGAGCTTTTCAGCGGCGGGCCGGAGGCCGGCCGTGGGCCGGGGGACGAGCACGGACCCGGGGAACGGACCTCGGACCAGGGGGACAGCCCGCGCACGGACGCTGCAGCGGACCGGCGGAACTTGCCCAGGCCGACAAGGGCTGCCCCGGGCCGGCACACGCCGGCCGCCTGACAGCGGGGGCTGGCCTCGCCACGGCAAGGAGCAGCCGCAGGCCAGTAGGGACCGGTCGTGGACCGAAGAGGCTGACGCAGGCCGTGTCAGAGACCGGCCGCAGGCCCACGGGGCCTCACCGCAACCCTGCGTGCGCCCACCAGCCGCGCGACAGCAGGGATCGGCGCAGGCCCGAGGGGGCCGGTCGCGGGCTCAGGAGACCAGCCGTAGGCGCCAGTAGGAACCGGTCATGGACCGAAGAAACTGACTCAGACCCGCGTCAGAGACCAGCCGCAGATCGACGCGGTCTAGCCGCGAACCTGCGCGCACCAGCAGAGGCCAGCCGCAGGCCTGAAGGGGCCGATCTCAGGCAGACCAGGCAGCCGCCTCCCCCGCCCCCGCCCCCGCAGCGCACGCGTCACCGCAGCGCACGCGTCACCGCAGTGCACGCGTCACCGCAGGCGGGCCACGCGCCACACCGCGAGTACGACCACCACGGCCACCAGCAGCGCGTACCCGGTCACGACCCGCCAGTCCGCGCGGGAGCCGGAGCCCCGCTGGGGCAGGCCCGGCCACGTGTAACCAACGCGGCGCGCGGCCATCATGCCCCAGCCCGCCGCGCAGAAGCAGATCAGCAGGCCCAGCATCGCGATCACCGCTCCGCTGTCGCCGAAGTCGAAGGCCAGGGGGAAGGCGAACATCAGGGAGCCGACCGCGGCCAGCGCGACGATGGGGGCGAGCTGCCAGATACGCAGACGCCGCTGCGGGCGCAGTTCGACCTCGACCTCTTCCCCGGCCGCGAACATCTCTTCCGGCTCGGGGCCGTCGTCGGTCACACCGCCCGGCAACTCGTCGGGCCCGTCGGGGCTCAGACGGATCCCGTCCTGCTCCGGTTCACCGCTCTCGACGGTGCGGGGCTCGGTGCCTTGTGCGGTGTCGCGAGGGCCGGCCTCCATCGCCACGCGCCCTCCCAACTCGGACTCATCTCGGTCGATCGAAGCTCGATGATGGCACGGCGCCGGAGGCCGGGATGACGGCCGGAGCGTCCCGATGCCAGGACGTGATCAGGCTGTAACCGGTCGTTCGACCAACGCCAGTGCGAGCTGCGGAAGTTCTGTGAGATGCGCCGCAGCCCCACTCAACCAGTGCACCCGCGGGTCGCGCCTGAACCATGAATCCTGACGGCGCGCGAAGCGTTTGGTGGCACGGACGGTCTCGGACCGCGCGTCCTCCATCGTGCACTCCCCCGAGAGCGCCGAGAGCACCTGCTGGTATCCGAGCGCGCGGGAGGCAGTGCGCCCCTCGCGCAACCCTCGCGCCTCCAACTCCCGCACCTCGTCCACGAGGCCCGCCTCCCACATCCGGTCGACCCGGCGCGCGATGCGCTCGTCGAGTTCGGGCCGGGCGACATCGACCCCGATCTGGACGGTGTCGTAGACGGAGTCGTGGCCGGGGAGGTTGGCGGTGAAGGGTTTGCCGGTGATCTCGATCACCTCGAGAGCCCGGACGATACGGCGGCCGTTGCTGGGCAGGATCGCCTGCGCGGCCCCCGGGTCGGCGGCGGCGAGGCGGGCGTGCAGCGCGCCGGAGCCGCGCAGCACGAGTTCGTCCTCCAGCCGGGCCCTGACCTCGGGGTCGGTGCCGGGGAACTCCAGATTGTCGACGGCCCCGCGGACGTACAGCCCGGAACCACCGACCAGGATCGGCCAGCGACCCTCGGCGAGCAGCGCGTCGATCCGGGCGCGGGCCAGCCGCTGGTACTCGGCCACGGACGCGGTGACGGTCACGTCCCAGATGTCCAGGAGGTGGTGCGGGACACCCTCGCGTTCCGCGGGCGTCAGCTTGGCGGTGCCGATGTCCATCCCTCGGTAGAGCTGCATGGAGTCGGCGTTGACGACCTCGCCTCCCAGTCGCTGGGCGAGGAAAACGCCCAGATCGGACTTTCCGGCCGCAGTGGGTCCGACGACGGCGATGACGCGGGGGGCGGGGGGTGCGCTGCTCACCGCCCCAGTCTCGCAAACCCCGGGGCACCACCTCGAACGAGTTACGTGACGGCCCAGGTCCGGCGTCGTTGCCAGTTGCGTGGTTTCAGCCGCCCCGTTCCTGGAGGCGGCGATCCGGATGGCGCAAACGGGCGCACCGGATGAGGCGGGTTTCCCCCGCACGAGTAGCGTATGGAGTGGATATGGGCGTTTTCGCACGACTTCTCCGCAGGTCGAAGGCCACGGAGGAGGCGTCAACCGCCGAGACGCAGGCCGACGTCCGAGCGGCCGAGCCCACGGCGGATGAGGCGGCAGCGGCGAAGGAGCAGACGCAGGCCAAGGCCGAGGAGAAGGCCGGGGCCGAAGCCGGTGAGGCCGCCGGAGCCGAGGACGCGGACGCCACGACGGCGACGGAGACCGTCGAGGAGGCCGCCGCCGAAGACGTCGAGATTCCCAAGCAGCAGTCCGCCGAGGACGCGGCCGACCGTGAGGCCGGCGAGGGCGCCCGCACGTAACTGCCCCGCGTGGGAAGGTGAACGATGGGTCTCCTGGACAACTTCAAGGCCAAGCTCAACCCGGCGAAGGACAAGGTCTCCGGCCTCGCGCAACAGCACGGGGACAGGATCCACCACGGCCTCGACAAGGCCGCCAAGGTCGTGGACGAGAAGACCAAGGGCAAGTACAGCGACAGGATCCGGACGGGCACGGGCAAGGCCAAGGACGCCATGGACCGACTCGCGCACCAGGACGGCAGCGAGGGACCGGCCCGCGACACCACGCCACCGGCCTCACCGCCGCCCGCTTCCTGAGAACCGGCACCGAACCGGCGCCACACACCGACGGACGGCCGCGGGGCACACGCCCCCGGCCGTCCGCCGTTTCCGGCACGCTTCCCCGGCTCCGTCCGCCGTTTCCAGCGCGCTTCCCCGACCGTCCGCCGTTCCAGCACACGCCTCCGCTGGCCCACCGAGCCGAAGACTCCCTACCAGCGCCCGAGGCCCCACGACTCCAGGGCCCTACAGCTCAGTTCCTCCACGACCGTCACGACCACGTCGCGACCACGTACCCCACGCCGTACGGCGCGTCCTCGTACAGCAGCGAGCCGCCCAGGCCGGCCCCCTCGGCCGCCCCGGCGAGGACCTGCCAGGGCGCCCGGCCGGAGACCTTCAGTTCGTACGCCAGCTCGGCGTCCAGCGCGCGCAGGGCCGCCACGTCGGCCGCGCCCAGCGCCCTCGCGACCTCCGCGTCGAAAGGAGCCGCCCGCTCGTCCAGATAGCCGGGTGCCTTGAGCGTGCGGCAGGCGCTGGCGTCGCCCATCACCAGCATCGCCACCCGCTCGGCCCGGTCGGCGATGCCCCTCCCGGTCTGGATACACCGCTCGGGCTCCAGCGGTTCCCCCACACCGAGTCCCTCGATCGGGGCATCTGCCCAGCCGGTGCGCTCCAGGAGCCAGGCGGCCACGGCGAGGGAGGCCGGCAGTGGGCGCGGCACGTCCGCACCGCGATCGGCGCCCAGGCGTACGTCGACGTCCACGCCGAAGCCCAGGAACGAACCCCGGGCCCCCTCGGCGTGCGGCCCGCGCCCGCTCTGCTCCGCCGGACCGACGACCACGAGGAGATCGGGCCGGGCGGCCGCGAGCACGCCCAGCGCGTCCGCGCACGCGGCCCGCGCGGCGTCCAGCTCGGGTGCGGCGCCCGCGGCGACCTCGGGCACCAGGAGCGGCGGGCAGGGGCAGACGGCGGCGGCGACGAGCATGGTCGGCAGCCTACTTCCAGGCCCAGGGCCGCTACTTCCAGGCCCAGGGCCAGGACTCCGGATGGGTGCTCCACGCCAGCTCGGCGAGCCGGTACATCACGCGCTGCGTCGTCATCACGCCCTCGATGTGGACGTAGTAGGCGTCCCCGTCACCGATCCGGTAGACCTGCCGGCGCTTCTGCCGCAGGCCGGCACCCGGACGGTGGGTGCAGGCGAGTTCGTACAGCCGGGCCCGGGCCTCGTCCCGGGTCCCCTCGAAGTGCGTCACCTCGTCGACGTCGTTCTGGTTGCCGACGTGACGGTCGACCAACACCACCCAGCGCCCCATGCCCCACCC
>NZ_RSAJ01000403.1 GCF_003933965.1 Streptomyces sp. RP5T
GGGGTACGGCGGGCTCGGGCGGTTCCGTCGGGCTCGGCGGGACCGGCGCGGACGGCAAGCACGGCGGGCACGGCAAGGGGAAGCACGGGCAGGAGTCCGCCTCGCCGTCGGCGTCCGCCCCGGCGGGAGCCGGCGCCTCGGCCTCCGCGGGAGCGAAGCCGGGGCACTCGGTGAACCCGGTGCCCTCGGCCACGGACATCGGCCCGGCGCCCACCCGTACGCCCGATCCGGAGCCCCCGGCGCCGAGCGAGCAGCCCGCCTCGCCCACGCCGTCACCGCCGCCCGCCGAGCCGTCCTCCTCCGCGCAGCCGGAGACGGGCACGCAGCTGAGCCAGCGGGAGCCCGCGCCCACCGCCGGGTCGCCGGCGTGACGGCGAGGAGCCGCGAAGTGACCTCGGATACATACGAGGGCATTGGTTTGCCTTAGGGGGCGACGGGTGCGTATGGTTATAGATCGTTTGATCATTTGCCCGGCGCCAAAGCAGAAGAGCGCCGTGTGGCGCGTTCTCTCCCTTACCGTGGCTGACCGCATAGAGGCGGTCGTATTGCGAAACACGGAGTTGACGGGCGCGTGCCGACGAGACTCCGGAAGGTTTCGCATACGCATGTCCATTTCCAGTACTGATCACGTCGTCGTGCCCGAGAACGAGGGCACCGAGGACGCCGTCGAGGTCACCTTCGCGGACCTCGGCCTCCCCGAGGGCGTCGTGCGCAAGCTCGCCCAGAACGGCGTGACCACCCCCTTCCCGATCCAGGCCGCGACCATCCCGGACGCCCTGGCCGGCAAGGACATCCTCGGCCGTGGCCGCACCGGCTCCGGCAAGACCCTCTCCTTCGGTCTGCCGACCATGACGCGTCTCGCCGGCGGCCGCACCGAGAAGCACAAGCCGCGCGCCGTCATCCTCACCCCGACCCGTGAGCTCGCGATGCAGGTCGCGGACGCCCTCCAGCCCTACGGCGACGTCCTCGGCCTCAAGATGAAGGTCGTCTGCGGCGGTACGTCGATGGGCAACCAGATCTACGCCCTGGAGCGCGGCGTCGACATCCTCGTCGCCACCCCGGGCCGCCTGCGCGACATCATCAACCGCGGCGCCTGCTCCCTGGAGAACGTCGAGGTCGCCGTCCTCGACGAGGCCGACCAGATGTCCGACCTGGGCTTCCTGCCCGAGGTCACCGAGCTGCTCGACCAGATCCCGGCCGGCGGCCAGCGGATGCTGTTCTCGGCCACGATGGAGAACGAGATCTCCACCCTGGTCAAGCGCTACCTGAGCAACCCGGTCACGCACGAGGTCGACAGCGCCCAGGGCAACGTCACGACCATGTCGCACCACATCCTGATCGTGAAGCCCAAGGACAAGGCGCCGGTCACCGCGGCCATCGCCTCCCGCAAGGGCCGCACCATCATCTTCGTCCGCACCCAGCTGGGCGCGGACCGCATCGCCGAGCAGCTGCGCGACGCCGGTGTGAAGGCCGACGCGCTGCACGGCGGCATGACCCAGGGCGCGCGCACCCGCACGCTGGCCGACTTCAAGGACGGTTACGTCAACGCGCTCGTCGCGACCGACGTCGCCGCCCGCGGCATCCACGTCGACGGTATCGACCTCGTCCTGAACGTCGACCCCGCCGGTGACCACAAGGACTACCTGCACCGTGCAGGGCGTACCGCTCGCGCGGGCCGCACCGGCACGGTCGTGTCCCTCTCCCTGCCGCACCAGCGCCGCCAGATCTTCCGGCTGATGGAGGACGCGGGCGTCGACGCCGGGCGTCACATCATCAACTCCGGTACGGCCTTCGAGCCCGAGGTCGCCGAGATCACCGGCGCCCGTTCGATGACCGAGGTCCAGTCCGAGTCCGCGGCCAACGCGGCTCAGCAGGCCGAGCGCGAGGTCGCCCAGCTCACCAAGGAGCTGGAGCGGGCGCAGCGCCGTGCCGCGGAGCTTCGCGAGGAGGCCGACCGCCTGGTCGCCCGGGCCGCCCGCGAGCGCGGTGAGGACCCGGAGACCGCGGTCGCCGAGGCGCAGGCCGCGGTGGCCGAGGCGGCGTCCGTGCCCGAGCAGCCGGTCGCGCAGGACGTCGAGAAGTCGGACGCCCCGTCGTACGAGCGCCGTGACGACCGCGGTGGCCGTTCCTTCGAGCGCCGTGACGATCGTGGTGGCTTCCGCCGCGACGACCGTCGGGACGACCGCGGTGGCCGTACCTTCGAGCGCCGCGACAACGACCGTGGCGGGTTCCGTCGCGACAACGACCGCCGTGACGACCGTCGGGACGACCGCGGTGGCCGTTCCTTCGAGCGCCGTGACGACCGCGGTGGCCGCACGTTCGAGCGTCGTGACGACCGTGGCGGGTTCCGCCGCGACGACCGTCGGGACGACCGCGGTGGCCGTACCTTCGAGCGCCGTGACAACGACCGTGGCGGCTTCCGCCGCGACAACGAGCGTCGGGACAACGACCGTGGCGGCTTCCGCCGCGACAACGACCGTCCGGCCGGCCGTTCCTTCGAGCGCCGTGACGAGCGGGGCGGCCACCGTGGCAGCGACCGCCCGTTCAACCGTGACCGTCAGGGCGACCGCCCGGGCTTCCGCTCCGGCGGCCACGACCGCCCGAGCCACGACCGCCCCTACGGCCGTCGTGACGACCACCGCGGCACCGGCACCGGTTCCTTCGGCCGCCGCGAGGACAAGCCGCGCTGGAAGCGCAACGGCTGACGCCTGCCGGCAGTGAACGCCGTGGCCCCCCGTCGAACCTGACGGGGGGCCACGGCGTTTGTCGTGTACGGGGTCAGAAAACGCTCTCCCGGAAGAGTCAAGAGACGGTAAGATCAGCGCACTTATGAGACGGGTGTGATGGCCGGGGGGCCAGCGACACCGTGGACCGGTGGGCCGCCCGTCTCCTTCTTCGGGGAGGGTCTTCGTTGACTCGTCATGCCGCCGGACGTCTGCGCCTCGTCGCCGCCTCCGCCGTCCTGGCGGCGGGCCTGGGCCCGCTGCTGCCGTCACCCGCCGTCGCGGAGACGGCGCAGGAGACGGTGGTCCCGGCCACGTTCCGGGACACGTACACCGCTGCGACCGTCTCCTACGCCGACACCGCCGTCGGGAGTGAAGCAGCGGGCGGCCAGGGGGTCTTCCACCGTCTGGAGGGCCACCCGGGGCTGGTGTGGACGCGCTACTCGGACGGTGTCTCCGTCGACGTGCCGGCGGCCGGCGGCAACCTGGTGGTCGCCGACGGCACGGGCGGTGACGTCCTGTCCCGCCGCTACCAGGACGGCCGTGTCGACCTGTTCGACGCGGCCGACGGGACGACCCGCACGCTCCAGGTGCCCACGGGATACGCCGGGGTGTACTCCGGCGTGTACGGCAGCACGGTGGTCGCCTACGAGAACGTCACCGGCTCGGACGGGATCACCACGAGGGTCAGGCATCTACTGAGCCCGGAAGCGGACGGAGGTCTCCGGGACCTGACGATCTCGGGCCTGCCCTCGGGCATGCAGATCGGCGCCCCGGTGCGCGGCGACGCCTCCGGCATCGTCTTCCGTGCCTCGCTCGACGGCAGCATCCGGTCGGTGCTCGTCGACCCGGAGACCGGCCTGGTCCAGGGCTGGACCCCGGCGGTGTCCGGAGGCAACTCCGTTGTCCTGTCGCCCGATTACCTGGTCCACTACGCGGGCGACGCGGCCTCGAAGGCGTACGTCTACTCCCGCGCCGACCTCTCGGCCCCGCCCGTGGAGGTGTCCCTGGACGGCGCCGACGGTGTGAGCCCCGCCGATGAGCTCTCCGTCGTGGGTGACTGGCTCGTCCACCGTCCGGCCAGTGGCAGCAAGGTCACCGCCGTACCGATCGCGGGCGGCGACCCGGTCACCCTCCTTGCCGCCTCGAACGCGGGTGTCTCCGCCTCGAACGCGGGTGTCTCCGCCTCGGCGTACGGTGACGCCGTCGCCGTCGGCCGTACCGGTGCCGACGACTGGGGTCTCCAGCGCATCCACGCGGACGCGGACGGCAGGCCCGTGGTGAGCATGGTCAAGGCGCTGCCGAAACCGGCGTACAGGATCCAGGGTCTGGCCCTGGAGCAGGGGCGGCTGCTGGTCGCGGACGACAGCTGGGCCGGCACGCGGGACCTTTATCTGCGGACCGTCGCCGCCACCGGGACGCCCACCTTCGGGCCGCGTTCGAACTACGACGGCACCGACATGAGGCTCTACTCCTGCCCTGCGGCCGAGGGCGGCTGTGCCGTGTTCGGTACGGCCGACGACCGGTCGGTGTGGCTGACGCGGGACACCGCCACCGAGGACCGGATCAGGGTGAACGGGCCCGGACCGTACGACTTCTCGGAGCACAGCGTCCCCGCGGGCGGGCGGATCACCGACGTCTCCGGCGAGTACGTGATCCACACGACCGCGACCCGGCAGACCGTCTTCAAGCTCGGTGACAGCTCCGGCCCCAAGGTCACCCGCACCCCGGGCGCCGCCGCCCTGGACGGCGAGATCCTGTGGACGGCGGGGGCGAACGCCGGTGAGGTCACGGCGTACAACCTGACGACGAAGAAGACCGTGGAGACGGTCACGACCGACTCCGGCTGCGTGCCCACCGAACTCCAGGCGCTGGGGCGGTACTTGTACTGGACGTGCGCGGACAAGGCCGGCGTCTACGACCGTACGGCGAAGACGTCCGTGCCGGTGCCGACGGGTGAGGCCAAGCTCGGGGACGGGTTCGTCGTCACGCACGACCGGCGGGCCGGGCAGCTGACGATGACGACGTTCGCCGGCGGCACGGCCGCGAGCCGCGTCATCGGCGCTCTGCCCGACACCGGGACCTCGCAGCGGGACGTGCGCTGGACCGTCGACGAGTCCGGCGCCAACGCGGCCTACGTGGACGACCGGGAGCAGGTGCACCTCGTACCGTCCGGCGTGGCACAGCAGCCGCTGCGGCTGCTCGCACCGGCCGCCAAGGCCTCGTCGGTCACGGCACGCACCTTCGACGTGACGCCCGACACCCTGACCACCCTGCTGCTGTCGAAGCCGACCTCCGACTGGGACGTCACGGTACGCAACCGCGCGACCGGCAAGGTCTACGGCGACCACAGGGACGGCACGGCCGCGCGGGGTGAACTGAACGTCGGCTGGAACGGCCTCGATCCCAAGGGGACCGGGGACGCGTACCTGCCGAACGGCTCCTACGACTGGACCGTCACCGTCACCCCGGCGGACGGCGTCGGCGCCCCGCTCACGGTGACCGGCACGGTCAAGCTGGTGAAGGGCCAGGCGGTGCGCCGCGACCACGTGGGCGACGACGGCTTCGGCGAGCTCCTCACCCTCGACTCCTCCGGTGCGCTGGCCTTCCAGCAGGGCACCGGCAAGGGCACGTTCTCCGGCAAGGTGAGCGCGAGCGGCTGGCCGACCTCGGTGAAGGCGGTGCCGTTCGGGGATCTGAGCGGGGACCGGTGCAACGACGTCCTGGTGCGGCTGAGCAGCGGCGCCCTGCGCGCGTACAAGCCGGGGTGCGGCGCCGCGCTGAAGCCGTCGACGTCGTACACCTCGCTGGGCACGTCCGGCTGGAACCAGTACGACGTGCTGACCGCGCCCGGTGACGTGACCAAGGACGGGCGCCCCGACCTGATCGCGCGCAACTCCTCGACCGGGACCGTCTACCTCTACAAGGGCACCAGCACCGGCAAGCTGTCGGCGCGGGTGAAGCTCTACGACAACTGGAAGACGTACAAGAAGGTCGTCGGGGCCGGGGACCTGAACGGCGACGGCATCGGCGACCTGCTCGCCCAGGACACGGCGAACAACCTGTACCGGTACTACGGCACCGGCAACGGCACGTTCGGCGCCCGCACGAAGGTCTTCTCCAACTGGGGCGGCTCCTACAACGTGATCGTCGGCGTCGGAGACATCACCGGCGACGGCAGGGCCGACCTGGTCTCCCGGGACACCGGCGGCAACGTCTGGCGCAACAACGGCGACGGCAAGGGGTCGTTCGGGGCGCGCACGAGGATCGCCACCGGCTGGCAGGGCTACAAGGGCCTTTTCTAGAGGGGCACTTCTCGGCCAACTTGTGACGTGTGTCACGCCCCCGGGGTGGGAATCGCTGGGGGCATGACAGATGACGCCATGGCGACTGGGCAGAAGGGCCCTTCCGACTCGGGCCTCTCCGACGAAGAACGGCTTGCCCAGCTCGGCTACACCCAGGTCCTCGCCCGCCGCATGTCGGCGTTCTCCAACTACGCGGTCTCCTTCACGATCATCTCGGTCCTGTCGGGGTGCCTGACCCTGTACCTCTTCGGCATGAACACGGGCGGCCCCGCCGTGATGACCTGGGGCTGGGTCGCCGTGGGTCTCATGACGCTGTTCGTCGGCCTGTCGATGGCCGAGATCTGCTCGGCGTACCCGACCTCCGCGGGCCTGTACTTCTGGGCCCACCGCCTGGCCCCGCCCCGGACCGCGGCCGCGTGGGCGTGGTTCACGGGCTGGTTCAACGTGCTGGGCCAGGTGGCGGTGACGGCCGGCATCGACTTCGGCGCCGCGTCCTTCCTCGGGGCGTATCTGAACCTGCAGTTCGACTTCGAGGTGACACCCGGGCGGACCGTGCTGCTCTTCGCGGCGATCCTGGTCCTGCACGGCCTGCTGAACACCTTCGGCGTGCGGATCGTCGCGCTGCTGAACAGCGTGAGCGTGTGGTGGCACGTGATCGGCGTGGCGGTGATCGTCGGCGCCCTGACCTTCGCCCCCGACCACCACCAGTCGGCGTCCTTCGTCTTCGGCGAGTTCGTGAACAACACGGGCTGGGGCAGCGGTGTCTACGTGGTCCTGCTCGGCCTGCTGATGGCCCAGTACACCTTCACCGGCTACGACGCCTCCGCCCACATGACCGAGGAGACCCACGACGCGTCCACGGCGGGCCCCAGGGGCATCGTCCAGTCGATCTGGACCTCGTGGATAGCGGGCTTCGTCCTCCTCCTGGGCTTCACCTTCGCGATCCAGTCCTACGACGGCGCCCTGAACTCCCCGACGGGCGCGCCGCCGGCCCAGATCCTCCTGGACGCGCTCGGCGCCACCGCGGGCAAGCTCCTCCTCCTGGTCGTGATCGGCGCCCAGCTCTTCTGCGGCATGGCCTCGGTGACCGCCAACAGCCGCATGATCTACGCCTTCTCACGCGACGGCGCCCTGCCGTTCTCGCACGTCTGGCACACGGTGAGCCCCCGCACCCGGACGCCGGTGGCGGCGGTGTGGCTGGCGGCGGGCGGCGCCCTGGTCCTGGGCCTGCCGTACCTGATCAACGTGACGGCCTACGCGGCGGTGACCTCCATCGCCGTCATCGGCCTCTACATCGCCTACGTCATCCCGACCCTGCTGCGGCTGCGCAAGGGCGACGCCTTCGACCGGGGACCCTGGCACCTGGGCCGCTGGTCCCACGCGATCGGCGTGGTCTCGGTCGTGTGGGTCGCGCTGATCACGGTCCTCTTCATGCTCCCGCAGGTCTCCCCGGTCACCTGGGAGACCTTCAACTACGCCCCGGTCGCCGTCCTGGTGGTCCTCGGCTTCGCCTGGATCTGGTGGGCGGCCTCGGCCCGGCACTGGTTCCTGAACCCCGACCACGAGCGCACCAGGGCCCGCGAGGCGGCCCGCGTGAACGCCCCCGAACCGGTCGATCCCTGATCTTCCCACCCGTTCCGCCCGCCCGACGCGGCCGTGTCCCCGATACCCGATCGGAGACCCGGCCACGTCCGGCTATGCTCGGGGAGGCAACATCGCCTGGGCCCTTAGCTCAATTGGCAGAGCAGTGGACTTTTAATCCATTGGTTGTGGGTTCGAGTCCCACAGGGCCTACCGGTGAGAGTCGGGGGACTTGCCCTCCGACCTGTCA
>NZ_RSAJ01000404.1 GCF_003933965.1 Streptomyces sp. RP5T
CCCCCGAGGAGGCCCGCGCCATCGCCTCCTGGGACCGCGACCTCGACGCCCTCACCGGCGAACTCCTGCGCGCGCGGGACGCCGTCACCGACGTCCCCCTGCCGGCGTCGCTCACCGCGACCCAGGTGATCCGCCTGGCCGCCGATCCCGACGGGCTCGCGCAGGAACTCGCGCGCCCCATGCCGCGCCCTCCGCAACCCGCCGCACGTCAGGGCACCCGCTTCCACGCCTGGGTCGAGGCCCGCTTCGAAGCCCTGACCCTGCCCCTGCTGGAGCCGGACGACCTGCCCGGCAACGACGCCGAGATCGCCGACGAACGCGACCTGGAAGCCCTCAAGGACGCCTTCGAGCGCACCGAGTACGCCCACCGCACCCCCTACCGCCTGGAGACGCCCTTCCAGCTCGCCATCGCGGGCCGCGTGATCCGGGGCCGCATCGACGCCGTCTACCGGCACGACGACGGAGACACCACGACGTACGAGATCGTCGACTGGAAGACCGGCCGCACCCGCACCGCCGACCCCCTGCAGCTCGCCGTGTACCGGCTGGCCTGGGCCGAACGGCAGGGCGTGCCTGTGGAATCGGTCACGGCGACGTTCCTGTACGTCCGCACCGGAGACGTCGTACGCCCCAGGAACCTCCCGGACCGGGCGGCCCTGGAGCGGCTGCTCACCCAGGAACCGGGAGGACCGTCGAGCGGCTCCGCTCAGACGGACTGTGCAGACGGACTGTGAGGAACCGCCCACCGAGGATGTCGGTGCGGGCCGATAGGCTCAAGACCATGAGCCAACCCGTTGACAGTGACGTCAGCGCTGTCCGTACGTACATCGAGCAGCATCGCGCCGGCTTCCTCGACGACCTCGCCGAATGGCTGCGCATCCCCTCCGTCTCGGCCCAGCCCGACCACGCCCCCGATGTACGCCGCAGCGCCGACTGGCTCGCGGCCAAGCTCAAGGAGACCGGCTTCCCCACCGCCGAGGTCTGGGAGACGCAGGGCGCGCCCGCCGTCTTCGCCGAGTGGCCCGCCGACGACCCCGCGGCGCCCACGGTCCTCGTCTACGGCCACCACGACGTGCAGCCCGCCGCCCGCGAGGACGGCTGGGACAGCGACCCCTTCGAGCCGGTCGTCCGCGAGGGCCGCCTCCACGCGCGCGGGGCGGCCGACGACAAGGGCCAGGTCTGGTTCCACACCCTCGGTGTCCGCGCCCACCTCGCCGCCACCGGCCGCACCGCCCCGGCGGTGCACCTGAAGCTGCTCGTCGAGGGCGAGGAGGAGTCCGGCTCCCCGCACTTCCGCGCTCTCGTCGAGGAGCACGCGAGCAGGCTCGCCGCCGACGCCGTGATCGTCTCCGACACCGGCATGTGGGGCGAGGACACCCCCACCGTGTGCACCGGCATGCGCGGCCTCGCCGAGTGCGAGATCCAGTTCCACGGCCCCGACCAGGACATCCACTCCGGCTCCTTCGGCGGTGCCGTCCCCAACCCGGCCACGGCCGCCGCCCGCCTCGTCGCCGCCCTGCACGACGACCACGCGCGCGTGGCGATCCCCGGCTTCTACGACGGCATCGTCGAGCTGACCGACCGCGAACGCGAACTCTTCGCCGAGCTGCCCTTCGACGAGACGCAGTGGTTGCGCACCGCCAAGTCGCACGCCACCCACGGAGAGAGCGGACACACCACCCTGGAGCGCGTCTGGGCCCGCCCCACCGCCGAGGTCAACGGCATCGGCGGCGGCTACCAGGGCCCCGGCAGCAAGACCATCGTCCCCTCCTCCGCCATGGCCAAGCTCTCCTTCCGCCTGGTCGCGGGCCAGGACCCCGGCCACATCGAGAAGGTGGTCCGCGCCTGGGCCGCCGAACAGGTGCCCGCCGGCATCCGGCACGAGATCACCTTCGCCGCCGCCACGCGCCCGTGCCTGACCCCGCTGGACCACCCGGCCCTGCAGTCCGTCGTACGGGCCATGGGCCGCGCCTTCGGCAAGCCGGTCCGCTTCACTCGCGAAGGCGGCTCGGGCCCCGCGGCGGACCTCCAGGAGGTCCTCGGCGCACCGGTGCTGTTCCTCGGCATCTCCGTCCCCTCCGACGGCTGGCACGCGCCGAACGAGAAGGTCGAGCTCGATCTGCTGCTCAAGGGCGTCGAGACCGCCGCCTATCTGTGGGGTGATCTCGCCGAGCACTGGAGCCATGCGCCCTGACCGCCCCGCGCCGCCCGGACCGGCAGCGCGCGGGGCACACTGAGAAGGCCGCCCCGCACCGCGAAGCCCGCCGGACCCGGCCGCCGCGCCGCACGACCCGACGAACCGCCCGCCGAACCCATCCGCAGCACCGGGGGAGTTGGAAGCACCCGTGACCACCTGGACCGACCACACCGCCGACCGTCCCGTCTCGCTCACCGCACCCAGCGGCATAGACCGCGCCGCACACCACCGGCTCGACGAGGCCTGGCTCGCCGCGGCGTGGAGCCACCCCACGACCCGCTGCTTCGTGGTGTCCGGAGGTCAGGTCCTCATCGACGAGACGGCGGACGGCCGTACCGAACTCGTCATGACCCCGTCCTTCGAGGCCCCGCTCACCGAGGCGCACCGCTACTTCCTCGGCATCGACGAGGACGGCGTCCGCTACTTCGCCCTCCAGAAGGACGCCCTGCCGGGCCGCATCGACCAGTCCGCGCGCCCCGCGGGACTGCGCGAGGCCGGCCTGCTGCTGTCCGCGCGCGAGGCGGGCCTGATGGTGCACGCGGTCGGTCTGGAGAACTGGCAGCGCACCCACCGCTTCTGCTCCCGCTGCGGCGAGCGCACGGTCATCGCCGCGGCCGGACACATCCGCCGCTGCCCCGCCTGCGGCGCCGAGCACTACCCGCGCACCGACCCGGCCGTGATCATGGCCGTCACGGACGACGAGGACCGCATCCTGCTCGGCCGCCAGGTGCACTGGCCGGAGGGCCGCTTCTCGACGCTGGCCGGCTTCGTCGAGCCGGGCGAGTCCATCGAGCAGTCGGTGCGGCGCGAGGTCTTCGAGGAGGCCGGCATCACCGTCGGCCCGGTCGAGTACGTCGCGAGCCAGCCCTGGCCGTTCCCCTCCAGCCTCATGCTCGGCTTCATGGCCCGCGCCACCTCCACCGACATCAACGTCGACGGCGACGAGATCCACGAGGCCCGCTGGTTCTCCCGCGACGGACTCCAGGCCGCCTTCGAGTCCGGCGAGGTCCTCCCGCCGTACGGCATTTCGATCGCGGCTCGGCTGATCGAGCTCTGGTACGGCAAGCCGCTGCCGACCAGGAGCTTCGTCTGAGAAAGGCGGTTCCCGAGCTGCCTCGGGAACCGCCTCCACGTCACGGAACCTACGCGCTGATCTTCTGCTTCACCTGCGCCAGCGACGGGTTCGTGAGCGTCGAACCGTCGGCGAACAGCACCGTGGGAACCGTCTGGTTCCCGCCGTTCGCCTTCTCCACGAAGGCCGCGGACGCCGGGTCCTGCTCGATGTTGATCTCGGTGTACGCGATGCCCTCGCGGTCCAGCTGCTTCTTCAGCCGCTGGCAGTAACCGCACCAGGTGGTGCTGTACATCGTCACAGTGCCCTGCATGTCTCGCGCGCTCCTTCGGTGGCTCGGGGGAAGAGGTCGTCCGGTGGGGAAACGTACGCGGCCGGGGAGCCATTCCCGACCCGGGGTGCCCGACGGGTGACGCCTGCCGCATTAGTACGACTGCGGCCGCCTGCCTGTGGACAACCGGCTCACCCGTCTCCGCCGACCTGGCAGCATGGCCATGTGACAGCAGCAACGCACTCCACGCTCTTCCCGCGCACACCGGACTCGGCCGACGCGGTGCTCGAAGGGCTCGACCCCGAGCAGCGCGAGGTGGCCACGGCCCTGCACGGGCCGGTGTGCGTGCTGGCGGGCGCCGGCACCGGCAAGACCCGGGCGATCACCCACCGCATCGCCTACGGGGTGCGGGCCGGGATCCTCCAGCCCTCCAGCGTGCTCGCGGTCACCTTCACCAACCGCGCCGCCGGGGAAATGCGCGGACGGCTGCGCCAGCTCGGCGCCGCGGGCGTGCAGGCGCGCACCTTCCACTCGGCCGCCCTGCGCCAGCTCCAGTACTTCTGGCCGAAAGCGGTCGGCGGCTCCATGCCCCGGCTCGTCGACCGCAAGATCCAGCTCGTCGCCGACGCGGCCGCCGCCTGCCGCATCCGCCTCGACCGGGGCGAGCTGCGGGACGTCACCGGCGAGATCGAATGGTCCAAGGTCACCCAGACCGTGCCCTCCGACTATGCCCTCGCAGCCGCGAAGGCCGGCCGCGAGACCCCTCGCGCCGCGGCCGAGATCGCCCAGCTCTACGCCGCCTACGAGGACCTCAAGCGCGACCGCCCCGTCATCGACTTCGAGGACGTCCTGCTGCTGACCGTCGCCGTCCTGCAGGACCGGCACGACATCGCCGAGCAGGTGCGCTCCCAGTACCAGCACTTCGTCGTCGACGAGTACCAGGACGTCAGCCCGCTCCAGCAGCGCCTGCTGGAGCTGTGGCTCGGGCAGCGCGACAACCTGTGCGTAGTGGGCGACGCCAGCCAGACGATCTACTCGTTCACCGGCGCAACTCCCGACCATCTGCTCGACTTCCGCATCCGCCACCCCGGGGCCACCGTCGTCAAGCTGGTCCGCGACTACCGCTCCACCCCCCAGGTCGTCCATCTCGCCAACGGCCTGCTCGCCCAGGCCCGCGGCCGCGCCGCCGACCACCGGCTGGAACTGATCTCACAGCGTCGCCCCGGCCCGGAGCCCGTCTACAGCGAGTACACCGACGAGCCCGCCGAGGCCGAGGGCGCCGCCCGCCGCATCCGGGAACTCATGCACGCGGGCGTCCGGGCCAGCGAGATCGCCGTCCTGTTCCGCACCAACTCCCAGTCCGAGACCTACGAGCAGGCCCTCGCGGACGCCGGAGTGCCCTACCAGCTGCGCGGCGCCGAGCGGTTCTTCGACCGGCCCGAGGTGCGCAGGGCCATCGTCAAGCTCCGGGGCGCGGCCCGCTTCGGCGGCAACGACTCCCAGCTGGACGACGCGGTCGACCTGCCCTCCCAGGTGCGTGCCGTGCTCTCGGGCGAGGGCTGGACCAGCGAGCCGCCGTCCGGCTCCGGGGCCGTCAGGGAGCGCTGGGAGTCGCTGGCCGCCCTGGTGAACCTCGCGCACGACTTCGCCGCCGCGCGCCCCGGCGCCGGTCTCAACGACCTGGTGGCCGAACTCGACGAGCGGGCCGGCGCCCAGCACGCCCCGACCGTCGAGGGCGTCACCCTCGCCTCCCTGCACTCGGCCAAGGGACTGGAGTGGGACGCCGTGTTCCTCGTCGGTGTCGCCGAGGGCATGATGCCGATCAGTTACGCGAAGACCGACGAGCAGATCGAGGAGGAGCGCAGGCTCCTCTATGTCGGCGTCACCCGCGCACGCGAGCGCCTGCATGTCTCCTGGTCGCTCTCCCGCTCGCCCGGCGGTCGCGCCAACCGCCGTCCCAGCCGTTTCCTCGACGGGTTGCGCCCCGGCTCCACCGCCACCACGGGACGGGCCGCGGGCGGCGGTGCCGGAGGTGTCGAGCGCGGCTTCACCAGCGCCGTCAGCGCCGCCCCCAGACGTACCCCGCGCACCCCGGCGCGCTGCCGGGTGTGCGGGCGCACGCTGACCGACGCGGGCGAGATGAAGCTCATGCGGTGCGAGGACTGCCCCTCCGACATGGACGAGGGCCTCTATGAGCGGCTGCGTGACTGGCGTGCCGTGCAGGCGCAGCGCAGTGGGCAGCCGGCCTACTGCGTCTTCACGGACAAGACCCTGATGGCGATCGCCGAGGCCGTGCCCGACGACGAGCGCGAACTGGCGCGGATCCCGGGCGTCGGCCTGCGCAAGCTCAACCGCTACGGAGCCGATGTGCTGACCATCTGCGCAGGCCAGGAGATTACGGAAGAAGGGGACGAGGGCTGATTTCAACTCGTCGAAAAAATAGTTTGCGCATGCCCCGGCAATCCCCATAGGTTCTTAGCCACGGGGACGGAGGCCTTCTCGGAGGCCCCGATTCCGTGTTCTACTTGCATATCCGTCGGACAGTGGCTCGCGCCGCCGTCCCCAGAGACGCCGAGAGGAGGCGATTGAAGTGATCAGCATGAACAGCACCAAGGCCATCAGCACCGCCAAAATGACCGATCGCTCGGTCGTCTCCGCGTGCATGCTCGGCGTTTCGAACCTGGGCACCGGTCTGTCCGGCATTCCTGCCGTGCGTCCGGCGTCCTCCGTGTCTCTCGCGGTCCTTCCGGTCCGTGAGCGCAATGAGCGACCGACCAAGGCACTGGAAGCAGTAGTGGCACAGGCGCATGCCTATGCCTTTGCGGCGGCCGGTGCCGGATTCCGGAAGCAGACGACGCAGCACCACCTGATGTGGGCCTTCCGTGGGCCAGAACCCTGGAGTGATCCAGCCTGATCGTCGATCAGGCCGGCGCCTTCAGGGCCGCGGAACCCCATCCGGGATCCGCGGCCCTTCTGTTTTCCCCGAACGGGGAGAGCGGAGCGAAGGGGTCTCGGGACAAGAAAAGAACCCGGTACCAAGCGACTACCGGTCCCACAGGGCCGGACCGAACAGACGAGGAAGACGACCCGTGCAACTCGAAGCGCACGCCCCGTCCGTACCGCCTTCCGAAACGATCCCCCCGCCCGGCCTCACGGAGGACTCCACCTTGATCCCGCTCACCGCGCTCACCGCGCTCGACGACGCCATCGAGAACCTCGGCGTACCCGTCCCCTGCCGTTCCTACGACCCGGAGGTCTTCTTCGCCGAGTCGCCGGCGGATGTCGAGTACGCCAAGTCCCTCTGCCGCACCTGCCCGCTGATGGAGGCATGCCTCGCCGGCGCCAAGGAGCGGCGTGAGCCCTGGGGCGTCTGGGGTGGAGAGCTGTTCGTCCAGGGTGTCGTCGTCGCCCGGAAGCGACCGCGTGGCCGCCCGCGCAAGAACCCGGTCACGGCATGAACATCACAGGAACGATCGACCGCCCCCTCACGAACGACCCCACGAAGCAGGCCCCGATGAAGCCGTCCACCAGCGAGCCCGCCGGCTCCGCGATCCCAGACTTCACCACCACCGACGCGAACGACTCGCGTCAGAACAGGACCCGAGAGATGCAACTCATCCCAGAAGCCCTGGCTCGCGCGCATATGCGCGACCGGCTGCATGAGGCCGAGCGGGAACGCCGGGCGATGCGCCTGGTGACCGCTCGCCGGATGCAGCGCCGGGCCGAGCGCGCCTCCCTGCGTGCTCGCCGTGCGCTCGCCATGGCCGTCATGCAGTAACACGACCCGGTAGTTCCCCGCGGGGGCCGGTCCGTCCGAACGGACCGGCCCCCGCGGTGCGTTGGCGCACCGAACCGTCGGACCGGGCGTTATCGTCGCCGAGTGACAAGTCTTCCGGGCGACGGCGACGGCGACGACGGCGGACGCGACGCGGACCCCGGCGACGACGAGGCGAGGCCGCGGCCCCTCGTCTGCGCCCGCTGCGGCACGCGGGCGGAGGACCTGCGGCCCACCTGGACCTTCTCCGTGGAGAACGGCGTCCGCCAGTACTTCTGCGACACCTGCTCCCGGGAGAACCTCAGGGCCATCGAGGGGCGGCTCGACTCGGACTGGTGGTAGCCGATCCGGCTCAGGCCTCCGCGGCCGCTTCCTCCTCGTCCTCCTCCATCGGCAGGAACCCCGGCAGCCATTCCTCCAGTTCTTCGCGCAGCCGGACCGTCGCACCCAGCTGGCACAGGACGCCGATGGTGCTCAGGGTGACCCGGTGGATCAGGAGGTACGCCGGGGGCAGGTTGAGCTG
>NZ_RSAJ01000405.1 GCF_003933965.1 Streptomyces sp. RP5T
CCCTCGCCCTCCAGCGCGCCCTGCGCCCCATGAAGCGCCGGGTCGACGCGCCGGTCGGCCATGAACTGGACGAGGAGGAGACCGCCCATCGCATCGCCCAGCTCGGCATGTGGTGGTTGCCCGTGCTGCGCCCGGCCACGGAACGCTGGCTCACGCTGCGTCTCGTCTACGACACCGGCCCGACGATGCCCGTGTGGCGCGCGCTGGCCCATGAGCTGCACACGGCGTTGGCCCAGTCGGGGGTGTTCCGCACGGTGGAGCTGCACCGGCTGGCCGCCGACGGCACCACGGGGGCGGCCGGTTCACGCTCGTACACGGCAGGCCGCACGGTCACGCTGCTCGTCAGCGACTGCATGGGTCCGCAGTGGCGGGCGGGCGCGGCGGGGGACGACTGGTACCGGACCCTGCGTGCCTGGGCGGCGCAGATGCCGGTCGCGATCCTGCAACCGCTGCCGGAGCGCCTGTGGCGCACGACCGCCCTGCCCGCGCTGACGGCACGGATCTCCGCACCGGGGCGGGTGACGCCCAACGCGCGGTACACCGTGCACTCGTACGGGGCCGACGGTCTCCCCCACGACGCCCTGCCGATCCCCGTCCTGGAGCCCTCGGCGCGCTGGCTGTCCACCTGGGCAAGGCTGGTGGCCGACAGCGCGGAGGAGCAGCTCGTGAGTTCCGTGGCCCTGTTGCCCGGCCGGCCGGCTCCCGCGTCCGTCGACGACGAGGCAGAGGACTACGCGGCCCCCCTCACAGCCGAGGAACTCGTGCTGCGTTTCCGCTCCCTCGCCTCGCCGGAGGCGTTCCGCCTCGCCGGACATGTGGCGGTGGGCGAGCCGGTACTTCCCATGATGCGTCTCGTGCAGTCGGCGATCGAACCATGGCCACAGCCCCAGCACCTGGCGGAGGTCATCCTCAGTGGTCTGCTCGTCGCCGTACCGGGGCCGCCGGGCACGTACGCCTTCCGTCCCGGCGTCCGCGAAGTACTGCTGGGCACGCTGCCCCGTACCGTCCACGACCGCACGGCCCAACTCCTCAACTGGACCGGTGCGTTGATCGACGCGCGGGCCGGTGTGGCGCGCGGGGAGTTCCCGGTGGTGGCCCCAGGTGCGGGCGACCGACCGGCCGGGAACGAGCCGCTCGCGCGGGCGCGGCAGGAGAGCGTGCGGCGGATGGGAGGCGACACCCCCGTGGACTCCGCCCGACTGCTCCTGGGCCGGTACCGGATCGTGCGGCGGCTCGGCAGGGGCGGCGGCGACGTGGTGTGGCAGGCGGAAGACACACGGTCCGGCCGGACGGTGGCCGTGCACGCGTACTCCTTCGAGCGGCCGGAGGACGGCAGGCGACTCATGGACGACGCGCGCGCCCTGTCCGTCGTGCGACACCCCCATGTGGTCGCCGCCCTCGACCACGGCCTCGACGACCACTTCGCCTTCCTGGTCACGGAGTTCACGGAAGGGCTCAGCGTGGCGGAGCTCACCGCCGACGGCGACTTCGCTCTGCCCTTCGCTCTGCTCGCGCCGCTCGCCCAGCAGGTCGCGCTCGGGCTCAGGGCCGTGCACGAGCAAGGTCTCGCGCACGGCAGGCCGGCCGCGGACGCCGTACTGGTGTGCCCGGACGGCACCGTGAAGATCACCGGTTTCGTCCTCGGCGCGGCACGCCGCCGTGACGCGTCCGGCGACCTGCGTCGCTTCGGACATCTGATCGGCGACCTCGCCAGGGGTCCGCACGGCGACCTCACCCGCGTACCCAGCGAGTTCCGTGCCCTGTTCGGCGATGCCGTCACCCCGCTCACCTCATCGGACCCGGCCTCCCAGCGGCGCGGCAGGGACCTCTTCCTCACTCCGTCGTTCGGCCAGGCCCTGGAGGCCGCGGTGGCCGGGCGGCACCGCTACCGACTGCTCGGGCCGGTGCGGATCAGTCAGGGAGACCGGGTCCTGCCCGCCGGCTCGCCCCAGGAACAGGCCCTTCTCTGCATGCTGCTCCTCGCCGACGGCCGGCCGGTCCCGTACTCCGAGCTGGCCGCGGGGTTGTGGGGCGAGGACGTTCCGCAGAGCGCGGAGCGCCTGGCCGATCACGCGGCCGCCCTGCGCGAGGCGCTGGGCCCCGGGCTGCTGGCAACCACCGCGGGCGGTTACGCCCTGCACACCGGCCCGGACGCCGTCGACACCGACCGCTTCGAGCGGCTGATCTCCGACTCGGCGGAGCGCAGGCGGCGCGGAGCCCCGGTGGAGGCGCGCGCCACCCTCCAAAGCGCCCTCGACCTGTGGGACGGCCACCCCGTCGAGGGGGTACCCGGTCCCGCCGCCCGCAAGGCCCGCGACCGGCTGCTCGGCCTGCGTCGGGACCTGTACCGCAGTCGCGCCGAACTCGACCTGGAACTGGGCGACTTCGACCGGGCAGCAACAGATCTCGGCGCTCTCCTTCGCTCGCACCCGGGCCGCGCCGAGCTGCGGGAGCTGCACATGCTCGCTCTCGAAGGTCTGGGACGTGCGTCGGAGGCCGTCGCCTCGTACGAGGCGTTCAGGCGGTACGGCGAGCCGACCCCGGCCATGGCGCGGCTGTACGGGCAACTGCGTGCTGTCGCCCGGGACGGCGACCATGTCTCCTTCGACGTGCGCCACACCCCGGGCACGCCCGACGCCACGCGCAACGCCGTCAGCCGCGCTCTGGCACGGCTGCTCTCGGAGAGCGAGCCGGCCGAAGCTCCCGCCGAGGTGGACGCCCACGAGGACTGCTCTCTCGTCTTTCCCCTGTCGGGCCCTGTCGCCCTCAGCCTCCTCTCCCGGGTGGTGAACGAACTGCCGCGAACACTGCAGGAGTTGGCGGATCCGCCGACGATCCGCGCGACCTTCTGGCACACCGTGCCGCCCGATGAGGTCAGGGGCCTGCCGGATCCTGGCGACTGGACCGTTCTGGTCGTGATCTCCCCGGTGCTCCACGGGCAACTGACGGGCGGCCGCACCGGTCTCGCCGCAGCCCGCTTCTCACCCGGCGACCCGCCCGATGCCTGGTACAGCCTGCTGGGGAGGCGAGCCGCACGCCTGCCGTCCGCCCCGGAACGAGACCTCGTCCGCGGCCCCTTCACCACCCGCGATCTGCGCTCCCTGCGGACCCCGGACCCCCGAAACACCGCGATCGTGCACACGCTGCCTCCCGACGGCTCGCTGACCCTCCTCAACGCTGACCGGCCGCTCGGCAAGCGCACGTCGTGGCCCCTCATCACGTACTACGAGGTCGCCCTCACCTCGCAACGGCTCAACCGTGAGCTGTCCCTGCCCAGTTCCGGCGGTGGCACGTTCGCCGCCACGGCTGAGCTGACCTGGCACGTGGACGATCCGGTCGCCTTCGTGCGTGCCGAGGTGACGGAGGCGGGCGAACGCCTCTTCGCGCACTTCGTGGAGGCGGGCGGGCAGATCACGCGCCGCTATCCCCTGCGCCGGACCGCTGCCGCCGAGAACGCCCTGCGCCAGGGGCTGCACACGTGGCCGGTCCCGGGTCTCTCCGTGACGTGCGAGGTGCGGCTGGCCCCAGCGGAGAAGCCGTCGTCCGCGACGCGGGCCCGGCAGGCCACCACAAAGCGTCGTGGACGCCGGTCTCCCTGACCGGGCTTCCGACGCCGCCGGGGCCCGCCATCGCCTCCTCCGACGCACTGACCATCGCCCGGCGAACACGACTGCCGGCTCCAGGCGTTGGCCATCTGTGGCGTCGGGCGCGTGGTCGGGATGGTGAAGCACCGACCACGCGCGGAGTCACCGCTGCTGTGGTCCTGGTCAGGGACTCGTGGCGGGGATCAGGTCGGCGACAGGGGACTACTCCTTGCGGCCATCGGCGTCCAGAAGATGTCTCCTCGGGGATGAGGGCCTGCGTTCTGCCTCGTCCGGTGGACCGGGCTGCTGGGTGGACCAGGCTGCTGGGTGGACCCGGGCTGCTGGGTGGTACGCGCCGTACCAGGAAGTCCCGTAGCTCCCGCCACCCCTCCCGCGGACCCAGCCTGGAGTGAGTGAACAGCGCACGGCCGTGCTGTTCGGACCAAGAGGAGCCAGCATGACCACCACATTCATCACCGGGGCCAACTTCCCTCGGTCTTGAAACCGCTCGTCGCCTCGTCGAGGCGGGGCACACCGTCGTCCTCGGTGCCCGTGACCGTGAGCACGGTCGGGCCGCGGCCGAGTCGCTCGGCGCCCGGTTCGTTCAGATCGACGTGACCGACGACGCCTCGGTCCAGGCCGCGGCCGCGGATGTCGCCGCGCATGAGGGATCGATCGATGTCCTGGTCAACAACGCCGGTGTCCTCGGCAAGGTCGGCCCCGTCGAGGAGTACACCGCGGCCGACGTGAGCGCCGTGCTCGACGTGAACGTCGTCGGGATCGTGCGCGTCACGCACGCCTTCCTCCCGCTGCTGCGCAAGTCGGCGAACCCCGTCATCGTCAACGTGTCCAGCGGGATGGGCTCCTTCGGCATGACCCAGGACCCGGCGCGGATCGAGTCGCAGTATGCCCTGCCCCTCTACTGCGCCTCGAAGGCCGCAGTCACGATGCTCACGACGCAGTACGCCAAGGAACTGAAGGACGTGAAGGTCAACGCCGCAGACCCCGGGCAGACCGCGACCGACTTCACCGGCGGCCTCGGACACAGCGTCGCCGACGGCGCCGAGTCCATCGTGACCCTCGCGACGATCGGCCCGGACGGGCCGACGGGACAGTTCATCGACCGATCCGGGAACCTCCCGTGGTGACCCTGCCCTGAGTTCCGACTCCTCCGCCGCCGACTTCCTCGACTGGTACGAACGCTGGCTCAACCACATGAGTGCCGGACGCGACAACCGGGCCCTTCACCTCACCTCTCCGCGACTTCGTGCCCATCCAAACCGCTATCGCATGGCTCCGAAGATCTGACGCCATGACAACTACACGGAAACCGACCGCCTCCCCCCAACTGCCGCACCAGAGCGTTTCCCGGTCCCGCCAGGACGAATTGGAACGGCGCTTTCACGCGACGGCCCTGAGCGTCCCGCGACGATCGGCCACAGCGCCGTACCCGGACCGGATCGGCCGACATGAGCCGCTCGATCTGGTGGTTTTCTCCATTTTTGCCGGCATAGAGGGTGATGCTCGGAGATCCTGTCGAGGTACCCCTGAAGATCACTGCAAGGAGACCCCCAGTGCGCCGCCCGACCCGGAAAGCCCTCGCAGCCCTCATCGCCGCAGCCGGACTCGCTCTCCCCCTCCTCGCCCCCGCACCCGCCTCGGCTGCCACCACCACCAGCCGTTTCGCGAACTACCGCTACGGTGACTGCCTGCGCGAGAACTCCGAAACCGGCCTCAAGAGCGACCGCTGCAACACCGGACGCGGCAGCCTCCTGTGGCAGTGGAACGGCCGCCTCAACACCAGCACCACTCTCAAGAACAACTTCTGGGACCGCTGCCTCGACAGCAATGACCGGGGCGACGTCTACCCGCTTCCCTGCAACGGCGGCTCCTATCAGAAGTGGCGCACCGTCCAACCCGCCGCCCGCAGCGCCATCATGCTCCAGAGCGTCGGCACGGGCCGCTGCCTCAAAGAGCAGGACAACGGCTACTACCGCACCGCCCCCTGCGACCGAGGCGCCCAGAACCAGCGCTTCACCATCGGCTGAACGGATCTGTCGATCTCTTCAAGTTGCCGCCGGGCGAGTAGCTCTTCTCTCACGCGAGGCAGGATTCCAGACCAGGGGCGTGGGTCGGATGCGACTCGGCGAGCAGGATTCCGTGCAGTGCCTCGATGACGCCAGCCTCATGGCTGACTGCCCGGCCCGTCGCCGTTAAGCATGGCCAGTTGGCTTGCCGCTCGGATGGTGGGGCTGGAGGTGGCGCAGGGCGGCGAGTTCACGGTCGCGGCGAAGAACCGGGGGCGGAACATGCCGGCAGCGACGGTGACCGGGCCGATGGCCACGACCGCAGCCTAGACGCGCGAGGAGAGGAAGAGCTTAGTCATGGTCAGTGCGCTGCGCCCGTCTGGAGGGCGCGGCGCTCTCCGGTCACCTTCGAGGCTGGAAGGCGACCGGCCTTGGAGGTTCCCTCCAGGGTGTCGCCGTGGACCGTGACGGCGAAGGCCAGGTTCAGCCGCATGGGCTTGGTGACGGCCTGCTTCCACGTGAGCCGATCACCGTCGAGGGCAAGGTCGTTGAGCGGTACTTCCTCCCCCTCCCCATGGGCGGTCCCGACGAGGACACCGTCCTCACGTCGGAACTCGACTATGGCCTTGATCCTGCCGATGGGGGTGGAGATGGACAGGTCCCAGGTGCCTTCGACGGACATGCTGCTGCTCTTCCTCATGGTGTGGTGCCAGTGGGCGGTGCAAGTGGTGAGGCTCAGGTCACAGTCGCGCGGGCTCCGGGCCCGTGTTGCGCCAGACAGTGCCGCGGCGCTCATGGGCGAACAGCCCTTCAACGGCATGCGCGATCCGGGGGCCCACCTCGCGCTCCAGGAGATACAGCCCCAGGTCGAGGCCGGACGTGACGCCGGCGCCGGTGACGAGGTCGCCGTCATCGACGACGCGGGCGCTCACCGCGTGGACACCGGTGGCGTCGAGCATGTCCAGACCCATGTGGTGGGTGGTGGCATGGCGTCCCTCCAGCAGGCCGGCCATGGCCAGGATGAGCGAGCCGCCACATACGGCGCTCACTGTCACCTCGGGATTTTCCATCGCAGCCTTCAGCAGCGCGGGCAGTTCGGTGGTCAGGGCGCGGCCCAGCAGTACGGGGATGAATTCGTCCTGCTGCCATTGACCGGTCCCCGCGTCGTGGTCAGGCACCTCGCCGGGTTCTCCTACACGGCCCGAGGCGCCGGGGACCAGGATCAGTCCGGCACGCGCGGGGTCGAGGGCGGCAGTGGCATGCAGCGTCAGCCCGCCGGTGCCACTGGCCACTTCGCGTGGGCTTTCGGCGGAGACCAGTTCCACGCTCACGGCGCCTGCGGAGGCAGTGCCGCCCGCGTACAGCACCTCGTAGGGGGCGATGACATCGAGCGGATCGAAGCCGTCGAACAAGACAATCTGGGTGTGCATCAAGGGTCCTTCGAACGCGGGAGATCCGGCCTGTGCCGGGTACGCGTCCGAACGTAACGGGCTGCCACCTCGTCTCCCAGTGGCATGAGTGACACTCGTCAACGGGATAATGCCAGCGCACTGAAAAGGCCGTTGAACTGCGGTGAAGTGGAGATCTCGGGACACCAGACCGGGTACTGTCGTCCGGCGGGGCGGTATTTTCCGGCCATGCACACCGTCGCCCTTCTCGCGCTGAACCAAGTGATCCCGTTCGACCTTTCCACTCCGATCGAGGTCTTCACCCGCACCCGGCTGCCGGACGGGCGCCCCGGTTACCAGATCCGCGTGTGCGCCGAACAGCCGGAGGTCGACACCGGTGCCTTCACTCTGCGGGCGCCCTGGGGTCTCGACGGGCTCAGGGGCGCGGATACGATCATCGTGCCGGGTACCGCCACACCAGCCGCACCGGTCACCTCGGACGTGTGCGACGCGCTGCGGGCAGCCGCCAAGGACGGCACGCGCATCGCCTCCATCTGCTCGGGCACCTTCCCCCTGGCCGCCACCGGTCTCCTGGCCGGTCTGCGGGCCACCACCCACTGGGCCGCCGCTGGCCTCCTGGCCGCCACCCACCCTGACATCGACGTCGACCCGGACGTCCTGTACGTCGACAACGGGCAGATCCTCACCTCAGCCGGAGCCGCGGCGGGCCTGGACCTGTGCCTGCACATGATCCGCCGCGACTACGGCTCAGCCGTCGCCGCCGACGCCGCCCGCCTGTCCGTCATGCCCCTCGAACGCGAAGGCGGACAAGCACAG
>NZ_RSAJ01000406.1 GCF_003933965.1 Streptomyces sp. RP5T
GAAGTCTGGAACCGACCCAGACGTCCGAACCGGAGGGAGGCCCGTCGATGAGGGCCGCAAAGATGAGCGCACGGCGAGGGCGGGCCGTGCCCTGGCTGGTGCTGGGGTTGTGGATCGTCCTGCTGGCGGCCGTGTCGCCGTTCGCGTCCAAGCTCGAGGACGTGCAGCGGGACCGGGCCGTGGACTATCTGCCGGCGAGCGCGGACTCGACGCAGGTCGCGAGGATCCAGGAACGGCTGCCCGGGGGCGAGGCCACGCAGATGGTCGTCGTGTACCACCGGGACGGCGGGCTGACGGCCGCCGACCGGGCGACCGCCGCCGAGCAGATGGGGCGGATCGCTCACGAGCACACGCTGACCGCCGCACCGCGGGGCGTCCCGTCCGCGGACGGGACCACCGTGATGTACCCGATCGCCAGCACCGGGCCCGGCACCGACGAGAAGGCCCGGGACCGGCTCGTCAACGACGTGCGGGACGTCGCCCGCGGCGAGGGCGGGCTCGGCGTCGACGTCGGCGGGGAGGGGGCCCTCGCCACCGACGCCGGCGAGGTCTACGACTCGCTCGGCGGGCCGCTGCTCTACACCACCGCCGGGGTCGTCGCCCTGCTGCTGATCGTCATCTACCGCAGCCCGCTGCTGTGGCTGGTGCCGCTCGGGGTCGCGGGCATGTCGGAGTTCCTGGCCCGGGCCGTGGCCTACGGGCTCAACCAGGGCTTCGGGACCTCCGTCACCGGTCAGAGCGGCGGCATCATGACGATCCTGGTGTTCGGCGCCGGGACCGACTACGCCCTGCTGCTCGTCTCCCGGTACCGGGAGGAGCTGCGGCGCGTCGAGCGGCCCTACGACGCCATGGCGGCCGCGCTGAAGGGCTGCGGGCCCGCCGTGCTCGCCTCCTCCGGGACCGTGGCCGCGGGACTGCTCTGCCTGCTCGCCGCCGACCTCAACAGCAGCCGCGGAATGGGCCCGCTGGGCACGGTCGGAGTGCTGGTCGCACTCGTCGCGATGCTGACGCTGCTGCCCGCGGTCCTCGTCCTGCTCGGCCGCCGGGTGTTCTGGCCCCTCGTGCCCCGCTACGGCAGCACCCCCAAGGTCCGCCGGTCCCTGTTCGCCGCCATGGGCAGCTCGGCCGGGCGGCGCCCGCTCACCGTCCTCGCGGGCGGAGCCGTGCTCCTCGGCGCGCTCGCGCTGGGCGCGCTCAACCTGCCCGGCAGCCTCAAGCAGGAGGACTCCTTCACCAGCAGGCCGGACGCGGTCGCCGCCATGAGGACGCTCGCCGCGGCCTACCCGGAGCGAGGCACCCAGCCCGTCACCGTCATCACCCCGGCCGGCCGCGCCGACGCCACCCTCGCCGCCGTCCGCGGCACCGACGGCGTCGACAGCGCCCGCAAGGGCCGTACCGGGGACGGCTGGACCGAGATCTCCGTCACCGCGAAGGACGCCCCCGAGTCCGCCGGGGAGACCGCGACCATCAAGGCCCTGCGCGCCGGGCTCGACGGTTCCTACGTCGGCGGGCCCAGCGCCGAGCAGCTCGACCTGAAGGACACCAACAGCCGCGACCGGATGATCGTCGTGCCCATCGTCCTCCTCTCCGTGCTGCTCATCCTCGTCGCCCTGCTGCGGTCCCTGGTCGCGCCGCTGCTCCTCGTGGCCGCCGTGGTCGCCGTGTGGGCCGCCGCCCTCGGGATCGGCGGCCTGGTCTTCGGGCCGGTGTTCGGGTTCGAGGGCACCGATCCCGGGCTCGGGCTGCTGTCCTTCGTGTTCCTGGTCGCCCTCGGCGTCGACTACGGCATCTTCCTGATGCACCGCATGCGCGAGGAGTCCCTCGCCGGAGCCGAACCGGTCACCGCCGCCCTCACCGCGCTGCGGACCACCGGCGGGGTCATCGCCTCCGCCGGGCTCGTCCTCGCGGCCACCTTCGCGGTGCTCACCAACATGCCCATGGTCCAGCTCGTCGAACTCGGCTTCGTGATCGCGGTGGGCGTGCTGCTCGACACCTTCCTCGTGCGGACCTACCTGGTCACCAGCGCGGCCGTGGCGCTGCGCCGCACGGTGTGGTGGCCGGGGGCGCTGTCCCGGGCGCCCGAGCCGCCCGTACCGGCCGCGCGCCAGCCGGAATCGGTGTGACGAGGTCGTTCCCGGGCGTCCTTCCCTTCCGGAAGGGCGCCCCGCGCCCCGAGGATGACACCGTGCACGACACCACGAGACCCCGGCTCGGCGAGCGGATCATGGCGGCGGTCAACCGCGACCCGCGGACCGCCCCGCACGGCACCCGCAACGACGCGCTGCTCGCCGTCGTGCTGGCGGCGGCGGCCGTCTGCGCCGGCCTGTTCATCGACGACGGCCGCCGCCCGGACGCCCTCGGCTGGACGCTGCTGGTCGCCGCCCACGTGCCGCTCGTGTGGCGCCGCCGCCGCCCGCTGCTCGTACTGGCCGCGACAACGGCGCTGATCGCGCCGTACCACGCCGTCGACAACAACCACGCGGCCCCCACCCTCGTCGCCTACGTCGCCCTCTACACGGTCGCCGTCACCGGCCGCCCCCTGCGGACGGTCCTGACGGGCGCCGTCGTGCTGAGTGTCTCGATGACCGTGATGCTCACCATCAACGCCCACCGGGCCCTCGAACTGCTGCAGACCTCCGGCTGGATCATCGCCGTCCTCTTCTGCGGCATCGACGTCCGCTACTACCGCCAGTACGTCGCCTCCATCGTCGAACGCGCCGTCCGCGCCGAACGCACCCGCGAGGAGGAGGCCCGCCGCCGGGTCGCCGAGGAACGCCTGCGCATCGCCCGCGACCTGCACGACCTGCTCGCCCACAGCATCACCCTCATCGGTGTGCAGACCTCCGTCGCCGCCCACGTCCTGGCCGCCGACCCCGAGCGGCTGGACCGGGAGACGGTCGCGAAAGCCCTCGACGACATCGCCGAGACCTGCCGCACCGCACGCGGCGAACTCCGCACGACCCTGGAGGTGCTGCGCGAACACGGCCCGCAGGACACCCGCGGCCCGCTGCCCGGCCTCGACGGACTGCCCGACCTCGTCGCGGCGGCACGGCTCGCGGGTGCCCGCGTCGAACAGGACCTGCGCATCCGCACCGACCCGCCGCCCGCCGTCGGCGCCGCCGCCTACCGGATCGTCCAGGAGGCGCTCACCAACGCGGTCCGGCACGCGGGCCCCGCCCCCGCCGTACGCATCGGCCTGTACGACGAACCGGGCGCCCTGCGGGTGTCGGTGACCGACGACGGCACCGGGCCCGTCCCCGGCGGCACCCCCTCCGGGCGGCCGGTGTCGACGACGACCTCCCACTGCCGGCCGTGATTGACCGGCACCACGAAGTCCAGCGGCGTGGGCGAGGCGTTGAACATGAGCAGGAACGAGTCGTCGGTGATCCTTTCCCCGCGGGTGCCGGGCTCGGAGATGGCGTTGCCGTTGAGGAAGACCGTCAGCGCGGAGGCCTGCGCACGGTCCCAGTCGCGCTGGGTCATCTCCTTGCCCTCCGGGGTGAACCAGGCGATGTCCGACAGCTCGTCGTGGGTGCCCTCCACGGGTCGCCCGTGGAAGAAGCGGCGGCGCCTGAAGACCGGGTGGTCCTTGCGCAGCCACACCATCGCGCGCGTGAAGGCCAGCAGCTCGGCCCCGAGCCCGGCGGCCCCCTCGCCCAGCTCCTCCGGCCACTGCACCCAGGCCAGCTCGCTGTCCTGGCAGTAGGCGTTGTTGTTGCCGCCCTGGGTGCGCGCGACCTCGTCGCCGTGACTGATCATCGGCACGCCCTGGGACAGCATCAGCGTGGCGATGAAGTTGCGCATCTGCCGGGCGCGCAGCTCCCTTACCGCGGGGTCGTCGGTCTCGCCCTCGGTCCCGCAGTTCCAGGACCGGTTGTGGCTCTCGCCGTCGCGGTTGTCCTCGCCGTTGGCCTCGTTGTGCTTGTCGTTGTACGAGACGAGGTCGTGCAGGGTGAAGCCGTCGTGACAGGTGACGAAGTTGATCGAGGCCAGCGGGCGCCGGCCGTCGTCCTGATAGAGGTCGGAGGAACCGGTCAGCCGGGACGCGAACTCCGCCAGCGCCCGCGGCTCGCCCCGCCACAGGTCCCGCACGGTGTCGCGGTACTTGCCGTTCCACTCGGTCCACAGCGGCGGGAAATTGCCCACCTGGTAGCCGCCCTCGCCGACGTCCCACGGCTCGGCGATCAGCTTCACCTGGGAGACCACCGGGTCCTGCTGGACCAGGTCGAAGAACGACGACAGCCGGTCCACCTCGTGGAACTGCCGGGCCAGGGTGGCGGCGAGGTCGAAGCGGAAGCCGTCGACGTGCATCTCGGTGACCCAGTACCGCAGCGAGTCCATGATCAGCTGGAGCACGTGCGGGGACCGCATCAGCAGGGAGTTCCCGGTGCCCGTGGTGTCCATGTAGTACCGCTGGTCGTCGGTCAGGCGGTAGTACTGCGGGTTGTCGAGGCCCTTGAAGGACAGCGTCGGGCCCAGGTGGTTGCCCTCGGCGGTGTGGTTGTAGACGACGTCCAGGATGACCTCGATCCCGGCCTCGTGCAGCGCCCGGACCGCCGACTTGAACTCCAGGACCTGCTGGCCGCGGTCGCCCCAGGAGGCGTACGCGTTGTGCGGGGCGAAGAAACCGATCGTGTTGTAGCCCCAGTAATTGTTCAGGCCCATGTCGACCAGGCGGTGGTCGTTGACGAACTGGTGGACCGGCATCAGCTCCAGGGTGGTCACGCCGAGCTCCACCAGGTGCTCGATGATCGCGGGGTGCGCGAGCGCGGCGTAGGTGCCCCGGAGCTCGTCGGGCAGCCCCGGGTGGCGCATGGTGAGGCCCTTGACGTGCGCCTCGTAGATCACCGTCTCGTGGTACCCGATCCGTGGCCGCCGGTCGTCGCCCCAGTCGAAGTAGGGGTTGACCACGACCGACGTCATGGTGTGCGGCGCCGAGTCCAGGTCGTTGCGCTTGTCGGGTGAGTCGAAGTGGTAGCCGTACACCTCCTCGCCCCAGCGGATCGAGCCGCTGATCGCGCGCGCGTACGGGTCGAGCAGCAGCTTCGACGAGTTGCAGCGCAGTCCGCGTTCGGGAGCGTACGGGCCGTGCGCACGGAAGCCGTAGCGCTGTCCGGGCATGACGCCGGGCAGATACGCGTGCCGGACGAACGCGTCGCTCTCGCGCAGTTCCACCGCCGTTTCCGAGCCGTCGTCGTGCAACAGACACAGCTCTACTCGGTTCGCGGCCTCCGTGAAGACCGCGAAGTTGGTTCCGGCGCCGTCGTACGTGGCACCGAGTGGATACGCCTCTCCAGGCCAGACCTGCATGAAACGACTCTTTCAGCTGTCCCGCGCCGCGTGGGGTCCCTTGGTCCCGAGTGTCCCCGAAAGTGATGGAACCACCTATGACTTACGTCCCTCTTACCGATCGACCGGAGCACAGGGCGATCACAGGGTCCCCTGTGCCGAACCAATGGGGCAGACACATACTCCCGGACCATGCCCGGGGAGTAGGGGGAAGATGTGCGCAAGATAGTGCACCGCCACCTCGGGAAGGTGGTGGCAGGTGCGGCCGTCGCGGTGGCCGGGACCGCCGTGATGGTCGGGATCACCCTGCCGGGCACCGCGGGGGCGGACGACAACGCGGGCGGCAGGACGGCCTCCGGACAGGCCGCGGCGCAGGCGGGGCAGGGCGCCGACGGGGCCGTCGCGCCCGGTGTCGTCGAGCAGGCGCCGGCCGCCGAGGGTGAGAAGGGCAAGGGTCGCGACCCGCTCACCGACGACGAGATCGCGCGGGTCGAGAAGATCGCCGTGAACCCGCAGATGATGAACGCCGGGGAGGACGTCGAGGGCGAGCGCGGCCCCGAGCGCCTCACCGTGGACCTCGCCGACCCGAAGGCCGGCGAACTGGACGACCCGAACGCGCCCCGGCGCGCGAACGTGACGTTCTACGACTACCGGGACGACACCCTCGTCACCAGGACCGTCGACCTCGACAGCGGAAAGGTCGTCGCGACGGGCAGCCAGCACGGCGTCCAGCCGCCGCTGAGCAGCGCCGAGTACGCCGAGGCCGCGAGCCTGCTGATCGCCGACCCGCTCGGCGCGGACCTGAAGGCCGACTACAAGGACGCCACCGACAAGGAGCTCACCGACCCGAACCAGCTGCTGCTCACCGGCGCCGTGTACCGGGCCGTCCCGGGCGGGCAGCCCGCCGTGCTCGACAAGTGCGGTGAGCACCGCTGCGTGCGGCTGTTCCCGAAGGTGAAGAACGGCCCCTGGATCGACGCCAGGGCCTTCGTGATCGATCTGAGCGCCCGCAAGGTCGCCAAGCTCGCCGGCTGATCCGTCTTTCTCCGTCCACTTTTCCCACCTGCTCCTTCCGCAAGGGAGTCATTTCCACATGCGTGTCAACAGAATCAGCCGCGTGCGCAGGCACGCGGCCCTCGGCGTGTCCGTGGCCGCGCTGGCCGCCGGTGTCACGACCGGTGCGGGACCGGCCGCCGCCCAGCCCGGGGCCGCCGCAGCGGCCGCGGCGGAGTGCAGCAGCGCCTACAAGATCGAGCAGAAGCTCGCCAGCGGTACCACCTGGCGGATGTGCTGGCGCTACGACAGCAAGGCCGGAATGGTCCTGGAGGACATCTCCTACCAGCCCAAGGGCGAGGCCGCGCCGATCAAGGTCCTCAACAGCGCCCGGCTCGGCCAGATCCACGTCCCCTACGACGACGGCAGCGTCGAGTACGACGACCTGACGGGCTTCGGCTTCGCGCAGGGCCTGATGAACCTGGACCCGGGCGAGTGCCCCGGCGGCACCATCAAGAAGGTCAAGGTCCCGGACTCCTGGGACCCGGACCGCGCCGACGTCAACGGCCTGTGCACCACGACCCGCTCCCGCGGCCACGCGTACCGCATGCAGGGCGACAGCGCGAACAAGGTCTACCAGGCCCAGGGCAAGGACCTGCTCGTCTACTCGGTCAACCAGGTCGGCTGGTACGAGTACATGACCGAGTGGCGCTTCCAGGACGACGGCACCATCACCATGAACCTCGGCGCGACCGGCAGCCTCTCCTTCGAGGACTACGACGCCGGCGACGGCCGCGGCTGGCCGATCGGCAAGGGCCCCCGCGCCCAGGCCACCAGCCACAGCCACAACGCCTTCTGGCGCCTGGACTTCGCCCTCGACGGTTCCTCCAAGAACCGGGTCGAGCAGTACGACTCGACGGTCACCGCGGCCGCCCAGGGCCAGCAGACCGCGACCGTCAAGACCACCCGCACGCCGGTCACCAAGGAACTCGCGGGCGACGCCAAGAGCTACCGCTGGTGGCGCGTGGTCAGCGCGGCCGGCAAGAACAAGGACTGGCACCCGCGCTCGTACGAGATCGTCCCCGGGCCCAGCACCAAGTACCCGGGACGTTCCTTCACCAAGCACGACGTGTACTTCACCGAGTACAACCCGTGCGAGCAGTTCGCCAGCAACAACACCGGCAACTGCGCTGCCGGAGCGGGCAAGTCCGTCGACAAGTGGGTCAACGGCCAGAGCCTGACCCACCCGGTGGTCTGGATGAACGTGGGCTTCCACCACATCGCCCGTGACGAGGACCAGCAGCCGATGCCGGTCCACTGGCAGGGATTCTCCATCGCCCCCAGGGACGTCACGGCTATGAATCCGCTCACTCCGGCCGAGCTCGCCGGGCAGAACGGCCACTGGGAATTCGGTAGTTGAGATTGACCCTGTCCATCCGGCTGCACCGCCGACCGCTCCCGGAGTACCCTTCCTTGATCGTTGGCAAGGGGAGTGCTCGGGGGAGCGGAAGGCGGTGCGCGGGTGGGCTCGGG
>NZ_RSAJ01000407.1 GCF_003933965.1 Streptomyces sp. RP5T
CCATTCCCCGCCCCACCCCCGACAAGCCCGCAGGAGGCCCGCAGTGAACGACGCTCTCGACGTCGCCCTGCGACTCCTGATCGTCTTCGTCGTCTTCCTCACCTTCCCCCTGATCATCGGTCAGACCGAGCACAAGGTGATGGCCCACATGCAGGGCCGCCTGGGCCCCATGTACGCCGGCGGCTTCCACGGCTGGGCCCAACTCGTCGCTGACGGCGTGAAGTTCGCCCAGAAGGAAGACGTCGTACCGGCGGGCGCGGACCGCCGCGTCTTCCAACTCGCCCCCGCCGTCGCCCTCCTGCCCTACCTCGTCGTCCTCCTCGCCATCCCGATCGGCCCCGGCGAGGGCGCCGTCGGCGAGGTCGTCGACGCCGGCGTGTTCTTCGTGCTCGCCGTGATGGGCGTGGGCGTCCTCGGCTCCCTCATGGCCGGCTGGGCCTCCGCCAACAAGTTCTCCCTCCTCGGCGGACTCCGCACCGCCGCACAGCTCCTCGCCTACGAACTCCCGATGCTCCTCACCGCCGCCTCGGTGGCGATGGCGGCCGGAACCGTCTCCCTCCCCGGCATCCTCGACGCCTTCGAGTGGTGGTGGCTGCCCTGGCAGATCGTCGGCGCCGTCGTCTTCTTCGTGGCCGGCCTCGCCGAACTCCAGCGGCCCCCCTTCGACATGCCGGTCGCCGACTCGGAGATCATCTTCGGTGCCTACACCGAGTACACCGGTCTTCGCTTCGCCCTGTTCCTCCTCGCCGAGTACGCCGGAATCGTCGTCCTGTGCGGCCTGACCACCGTCCTCTTCCTGGGCGGCTGGCACGGACCCTGGGGCGCCGACGGTCTCGGCTGGGTCTGGACCCTCCTCAAGACGGCTCTGCTCGCCTTCGTCGTCATCTGGCTCCGCGTGACCTATCCCCGTCTGCGCGAGGACCAGCTCCAGAAACTCTCCTGGACCCTCCTCGTCCCCCTCTCCCTCGCCCAGATCGCCCTCACCGGCGTCGTCAAGGTGGTGATCCAGTAACCATGGCCCCCATTCCTGGCTCGGGCCTGGCCAAGGGCCTGGCCGTCACCCTGCGCACGATGACGAAGAAGACCGTCACCGAGCAGTACCCCGACGCCCAGCCCGACCTGCCGCCCCGTAGCCGCGGGGTGATCGGCCTGTTCGAGGAGAACTGCACGGTCTGCATGCTCTGCGCCCGTGAGTGCCCCGACTGGTGCATCTACATCGACTCCCACAAGGAGACGGTCCCGGCGGCGACCCCCGGTGGCCGCGAGCGCAGCCGCAACGTCCTCGACCGCTTCGCCATCGACTTCTCCCTCTGCATGTACTGCGGTATCTGCATCGAGGTGTGTCCTTTCGACGCCCTGTTCTGGTCCCCGGAGTTCGAGTACGCCGAGACCGACATCCGCGAACTCACCCATGAGCGGGACAAGCTCCGGGAGTGGATGTGGACGGTCCCGGCCCCACCGGCCCTAGACCCCGGTGCCGAGGAGCCGAAGGAGATCGCCGCCGCCCGCAAGACCGCCGAGAAGCTGGCGGCGGCCCAGGCGGAGCCGCCCGCGCCGGCCGATCCCCACGGGGAGCAGTCGTGACCCTCGCTCAGGAGGCGCACGGCTTCCTCTCCCCGACCGGTGTCGAGATCGCCTTCCTCCTCGTCGGTCTGGTCACCTTCGGCGCCGCGATCGTCACCGTGACCACCAAGCAGCTGGTGCACGCCGCCCTGTGGCTGGTGGTGGCCCTCGGTGGCCTCGCCGTCGAGTACCTCCTGCTCACCGCCGAGTTCATCGCCTGGGTGCAGGTGCTCATCTACGTGGGTTCCGTCGTCGTCCTCCTTCTGTTCGGTCTGATGCTCACCAGGGCTCCCATCGGCCGCTCCCCGGACGCGGACTCCGGCAACCGGTGGGCCGCCCTCGCCGTCGCCCTCGCCGCGGCGGCCGCGCTGGTCTGGGTGGTCGTCGACGCCTTCCGCACCACCTGGATCGACCTCGACGGGCCCGCGGCCGGCTCCACCGAGGTCACCGGAGCGAGCCTCTTCCAGAACTGGGTCCTCCCCTTCGAGGCCCTCTCCGTCCTGCTCCTCGCGGCACTGGTCGGCGCGATCGTCCTGTCCCGCAAGGCGAAGGCGGAGTCGAGCTCTCCCCCTGTGAACTCCCGAGCCGCGACCGGTGGTTCCCCATCCGTCCCGGATTCCCGCAATCACCGGATCGGGCGAAATGATCCGGTATCGGGAACCAAGTCGGCCCAGCGACCCGCGTCGCCCGAGTCGACCGCGTCGGCCAAGGGCACCGGGCCCACGGAGGGAACCGAACCCACCAAGGGCACCGAGCCCGCCGAGCAGGAAGGCGCCCGCTGATGCACCTCGCCTATCCCGCCGTACTCTCCGCCCTCCTCTTCTGCACCGGCCTCTACGGCGTCCTCGCCCGCCGCAACGCGATCCTTGTCCTGATGTCGGTCGAGCTGATGCTCAACGCCGTCAACCTGAACCTGGTCGCCTTCGACGTGTGGCTCAGCAGGACCGCCGAGGAGACCCTGCACTCCGGCCAGGCCCTCACCTTGTTCACCATCGCCATCGCCGCCGCCGAGATCGGCATCGGCCTCGCGATCGTCCTCGCCGTGCACCGCAACCGCGGCACCGCGGACATCGACAAGCTCCGCGACACGGCCGAGGGACACGACCCCGAAGACCGCGACGACTCCGACAGCGACGCCCACCCGGCCGAGCAGGCCGCACGATCCGGGCGGACCGGGAAGGCTGAGGCCACCGCGTGACCACGACCACCCTCGCCGTCCTCGTCCCCGTCCTCCCTTTCCTGGGCGCCGTGGCCGGCCTGCTCCTGGGGCGCACGGCTCCCGGCTTCGTCCGCCCGCTCGCCGTCCTGCCTCCGCTGGCCGCCCTCGCGCTCGCCGCGGTGGTCGCCGTGCGCCAGGGCGGCGACCAGACGGTGAACGCCGCCACCGAACTCACCCCGACCGGCTCGGTCCCGATCGAACTCGCCCTGTACATCGACGGCTTCGCCGCCCTCGTGGCCGTTCTGGTCGCATTCGTCGCCACGTGTGTGCAGATCTACTCGACGGGCTATCTGCGCGACGACCCGCGCTACCCCTCGTACGCCGCTCTCGTCTCCCTCTTCACCTCCGCGATGCTGCTCGTCGTCTACTCCGGCGACCTCATCGTGCTGCTGGTCGGCTGGGAGATCATGGGCATCTGCTCGTACTTCCTGGTCGGCCACTACTGGGAGACCCCGGAGGCCCGCGCCGCCTCCCTCAAGGCCTTCCTGGTGACCAAGCTCGGTGACGTCCCCTTCCTGATCGGCCTGTTCGCGCTGGCCACCGACGCGGGTTCCTTCCGGATCACGAAGGTTCTGGACGCCGTCGCGCACGGCGGACTCGACCATCCGACCCTGATCGCCCTGCTCCTCCTCGCGGGTGTGGCCGGCAAGTCGGCGCAGTTCCCGCTGCACACCTGGCTCCCCGACGCGATGGCCGGCCCCACGCCCGTCTCCGCGCTGATCCACGCCGCGACGATGGTCGCCGCCGGTGTCTACTTCGTCGCCCGGCTCCTCCCCGTCTTCGAGTCCTCCCGCGCCGCGATGGTCGTCCTCGCCGTCATGGCCGCCGTCACGATGGTCGGTTCCGGTCTCGCCGCGCTCGCCCAGGACGACATCAAGCGCGTCCTCGCGTACTCGACGATCGGCCAGCTCGGCTACATGACCGGCGCCCTCGCCGTCGGCGACCGCGGTGCCGCCGTCTTCCACCTCCTGTCCCACGGCGCCTTCAAGGCGCTGCTGTTCCTCGCGGCCGGCGTGATCATCCACGCCGCCGGCACCAACTCACTGGCCGCCATGTCCCGCATGAAGGACCTGCGTGCCCGCGTCCCCGACGCCTTCTGGACGATGACCGTGGCGCTCCTCGCGCTCGCCGCGATCCCACCCTTCAGCGGCTTCTTCTCCAAGGAGTCCGTCCTCGGCGCCGCCGAGCACGTCGCCACCGGCCACACCGAGCACGCTCCCGGCGCCTCGGGCTGGATCACCCTGGTCGCCGGCCTCCTCGCGGCCCTGCTCACCGCCGCGTACGCGACCCGCCTGTGGCTGCTGACCTTCCACGGACGCGGCGCCGAGGCCCCCGACCACGGCCGTCAGCCGCTGACGATGAACGTGGTCCTGTGGGTCCTCGCCGCCCCCTCCCTGGCCCTCGGAGCGTTCGCCTACCGCGTGCTGCCCGACTGGTTCGACGGCCGTGACCTCACCCCGACTCTCACCACGTCCGTCGTCGGCACGGGAGTCGCCCTGATCGGCGGCATCGTCACCTACGCGGCCTGGCGGCACACCAGCCCGCTCGTCGCCCGCGTCCCGCTCGGCGCGGTCGCCGCCCACCCCGAGGGCGACGCCGGACTGGTCGAGGCCGAGGCCATCGCCACCCACGAGCCCGCCTACGGAGACGTGGCCCACGCGCCGGACCCCGCCGACCCCGGACGGCTGCTGCTGGGGCCCCTGCACCGCCACGCGGCCGTCGGCTTCCACCTGGACGCCTTGTACACGACCCTCTTCGTCCGCCCGGTCCGAGCCGGAGCCGACCTCGTCCGGTTCCTGGACCGCGAGGTCGTCGAGACCTACGTACGCGGTGCGGGCGCACTGCCCCGCTGGCTCGGCAGCGCCGTACGACGTGCGCAGACCGGCAATCTCCAGACCTATGTGAGCGCCCTGCTCGCCGGCACCGTCGTCCTCGCGGTCGCCGTCGTCCTCGTCGCCACGGGAGCGTGAGCAGGCGTGATCGATATCAACGAGTCCGTGATGCAGTTCCTTCTCGCGTTCGTCGTGGCCGGCCCGCTTCTCGGTGCCGTCACGGCTCTGCTGCCCGCCCCGCCCGGGCTGAAGGGGAAGTCGCCCGAGCAGGCCGTACTGCGGCACGGCGTGACCGTCACCGGCGTGATCCTCATCGCCGCGATCGTCCTCGCGCTCGGCTTCGACCACGACCATCCGTCGAAGATGCAGGCCACGACCGACATCAGCTGGATCCCCGCACTCGACGTGCGTATCCACCTCGGCATCGACGGCATCTCCCTCCCCCTTCTGGTCCTGACCGCGCTGTTGACCTTCCTCTGCGCGCTCTACTCCTACTTCAAGATGCCTTCGGGCCCGTCCCCGAAAGCCTTCGTCGCGCTGCTGCTCGTCCTGGAGTCCGGCACCCTCGCGACCTTCGCCGTTCTCGATCTGCTGCTGTTCTTCCTCGCGTTCGAGACGGTGCTCATCCCGATGTACTTCCTCATCGCCCGCTGGGGCGGCGCGGACCGCCAGGCCGCCGCCTGGCGCTTCATCCTCTACACACTGCTCGGCTCGGTCGTCATGCTGCTCGGCCTGCTCCTGATCGGGATCAAGGCGGGCACATTCGACATGGTGGCACTCGCCACTGACAACGGCCGGTCACTGACCGCATCCGTGCAGGTCATCGCCGTTCTGTCGATCGGGATCGGGCTCGCGGTCAAGACCCCGATGTGGCCCCTGCACAGCTGGCTGCCCGACGCCCACACCGCCGCCCCGACCGTCGGCTCGGTTCTGCTGGCCGGTGTCCTGCTGAAGATGGGCACGTACGGGTTCGTCCGGATTCTGCTGCCGATCGCACCCGACGGCTTCCGCGACTTCGCGCCCTACCTCGCCGCCTTCGCGGTCGTCGGGATCATCTACGGATCGCTGGCCTGCCTCGCCCTCGCCAAGCAGGGCGCGAAGGGCGACCTCAAACGCCTCATCGCCTACTCCTCCGTCGGCCACATGGGCTTCGTCCTCCTCGGCATCGCCACCATGACCCCGACCGGTGTGAACGGCGCCCTGTTCGCCAACATCGCCCACGGCCTCATCACCGGCCTGCTGTTCTTCCTGGTCGGTGCCCTGAAGGACCGCACCGGCAGCACCGACCTCGACACCCTGGCCGAGGAGACCGGCGCCGCCCTGTACGGCAGGGCGCCCCGGCTCGGCGGCCTGCTGGCCTTCGGCGCGGTCGCCTCGCTCGGGCTGCCCGGCCTGGCCGGATTCTGGGGCGAGATGCTGGCCCTCTTCGGAGCGTTCGACCCCGCGGACGGCCTCAGCCGCCCCGCCTTCCTCACCTTCATGGCGATCGGCGCGTTCGGCACCCTTCTGACGGCCGCGTACATGCTCGTGGTGGTCCGCCGCGTCTGCATGGGCGCTCAACCTCAGGACGCCCCCCGGCTCGCCGACGTCCACGCGTACGAGTTCGCGGCCTGGACGCCGCTCGTCGCCCTCACCGTCGTGGCGGGCCTGTGGCCCAAGGCCCTTCTCGGCCTGACCGACCCGGCCGTCCAGCAGCTCCTCGCAGGAGGCAACCGATGAGCACCCCGGCCGCCCTGGCCCAGCCCCTTGCAGCCTCGGCCGAGCCGCTGACCGCGACGGCCGCGAACCTCGTCCAGTCCGTCGACTGGCTCGCGATCGCCCCGCCGACCCTCGCGGCGGTCGTCGGACTCGTCGTCCTCGTCGCCGACCTGTTCGTCGGCGATCAGAAGAAGCCCCTGCTCGGGTGGGTCTCGGTCGCCGGCCTGGCGGCTTCCACGCTCCTGCTGCTCCCCCTCCTGGACGGCGACCGCAGCACGTTCTGCCTGACCGGCGACGACAGTGTCTGCAGCTACACCGCCGACCGCTTCACGCTCGTCATCCAGTTCCTGGTCCTCGGCGGCGCCCTTCTGACCTCCCTCCTGTCGGTCACCACCCTCAAGGACGCCGACCGGAAACTCCCCGAGGGCGAGTACTGGTTCCTGCTGCTCTCCTCGGCCGCCGGAGCCGCCCTCCTGCCGGCCTCCCGCGACCTGGCCACCCTCATCGTCGCCCTGGAAGTCGCCTCCCTGCCCGCCTTCGCCCTCGTCGGCATCCGGCACGGCGACAGGAAGTCCTCCGAAGCGGCCCTGAAGTTCTTCCTGTCCTCGGTCACCGCGACCGCGGTCAGTCTCATGGGCATCAGCTTCGTGTACGCCTCCACCGGCACCCTCTACCTCACCCAGGTCGCCGAACGCATCCAGCACGTCGACGGACAGCTCCACACCCTCGCCCAGACCGGCGTCGTCCTCACCCTGGTCGGCTTCGCCTTCAAGACCGCCGCCGTGCCCTTCCACTTCTGGGTGCCCGACACCTACGCGGGCGCGCCCCTCCCGATCGCCGCCTACTTGTCGGTCGTCGGCAAGGCGGTCGGCTTCTCCGGCCTGATCCTCGTCACCGTCGTCGCCCTGCCGTCGTACGCCGACGTCTGGGGCCCGGCGCTCGCCGTGCTGGCCGCCCTCACGATGACCGTCGGCAATGTCGGCGCCCTCCGACAGCAGGCCACGCGCGCGTACAGCGCGGTACGGCTGCTCGCCTGGTCCTCCGTCGGCCAGGCCGGCTACCTCCTCGTCCCGATCGCCGCCGCCGCGTACTCCGACGACGCCGAGCGGTCCCTCGGCTCCACCGTCGCCTACGCCCTCATGTACGCCGCCGTGAACCTCGGCGCCTTCGCCGTGGCCGCCCTGGTGGGCCGTACGAAGGCGGCGAACCGCATCGCCGACTACCGCGGCCTGTACGCGACGAACCCGCTCGCCGCTCTCCTCCTGGCCTTCTTCCTGCTCTGTCTGGCGGGCCTGCCGCCGGGCATCATCGGCCTGTTCGCCAAGGTCACCGTCTTCTCGGCGGCCGTGGACGCGGGCCTGGGCTGGCTCGCCGTGGTCATGGCCGTCAACGTCGTGATCGCGCTGTTCTACTACCTCCAGTGGACGACGCTGCTCTTCCGGTCCCCCGAGGGCGAACCCGCCGCGCACCGCGTCCCCGCCC
>NZ_RSAJ01000408.1 GCF_003933965.1 Streptomyces sp. RP5T
GTCGACCCGGCCCGCGCCGGGCCTGTGCGTGCCGATCATCGGGCTGTGCGTGCAGCAGGGCGGCTAGGACGTGTTGCGCCCTAGGCGGGCGGCAGGTCCCTGCGGCTCAGCAGCCAGGGTTCGACGACGCCGAGTCCGCGGACCGGCCGCTGCCACATCGGCTGGAGCGCGAAGCGGTACGTCGGCGGTTCCTCGCCCTCCTTCTCGGCGGTGGCCGCGGCCTCGGCCGCCTCGGCCTCGGAGGCCGGCGCCTCGCCGTGGCGGATCAGCTCCTCGGCGAACGCGCTGTCGACGAGGACGGCGTCGCGGGGAGCTATCGAGGTCAGCCGGGAGGCGAGGTTCACCGTCGTGCCGAAGACATCGCCCATGCGGGTGGTGACCGTGCCGAAGGCGATGCCGACGCGCAGCTCGGGCATGGTCTCGTCGTTGGCCATGGTCTCGATCAGCCGCAGCGCGATCTCGGCGGCCACGGCCGCGTCGTCGGCCGCGTACAGCACCTCGTCGCCGAGGGTCTTGATGAGCCGCCCGCCGCGCGCCGCCACGAGGTCCGCGGCGGTGGTCTCGAAGGCCTCGACGAGTTCGCCGAGCTCCTCCTCCTCCATCCGGCGGGTCAGCCGCGTGAACCCGACGAGGTCCGCGAAGCCCACGCACAGCCGCCGGTCGACCATCTCCTCGTCGTCGGCGGCCTGCACGACCCGGCCCGCCGAGGCGGCGAGCTGGCGGCGCCAGACGTAGACGAGGAACTCCTCCAGCTCGGGCAGGAGCAGCTCGATGATCGGGTACGTCACCTCGGTGCGGGTCATGCCCGGTTCCGGGGGCTCGGTCAGGCCCTCCAGGAAGGAGTCGATCTGCCACTCGGCGAGCCGGGCGGTGGTCTGCCCGGTGGACCGCGCCACCTGTACGGCCATGGCCTCGCTCAGCAGCCCCGCCTCGACGAGACCGGCGAGCCGGCGCAGCGCGAGGACGTCGGCCTCGGTGAACGCCTTGGCCTGGCCGACGTCGGCGAAGCCCATCGCCCGCCAGAAACGGGTGGCCAGCTCCATGGAGACACCGGCGGTGCGGGCCGCCTGAAAGGGGGTGTAGCGCCGCTCGGCACCGAGGATGAGCTGTTCGAGACGCACGGCGAGCGGGTGCGGGGTCGCGTCCGCGCCGGAGCCCGTGTCGTCTGCGGTCACGCCTGCTGCCCTTCCGATCTGTCACGGTCAGGTATCGACCGGCCTCAACTGTACGGCAGGTGTGCGCCAGCTCACTCCCGTGGGCGCCGAGAAGGGGGGCCTGCTCTCCCGGGCCGGTTCCGGGTCGTCACGCCGGTCGCAGGTGCACGATGTCTCCCGCCCCGACCGGCTCCTGCACACCCTCCTCCGTCGCGATCACCAGGCGGCCGTCGCCGTCCACCGCCACCGCCTCCCCCACCAGTGAGCGGTCTCCCGGCAGCTCGGCCCGGACCCTTCTTCCCAGCGTGGCGCACCCCGCCGCATACGTCTCCTGGAGTGCGCTCACCGTCGGGTCGCCGGCCGCCGCCCGCCAGCGGTCGTACCACTCCTCCAGGGACCGCAGGACGGCCCGCAGCAGGGGGTCGCGGTCCGTGCTCACCGCTCCGGCCAGCGCCAGTGAACCCGCGGTGGGCACGGGCAGCTCGTCCTCCCTGAGGGTGACGTTGATGCCGACGCCCATGACGACCCCGTGCTCGCCGGCCCGTTCGGCGAGGATCCCGCCGGCCTTGCGTTCCTCGCCGCCCACGGTCACCAGGAGGTCGTTGGGCCACTTGAGGGCGGTGTCCACGCCCGCGCTGCGGGACAGGCCGGTCGCCACCGCGACCCCGGTGAGCAGCGGGAGCCAGCCCCAGCGCGCCACGGGCACGTCGGTGGGGGTCAGCAGCACCGAGAAGAACAGGCCGGAGCGGGGCGGCGCGCTCCACCGGCGGTCCAGGCGGCCGCGCCCGGCGCTCTGCTCCTCGGCGACGAGGATCGCGCCCTCGGCCGCCTCGCCCGCTGCGGCACGGGCGACCAGGTCGGAGTTGGTGGAGCCGGTGCCGGACACCACCTCGATCCCGGACCACAGCCCGCCCTCACGGACCAGCCCGCGGCGCAGCGCGGCGGCGTTGAGGGGCGGCCGGTCGAGGTCCGACCAACGGCTCTCGTCTCCTGAAACATCTCGCGGCGTCATGCAAGCCACCCTAGGTGTGTGAAACGCCGCACTGCTGATTCGTAGGGGCACCACTACTCTACGGATGAGTAACCGTCCCCCCTTTTGAGCAGGCAGGGAGCCGCGAGACCGATGTCCGAGCCGGAAGAGATCGACATCCACACCACCGCGGGCAAGCTCGCGGATCTCCAGCGCCGCATCCAGGAGGCGACGCACGCCGGCTCCGCACGCGCCGTCGAGAAACAGCACGCCAAGGGCAAGTTGACGGCCCGTGAGCGCATCGACCTGCTCCTCGACGAGGGCTCCTTCGTCGAGCTGGACGAGTTCGCCCGGCACCGCTCCACCAACTTCGGGCTCGAGACGAACCGCCCCTACGGCGACGGGGTCGTCACCGGGTACGGCACGGTCGACGGCCGCCCCGTCGCCGTGTTCTCCCAGGACTTCACCGTGTTCGGCGGTGCGCTGGGCGAGGTCTACGGCCAGAAGATCGTCAAGGTGATGGACTTCGCGCTGAAGACCGGCTGCCCGGTCATCGGCATCAACGACTCCGGCGGCGCCCGCATCCAGGAGGGCGTGGCCTCGCTGGGCGCGTACGGCGAGATCTTCCGCCGCAACACCCACGCGAGCGGTGTCATCCCGCAGATCAGCCTGGTCGTCGGCCCCTGCGCGGGCGGCGCGGTGTACTCCCCCGCGATCACCGACTTCACGGTCATGGTCGACCAGACCTCGCACATGTTCATCACCGGCCCGGACGTCATCAAGACGGTCACCGGCGAGGACGTCGGCTTCGAGGAGCTGGGCGGCGCCCGCACCCACAACTCGGTGTCCGGCGTGGCCCACCACATGGCCGGGGACGAGAAGGACGCCGTCGAGTACGTCAAGCAGCTGCTGTCGTACCTGCCGTCCAACAACCTGTCCGAGCCGCCGGTCTACCCGGAGGAGGCGGACCTCGCGATCACCGACGAGGACCGCGAGCTGGACACCCTCGTCCCGGACAGCGCGAACCAGCCGTACGACATGCACACGGTGATCGAGCACATCCTGGACGACGCCGAGTTCTTCGAGACGCAGCCGCTGTTCGCGCCGAACATCCTCACCGGCTACGGCCGGGTCGAGGGCCACCCGGTCGGGATCGTCGCCAACCAGCCGATGCAGTTCGCCGGCTGTCTCGACATCACCGCCTCCGAGAAGGCGGCCCGCTTCGTCCGCACCTGCGACGCCTTCAACATCCCGGTGATCACCTTCGTGGACGTGCCGGGCTTCCTGCCCGGCGTCGACCAGGAACACGACGGCATCATCCGCCGCGGCGCCAAGCTGATCTACGCCTACGCGGAGGCGACGGTCCCGCTCATCACCGTCATCACCCGCAAGGCCTTCGGCGGTGCCTACGACGTCATGGGCTCCAAGCACCTCGGCGCGGACCTCAACCTCGCCTGGCCCACCGCCCAGATCGCCGTCATGGGCGCCCAGGGCGCGGTCAACATCCTGCACCGTCGCACGATCGCGGAGGCGGAGGCGAACGGGGAGGACCTGGAGGCGGTGCGCGCCCGGCTGATCCAGGAGTACGAGGACGCCCTCCTCAACCCCTACATCGCGGCCGAGCGCGGGTACATCGACTCCGTGATCATGCCGTCGGACACCCGCCGGCACGTGGTCAGGGGCCTGCGCCAGCTGCGCACCAAGCGCGAGTCCCTGCCTCCGAAGAAGCACGGCAACATCCCCCTCTAGCCCTGCCGGGAGCCGTCATGAACATCAAGGTCGTACGGGGAAACCCGACCCCGGAGGAGCTCGCCGCCGCCCTGGCGGTGGTCCGGGCCCGCGCCGCGGCGGCGACGGAGCCGTCCGGCGCGGAGGAGCCGAAGGCCGCCTGGTCCGACCCGTCGAGGATCGCGGGCCGCCGCCTGCCTCAGCCGGGTCCGACGGCCTGGGCTCGCTCCTGCTGGCCCGGCTGACCGGACCTGCCCGGGGGCGCGGGGAGCGGGGGCGCCGATTTGAGTACCCGTACTCAGGCGCCCGGCCCGGTCTGGCCGCACGCTGGAGGCATGCTGTGGTCCGACCCCGAGAACGAACCGCCGAAGGAACTGCGCGACATGCAGGACATGCTTCGGCGACTGAGCATCTTCCTGGCCCTGGCCATGGTGCTCGCGATGATCGTGATCGGGCTCCGCTGATCGGACTACGCTGACCGCATGACCGATCAGCCGCGCCGCCGACTCGTGCTCGCCTCCCAGTCCCCCGCCCGGCTGGGCCTGCTGCGCCAGGCCGGCCTCACTCCCGAGGTACTCGTGAGCGGGGTCGACGAGGACGCCGTCACCGCCCCCACCCCCGCCGAACTGGCCCTCGCCCTCGCCGAGGCCAAGGCCTCCGTCGTGGCCGCGAAGCCCGAGCTCAAGGGTGCGCTGGTGATCGGCTGCGACTCGGTGCTCGACCTGGACGGCGAGGCCCTCGGCAAGCCGGCCGACGCCGAGGAGGCCACGGCCCGCTGGAAGGCCATGCGCGGCCGCGCGGGCACCCTGCAGACCGGCCACTGCGTCTACGACACGACGAGCGGCCGGTACGTCTCGGCTGTCGCCTCCACGGTGGTCCGCTTCGGCGAGCCGACCGACGAGGAGATCGCCGCGTACGTCGCCTCGGGCGAACCGCTCTACGTCGCCGGGGCGTTCACCCTGGACGGCCGTTCGGCCCCGTTCATCGAGGGCATCGACGGCGACCACGGCAATGTGATCGGCCTCAGCCTGCCGCTGCTGCGCCGGCTGCTGGCCGATCTGGGCGTGGGCATCACGGAGTTGTGGGCGCCGGCGGAGGCGTGAGCGGCGGGCCGTCGGCCTCCTGCGGGGCCTCCGGCTCCCCGGCGCCCTCGGAGCCGCCCGGCCCCTTCGTGTCGTGCGGCTCCTGCGCCACCGGCCCCGGCCGTCCGTCGTAGGTCACGAGCATCAGCACGATCAGCCCGAGCATCACGACCATGAAGAGGAACTGCGGCCGGCCGATCAGCGCCCAGGCGACCGCGGCCAGCAGGCCGTGCACCACGGCAACGCTGATGAGCAGGACACGCCCGAGCCCGGCGGGCTGCCGGTCGCGCACCGCCACCAGCAGGGCGACCAGTGCGCACAGCGCGAAGTAGAGGCCGAAGACGACCCCGCCGATCTTCGAGGACATCGACATCGCGTCCGGGTCCAGCCCGGCCAGCGACATGTTCTGGGCGTCGACGAGATTGCCCATGATCCAGTTGAGCATCGCCACGCCGAACGCCTCCACGAGGAGGACGAACGCCACGACCCACGCCACCGGCCTGCGTATCACCGGGCCCCACCCACTTTCGAGCCGTGCTCTTGTTACCCGAAGTACGTTCAATACAGCGCGAACGCTACTAACGGGTAAACCGCGGGACAAGGGTTCGGCCGCGGGCAAAGAATCATTGGGCCATTCGTAGGGACTCCACAAAGATTCGGAGTGGTCCGCAGCACGCTCTCACAGAGACCTTGGCCACAGCGGAGGGCTAGGGTTTCCGGGAGGAGCCCTGCGTACCGAGGTGCGACAAGGGATTTCGCGTGTCGTGCAAGCTGGCATCACGCTCCGTGTGGGGAAGCTCACCACAGGGGACGGGTCGAAGAGCCGTGTCGGCAGTCCCTAAACTCGGCTTGTTTCAAGGAGGGAGCCTCAATCGTGCGCAAGGTGCTCATCGCCAACCGTGGCGAAATCGCTGTCCGCGTTGCCCGGGCCTGCCGGGATGCCGGTATCGCGAGCGTGGCCGTGTACGCCGACCCGGACCGGGACGCTCTGCATGTCCGCGCCGCGGATGAGGCGTTCGCCCTGGGCGGTGACACCCCGGCCACCAGCTACCTGGACATCGAGAAGGTCCTGGGCGCCGCGCGTGAGTCGGGCGCGGACGCCATCCATCCCGGATACGGCTTCCTCTCCGAGAACGCCGAGTTCGCGCAGGCGGTCCTGGACGCGGGTCTGATCTGGATCGGCCCGCCGCCGCAGGCCATCCGCGACCTGGGCGACAAGGTGGCGGCCCGGCACATCGCCCAGCGCGCCGGCGCGCCCCTGGTGGCCGGCACCCCGGACCCGGTCTCCGGTGCCGACGAGGTCGTGGCCTTCGCCGAGGAGCACGGCCTGCCCATCGCCATCAAGGCGGCGTTCGGCGGCGGCGGCCGCGGCCTGAAGGTCGCCCGCACCCTCGAAGAGGTCCCCGAGCTGTACGACTCCGCGGTGCGCGAGGCGGTGGCCGCCTTCGGCCGCGGCGAGTGCTTCGTCGAGCGCTACCTGGACCGCCCCCGGCACGTGGAGACCCAGTGCCTGGCCGACAAGCACGGCAACGTGGTCGTCGTCTCCACCCGTGACTGCTCCCTCCAGCGCCGCCACCAGAAGCTGGTCGAGGAGGCCCCCGCGCCCTTCCTCTCCGACGAGCAGGTCGCCGAGCTGTACCGCGCCTCCAAGGCCATCCTCAAGGAGGCCGCCTACGAGGGCGCCGGCACCTGCGAGTTCCTGGTCGGCCAGGACGGCACGATCTCCTTCCTGGAGGTCAACACCCGTCTCCAGGTCGAGCACCCGGTGACCGAGGAGGTCGCCGGCATCGACCTGGTGCGCGAGATGTTCCGCATCGCCGACGGCGAGGAACTGGGCTACGGCGACCCGGAACTGCGCGGCCACTCCTTCGAGTTCCGCATCAACGGCGAGGACCCGGGCCGTAACTTCCTCCCGGCCCCGGGCACCGTCACCAAGTTCGAGGGGCCGTCCGGTCCGGGCGTGCGCCTGGACGCGGGCGTCGAGTCCGGCTCGGTCATCGGCCCGGCGTGGGACTCCCTGCTGGCCAAGCTGATCGTCACCGGCGCCACCCGCGAGCAGGCGCTGCAGCGTGCCGCGCGTGCCCTGGAGGAGTTCCAGGTCGAGGGCATGGCCACGGCCATCCCGTTCCACCGCGTGGTCGTCAAGGACCCGGCGTTCGCCCCCGAACTGACCGGCTCCAGCGACCCGTTCACGGTCCACACGCGCTGGATCGAGACCGAGTTCGTCAACGACATCAAGCCCTTCGCCGCCCCGGCCGAGACCGAGGCCGAGGACGACGCGGACCGCGAGACGATCGTCGTCGAGGTCGGCGGCAAGCGCCTGGAGGTCTCCCTGCCCTCCTCCCTCGGCATGTCCCTGGCCCGCACCGGCCTCGCGGCGGGCGCCAAGCCCAAGCGCCGGGCGGCCAAGAAGTCCGGCCCGGTGGCTTCCGGCGACACCCTCGCGTCCCCGATGCAGGGCACGATCGTCAAGATCGCGGTCGAGGAGGGCCAGGAGGTCAAGGACGGCGACCTCGTCGTCGTCCTGGAGGCCATGAAGATGGAGCAGCCGCTCAACGCGCACCGGTCCGGCACGATCAAGGGCCTGTCGGCGGAGGTCGGCGCGTCGATCACGTCGGGCGCGGCGATCTGCGAGATCAAGGACTGACCACACCCCGAGGCGCCCCGCGGACCACAGCAACCGGTCCGCGGGGCGCCTCGTTCTCTCCGTCTCCGTTGCGGTGACACCGAGCCGGGTGTTGCCGAGGGCTGGGGCGCTGTGCGGTCGGGACGGGGGTTACCGGTCGTCACCTGCCGGTTCACTGACGAAAGCGCTCGGTGTGCCAGGGCTTAAGGGTCCTGCCTTCGACAC
>NZ_RSAJ01000409.1 GCF_003933965.1 Streptomyces sp. RP5T
CATGAACTCTCCTCAGCGGCAAGCGACTTGAGTTGTCTGCCCCGCGATTGCATCACTCGTGCGCGATCGCCGCCAGTACGTTCATGCGCGAGGCCCGCAACGCCGGCAGCAGGGCCGCCACGATGCCCACCACCGCCGAGCCGACGACGACCGCCACGAGCGTGCCCCAGGGGATCGCGAGCGCGTTCATGCCCTGCAGGGCGAGGACCTGCTGGGTGCACACGCCCCACACCAGCCCGAGCGCGAGCCCCAGCACCGCCCCGAACACCGCGATCACCACCGACTCCAGGCGGATCATCCGGCGCAGCTGCCGCCGGGCGAGCCCGATGGCGCGCAGCAGCCCGATCTCCCGGGTGCGCTCCACGACCGACAGGGCCAGGGTGTTGACCACGCCGAGCACCGCGATGACGATGGCGAGCCCGAGCAGCGCGTACACGAGGTAGAGCAGGACGGCGATCTGGTCGTGGACCAGGTCCTTGTAGTCGGCGAGGTCGCGCACCTGGACCTGCGGATAGGGGTCGAGCGTCTTCTCCAGGTCGGCGCGCAGCCGGTCGGCGCCGGTGCCGGAGGCGGCGTTGACGTACAGCGCGGAGTCCTGGCCGCCCGGCGCGAACCGTTCCAGGGTGTCCAGGCCGAAGTAGATGCCGCCCTGGGTCCCGAACCCGTCCGCGGAGGCCTGGTCGGTGAGGGCGCCGACGGTCAGCTCGGCGCGCCGCCCGCCCTGGAACTCGACGGGAATCCTGCTGCCGACCCGCACGCCGTGGTCGCGCGCGAAGTCCACGTCCATGCCCAGGTGCCCGGCGGCGAGCGCGGCCGCGGTGCCGCCCCGCGCGTAGGTGATGTGCGCGACCTGGTCGAGCTGCGGGTCGTACCCGGCGGCGGTGGTCTCGACACGCTTGCCGTCCGGCAGCCGTACGGCGATCGGCGCGAACCGGGACCGTACGACGAGCCCGGCGCCCTCGGTGGCGCGCACCGCGTCCGTGACCTCCTGCGGGAACGGCAGGAAGTTGCCGTTCTGCACGACGAAGTCGGCGCCCAGCGTCCTGTCGATCTGGTCGTCGAAGGACTTGGACATGGAGGCGCTGGCCACGGACATCCCGCCGACCAGGGCGAGGCCGACCATCAGGGCGGCCGCGGTGGCGCCGGTGCGGCGGGGGTTGCGCAGGGCGTTGCGCTGGCTCATCCGCCCGATCGAGCCGAAGAGGGCCGGGAAGGCACCGCCCAGCACCCGGATGACCGGACGCACCAGCAGCGGGCCCGCGATGACGGTGGCGAGGAGCGTCAGGACGACGCCGAGGCCGAGGAAGGAGGCCGCGGACGCCGTCCTCGACGAGGCCACACAGCCCACCAGTGCGGCCGCGCCGGCCGCGCCGACGACCCCGCCCACGATCGCCCGCACCCGCAGCGGCTTTCCGATCCCGGAGATCTCGGCGTCCGAGAGGGCCGCCATGGGCGAGACGCCGGCCGCGCGCCGGGCCGGGAGGTAGGCCGCGACGAAGGTGACGCCCACGCCGACGACGTACGCCGCCACGGGGGTGCTCCAGGCGATGACCATCTCGCCGGTGCGGATGTTCATGCCGAAGGCGTTCATGAGCGCGATGAGCCCGACGGCGAGCCCGATGCCCGTCGCGAGCCCGACGGTGGAGCCGACCAGGCCGAGCAGGGTGGCCTCGGTGAGCACCGAGCGGCGGACCTGGCGGCGGTCGGCGCCGAGCGCGCGCAGAAGGCCCAGTTCCCGGGTGCGCTGGGCGACCAGCATGGAGAAGGTGTTGACGATCAGGAAGACGCCCACCAGTACGGCGATGCCCGCGAAGCCGAGCATGACGTACTTGATGACGTCGAGGAATCCGCCCAGTTGGTCCACGTCCGACTTCGCCTGTTCCTCGGCGGTCCGGTACTCGTAGGTGCCCGGGCCGAGCGCGGCGGCCACGCGCTGTTTGAGCCGGTCGTTGCTGACGCCTTCGGCGGCGTCGACCGAGATGCTGGTGGCGGCCTTCGAGGAGCCGAGCAGCTTCGCCTGCGCGGTCGGCGGGTCGAGGTAGAGCAGCGTGGCACCGGGGTTGGTGGTGGTGAACGTGACGATGCCGACGATCCGCACCTTGAACGAGCCGGGCCCCGCGATCACGGTCAGCGGGTCACCGATGCGCAGGTCCTTGCGGTCGGCGGTCTCCGAGTCGAGCAGGGCTTCGGCCGGGCCGTGCGGCGCGTGGCCGGAGGTGAGCTTCACGGGACTGCGCGAGGTCGGGTTCCAGTCGGTGCCGATGGTGGGGGCGCCGGTGGTCGAGCCCACCGACTCGTTCTGCGAGTCGGCGACGGTGATGCCGTCCTCCTCGGCGTCGAAGCGCGCGGCGCCGACCCCGTCGACCCGGGCGACCCGGTCCGCGAGCGCGGCCGGCAGGGTGGCGGTCCGGCCGGACGGGATGGCCTCGCCGAGGTCTTCCTTCGGGCTGATCGTGAGGTCGGGGGCGGTCGTGGCGAAGAGCCGGTCGAAGGTGCGGCTGAGGGTGTCCGAGAAGATCAGGCTGCCCGAGACGAACGCCACGGACAGGACCACGGCCAGCGCGGAGAGCAGCAGGCGTCCCTTGTGGGCGAGGAAACTGCGGAGCGTCGCCTTCAGCACGGGGTCATCCCTCGTCGGGGTCGGCGTCGAACTGGCCGCGGATCACGTCGAACCGCTTCATGCGTTCCAGCACGGCCTCCGCGGTGGGCCGCTCCATGCGGTCCACGATCCGTCCGTCGCCGAGGAAGAGCACCAGGTCGGAGTGGGCGGCGGCGCCCGGGTCGTGGGTGACCATGACGACGGTCTGCCCCAGCTGGTCGACGGCGTCGCGCAGGAACCCGAGGACCTCCAGGCCCGCCCGGGAGTCGAGGTTGCCGGTCGGCTCGTCCGCGAAGATCAGCTCGGGCCGGGAGGCGAGCGCGCGGGCGCACGCGACGCGCTGCTGCTGTCCGCCCGAGAGCTGCGAGGGCCGGTGCCCGAGTCGGTCCCTGAGGCCCAGGGTGTCGATGACCTGGTCCAGCCACTTCTCGTCGGGTTTCTTGCCCGCGATGTCCATGGGCAGGGTGATGTTCTCGGCCGCGGTCAGCGTCGGGATCAGGTTGAACGACTGGAACATGAACCCGATCCGGTCCCGGCGCAGCCGGGTCAGCTCCCGGTCCTTGAGGCCCGTGATCTCGGTGCCGCCGAGCCAGACCTGACCGGCCGAGACGGTGTCGAGCCCGGCCAGGCAGTGCATGAGCGTGGACTTGCCGGAGCCCGAGGGCCCCATGACCGCGGTGAAGCGGCCCCGCGCGATGTCCACGTCCACCGCGTCCAGGGCGAGCACGGCGGTCTCGCCCGAGCCGTACGCCTTGGTCAGACCGCGGGCGCGGGCCGCGATCGCGTCGGCCGGGTCGGTGCTCGGGGCGTCCTCCGCAGCAGTAGCCATGACGCGAGGGTAATGTGATCCGACCCACACTCGACATCCCCCTGGCGGGCGAGGCCGTCTCCACCCCAGGTCGGTCCCCTGATACCCGTGTAAGGGGCACCTGGGCACCTGGGCACCTGGCAGCCGTGGGAGCCCCCTCTTGCCAGTGCTAGCGTTCCGGCGCTAGCTTCGAGGTATGGCGAAGACTCAGCTGAACGTACGGGTGGACGAGGGCACTGCCCGCGCCGCTCGTGAACGTGCCCTCGCCCGCGGCGTGAGCGTCAACCGCTACATCGAGGAACTGGTCATGAAGGACACCGGCGAGGCGGGCCAGGCCTTCGTGGAGGCCGCGGCCGACTTCATGAAGCAGTACGAATCCGTGTTCGCGGAGGAGTTCGGCAAGGACGGCTTCGGCAAGGACAGCAAGGACCACGAGACTCGTTGAGCGATCTGCACATCGATCTCGCCTGGCTGCTGATGCTCGCGGAGCAGAAGACCCCGGGCGATCCCCAGGTCGTCGACTGGGGGGCGCTGGTCGCCGCCGTGGCGCGGCACCAGGCCGAGATCTTCGACATCCCCGTCTACGACAGCCCGCATCTGCGCGCCGCCGCGCTGCTGCAACTGCTCATCCACGTACCGGCGTTGGAGCGCACCAACGCGCTCTTCGCCTGCGCGGTCGGGTACGCCTACCTGGTCGCGAGCGGACTGAGGGTCGTCACCTCGCCCGAACTGGTCCGGGACCTCGCCAAGGTGGCCAAGAAGGGCGACGCCTCGCTGCACGACATCGCACGCGAGCTGCGCCGGTGGACCCTGTGATCAGTCCCCGCTGAGCGGCGGCCGCCAGGCGGTGCCCAGCACGCAGAAGGACGTGGGCAGCGTCGGTCCCTGCTCCGGCATCAACATCCGCCGGTAGGGGCCGAGTTCGAACCCGGAGGCCCGCAGGGCCGCGACCGGGTCACGGGCCAGATGGCAGCCGCCGGCCAGCGGGGGCCACAGCGTGCGGTCCAGGGCACGCTGGGTGAAGCGCATCGCCGGGCCGCCGCCCACGCCGTGCTCGAAGAACCGCACGACCCCGCCCGGCCGCAGCACCCGGCGCACCTCGCCGAGCGCACGCGAGACATCGCGCACACTGCACAGCACCAGCGAGAACACCGCGGCGTCGAAGGCCTCGCTCTTGACGGGCAGCGCCTCCGCGGCCCCGGGCGCCACGTCGACCGGCACCTCCGAGCGCAGGGCCGCCTCCACCGCCAACTGCCGCAGCCGGCGCTCCGGTTCGATCGCCACGACCTCGCAGACCGCGCCGGGATAGTGCGCGAAGTTCAGGCCGTTGCCCGCCCCGATCTCGATCACCCGCCCGGACAGCCCGGCGAGCAGGCGCTCGCGCACACCGGCCATGCCCATCCGCGTCTCGGCGGCGACACTGGCCCGGGCGTAGCACCGGGCGAACAGGGGATGGTGGACGGGATCCCGGGACACCTTGCCGGAACCGGCGGACCGCAGCGCCATGGCTGCCTCCCTCGCAGGACGTGCCTCACTGCGATTGTCCCCCGCGGGACCTCGTCGCACCCCTGCGGGCGCCTACTGCACGAAGTCGCGCACCTGCTCGTAGACGCCGTGGTCGTTGTTCATGTCGGTGTGCGAGACGCACCCGACCTCGACATTGGTCGCGCCGTTCAGGATCGCCGTGGTGTCCGGGGTGAGCGCGTCGTCGCAGTTGGACCAGTAGCTGGCGTAGGTGACGCTGCCCGGCGTCTCGTCGCCGGAGTTGAGGGCCGTGAGGAAGGAGCTGCCGGTGTACATCTCCGCGCACGAGGTGTACAGCCACGAGCACCAGGAGGCCGTGGTCGTCCCGTGGTTGACGCCGGCGGCCGAGACGAAGTCGTCCACGTACGCCGTGCCGCCGAGGTTCTTCAGGTAGTAGCGGGCGCTCAGCGCGCCCATCGAGTGGGTGACCAGGTCGACCTTCGAGGCGCCGGTCGCCTTGAGCACTCGCTGGACCTCGGTGGCCAGCTGCTGGGCGGTGGTCACGTTCGACTGCGACCAGCTGTACGACCAGGCGTCGAGCTCGGACGCGCTGTAACCGTCCGCCTTGAAGTCGGCGATCCAGTCGTCCCAGCTGCTCGCGTCACTGCTGAGCCCGTGCACGAAGACGATGGGGTTGTGGGTCGCCGCATGAGCGGGAACCGCGGCGAAGGAGAGCGACAGAAGGAGAGAAGTGACCACGGCCGTGGCGGCCGCGGCGATGCGACGCCCGAAGCGCTGCATGATGCCTCCTGAGACGGGTGGGGTTGTCAGGAGTGTCAGCGGGGGTCTACGCGCGGCGCATCGGTGAAGTCGCCGGTCTTTACGTGTCAATTAACTCGCCAGTAACGTGAGTTGTGTGGTGACTCCGGTGAACCCTCCGCATCCGTACCGCACTTCGCCACCGCAGCCCGTGATCCAGGCCCTCCCCGAGGGCGTCAGGGTGCGGCTGCTGCGTTCCGTTTACGGCGATCCGCGTGCTGCCGCCGAACTCGTGACGCTGCTGACCGACCGCCAGTCGGCCGGCCTGGACCCGCTCCCCACCGACCCCGTCGACCTCGCCCCGGGCCTGCTGCGCGCGCTACGCGCGCAGATCCGGGCCCTGCCCGACGACACCCGCCTCCTCCTGCTCCTCGCGGCGGCCGACCAGTACCCGGTGGCCACCCACGCCTTCCCCCGCGCGGTCACGGCCGCCCGCCTGGACACCCGCCCGCTGGAGAGCGCGGAGGCGGTCGGCGTGGCGCACTCGGGGGCGGGCGGAGTCGTCTTCCGGGACGCCTGGACCAGGATCGCGGCGTACGAGTCCGGTTCTCCGGCCGACCGCCGTGACGTCCACCGCCTGCTGGCCCGCGTGCTGCACGGCGACGGAGAGACTCCCCGTCGGGCCTGGCATCGCGGCGTGGGGGCGCTCGGCCCGAGCGGACGGCTCGCGGCGGAGCTGCGCGGTGCCGCGGACAGGGCCCGCGGCACCGGCCAGCTCGATCTGGCGCGTGCCTTGCTGGAGCGTGCCGCCGCGCTCTGCCCGGATCTGCCGGAGCGCTCCCGTCTGGTGACACGTGCCGCCGCCGACGCCTGGCAGGCCGGCGACGGCGACCGGGCCCGCCGTCTCGCGGCCGACGGCACGGCCGACGACGCCCTCTCGGGCCTGTTCGCGCTGCGCGCGGGCAACGCCACGGAGGCGTTCGACGCGCTCCTGGGGGCAGCGGCGCACCGCGCGAGACCCGGGGGAGGGAACGATTCTCCAGAGGCGGGGGAGACAGCACGTGCCGCCGACATGTCCTCCGACCCCGCCCCTCACCTCCTCGCCCGTGCCACCGAAGCCGCCATCTACACCGGTGACCTGCGCCGCTGCCGGGAGGCCGCCCGGGTCGCCGGGCGGCTCGGGATCGTGCCGCCCGGCACGCTCGGCGGACTCGCGGCCGCCTGCGAGGGGCGCTACGAGGACGCCCGCGACCTCCTGCGGGCGGCGGCCGGACACTGCGGCCCCGGCGGCGACCCCACCCTCCTCCTCCATGCCGGCATCGCCGCCCTGATGCTCGGCGACCACACCCGCGCCGCCACCGCAACCCTCCGGGCCGCCGCCTCGGCCCGCGCCCGGGGCGCGATCGCCGTCGTGGCACAGGCCATGGAGTTCCGCGCCTACGCCGACTTCTGGACCGGCCGTCCCCAGGCCGGACAGGCCGCCGCGGCGGAGGCCCTGCACCAGGCACACGCCACCGGACAGGACAACGGCGCCTGTCATCTCCAGGCCGCCCTCGCCATGTTCGCCGCGATCACCGGAGACGCCGACGCCTGCCGTGCCCGCGCCGCCGCCGCACGCTCGTACGCCCTGGCCCGGGGACTCGGCCTGCCCGCCGCCCTCGCCCAGTGGGCCCTCGCCTTCCTCGACCTCACCGACGGCCGCTTCGCCGGTGCGGCGGCCCGGCTGCGCGCCCTTGCCGGGTTCGGGCCCGGCCACGGGCACCGGGCCATCCGGCACCTGGCCACCCCGCACTACGTCGAGGCCGCCGTCCGCACCGACGACACCCGGATCGCGCGCGGCGCCCACGCCGACTATCACCGCTGGGCGACGGCCGTGGACAGCCCCGACGACCTCGCCCTCAGCGCCCGCTGCCGAGCCCTGCTGGCCCCCGGCGAGGAGGCCGTGCAGCACTACCGCACCGCCCTCGACCTCCACGCGCACGGCACCCGCGACTTCGAACGAGCCCGCACGGAGCTGCTGTTCGGCAGCGCCCTGCGCCGGCTGCGCCACCGCACGGAGGCACGCGACCGCCTCCGGAGCGCCCTGGAGG